>NZ_JBHLWI010000016.1:0-117174 GCF_042432905.1 Fontibacter flavus | reverse complement strand
TCGCTTCCAAAATAGAATATTCAAGAAGAAACCAGGTATTCAAGCGGAAATTCAGAGCTAAACTGAAATACTCAATGAATTACAAATCTATTTAATCACATTCCTTAACTTAACGGCATTAAATTATCAATTAGCAAAATCCAAAACTTAAAATCCAAACTTTAAACGCCAATTTAACTTTCCGAAATCTTTTTGGCTTCTTCCCAGTAGACATCCATTTCGGCGAGGGTCATGTCTTCAATATTTCTGCCGGCAGCACGGGCGGCATTTTCCAGGTATTGAAAGCGCTTGATAAACTTTAGATTGGTTCTTTCCAGAGCTTCCTCAGGGTTGATGTCAATAAATCTTGCATAGTTGATCAGCGAAAAAAGCAGATCTCCAAATTCTCCGGTGGCTTTTTCTTTGTTGATTTCTGATTCATGGCTGGCATTGAATTCTTCTTTGAATTCCTTCATTTCCTCTTCCACCTTTTCCCAGACCTGATGTTTTTCCTCCCAGTCAAATCCGACTCCTCGGGCCTTTTCCTGAATGCGCATAGCTTTGATTAGGGCAGGAAGTGATTTTGGGACGCCTCCCAATACAGAGACATTGCCCTTTTCTTTCAATTTGATTTTTTCCCAGTTTTGCTTGACGGTTTCCTCATCTTTGGCTTCAGTATCTCCATAGATATGCGGATGTCTTCGGATGAGTTTTTCACAGAGGCTGTCGATTACTGAACCTATATCAAAAGCTTCTTTTTCTGCACCTATTTTGGCATAAAAGACAATATGTAGGAGGATGTCCCCGAGTTCTTTTTTGATTTCTTCCAGGTTATTTTCCAGGATGGCATCCGATAGTTCAAAGGTTTCCTCAATGGTCAGGTGTCTGAGACTTTCCAAAGTCTGTTTCCTGTCCCAGGGACATTGCTCTCTGAGCTCATCCATAATGGTCAATAATCTATCAAATGCTGCTAACTGGGATTTTCTTGAAGACAAATCAGACATATGCTCGGGAAACTATTCTTATTGTGAGGACGTTTTGAAAGTATTACGTAAATTTGCGCAAATTATATTGATATGGCAACCTTGTATTTGACTTTAGGCTTTCTGGCACTGTTTTTCATTTTGATGTCAGTAAGGCTGATATTCATCAAAGATGGACAATTTAAAGGAACTTGTGCTTCCCAAAATCCTTACCTTAATAAAGATGGCGGCACTTGCAGTTATTGTGGCAAAACAGTAGATGCAGACAGCAGCTGTGGCAATCCTGACAATGAAGTGGACAAGGTATTGGCCAAATTCAAATAATAACCTTTTATTTTCCTGGGTTTTCCAGGATTTTTCAATTTTAACTAAATTATTTAACCGTGGCATTAATCAAATCGATTTCCGGTATCAGAGGTACTATTGGGGGTAAACCGGGAGAAGGTCTTACTCCATTGGATGTAGTCAAATTCACTTCCGCATATGGGTCTTGGGTTATCAGGCACACAAATAACCCCAAAGTAATCATCGGAAGAGATGCAAGAATTTCAGGAGAGATGGTTTCCAAATTGGTTTCAGCCACTCTTCAAGGATTGGGCATTCATGTAATTGATCTAGGTCTAAGTACCACCCCAACAGTGGAATTGGCTGTTCCTTTGGAAAAAGCAGGTGGGGGAATTATCCTTACAGCAAGCCATAATCCTATCCAATGGAATGCATTGAAACTGCTTAATGACAAAGGAGAGTTTATTTCGGATGCTGAAGGAAAGGCGATTCTGGAAAGTGCCGAAAATGAAGATTTCACTTTTGCAGAAGTCAAAAAATTAGGTTCTTATACCCTCATTGAGGATTATATTGACAGGCATGTGGAACATGTACTGGGCCTCAAGTTGGTGGATGTTGAAGCCATCAAAGCCCGTAAGTTTAAAGTAGTGGTTGATGCCGTGAATTCCACAGGTGGTATTGCTGTACCCAAATTGCTCCGTGCACTCGGGGTAGAAGATATAGAGGAGATGTATTGTACGCCTGATGGTCATTTTCCTCACAATCCTGAACCTCTTCCGGAGAACCTCAGGGATATTGCGGAGAAATTGAACAGAGGCAAATATGACCTGGGAATCGTAGTAGATCCTGATGTGGATAGGCTGTGCTTCATGAATGAAGATGGGTCTCCTTTCGGGGAAGAATATACACTGGTAGCTGTTGCTGATTATATCTTGGCCAATACGCCTGGCAATACTGTCTCTAATTTAAGTTCTACCAGGGCATTGAGAGATGTGACAGAAAAAAGAGGTGGGCAATACCAAGCTGCTGCAGTTGGAGAGGTAAATGTGGTCAATAAAATGAAGGAAACCAATGCCATCATAGGCGGAGAGGGTAATGGGGGTGTCATCTATCCTGAGTCCCATTATGGCCGTGATGCTTTGGTGGGTATTGGATTGTTTCTGACCCATTTGGCCAAATTTGGGAAGAGCATTTCCAGATTGAGGGCAAGCTATCCAAACTACCATATTTCCAAGAATAAAATTGAGCTCACTCCTGAAATTAATGTGGATAAGGTCTTAGAAGAGATCAAAAGGAAATATAGCAAACAGCCTATCAATGACATTGATGGCGTGAAAATTGAATTTGACAAAGAGTGGGTACACCTCAGAAAATCCAATACTGAGCCGATCATCCGTATCTATTCCGAATCAGAAACCCAGGCCACTGCCGAGCATTTGGCCAATAAATTAATCTTGGATATCAAGGAGGTAATATCTGCTTCCTTAATTTAATGTTGATTTCCCTGTCTTCGAAAGGATTCGGGTAATCAGGATGAACATAAACCCAGCCCAAATAATTGAACTATGAGAGTTTATCTTGACAATGCTGCCACCACGGCCATGGATGACCGGGTGATAGAAGCCATGCTACCATTCATGAAGCTTCACTATGGCAATCCCTCTTCGGTGCACAGTCATGGAAGAGAAGTAAGGTCTGCCATTGAAAAGGCGAGAAAGAAAGTGGCAGAATTGCTGAATGCTACCCCAACTGAGATATTTTTTACTTCAGGTGGTACAGAAGCAGATAATACTGCCATAGTTTGCGGGATCGAAACACACGGTATTACGCATGCGATTACTTCTCCGATTGAGCATCATGCAGTTTTACATACTTTGGAAGAATGTGCCAAAAAAGGGAAAGTCAAGTTAAGTATTCTAGATGTCAATGAAAAAGGAGAAATCGATCTAGGACAATTGGAAGCCTTGCTGAAGGCCAATCCAAAGTCATTTATTTCATTGATGCATGCCAATAATGAAATCGGGAATATTAATGATCTTAACCGCATTGGCGAGTTAGCCAGAACCTATGATGCATTCTTCCACTCTGACACTGTTCAGACCATGGGTCATTTTGTGCATGATCTCAAAACACTGCCTGTTGATGCCATCGTTGCTGGAGCGCATAAATTCCATGGCCCTAAAGGTTCAGGATTTTTGTATGTCAGAAAAGACAAAAAGATCCATCCCTTTATCCATGGTGGAGCGCAAGAAAGGAATATGCGTGGAGGAACTGAAAATGTCATTGGTATCGTAGGGATTGCCAAGGCACTTGAGCTGGCTTATGAGGACATGGGCAGTCATAGAAAGCATATTGAATCCTTGAAGACAAGATTCATGGAAGCTTTGAAAGAAAATATTCCGGGAGTAGCTTTCAATGGTCTTTCAGCCGATTTGAATAAAAGTTTGTATACCGTTTTGAATGTAAGTTTGCCGCCTTCAGAAGAAAATAGGGGCATGTTGCTCTTTAATTTGGATTTAAACGGAATCTCAGCTTCAGGAGGTTCAGCCTGCAGCAGCGGGGCGACAGTTGGTTCCCATGTGCTGAAAGCCATTGGCCATGATCCGGAAAGGGAATCTGTAAGATTTTCTTTCAGTAGGTTCAATACTGCAGAAGAAGTAGATTATACAGTCGAAAAATTGAAAGAGCTTTACGGTGTTACCGTATAAAGGAGTGTAGCTCTTTCTTACAATAAAAAAGGGGACAAAATACTGTCTCCTTTTTCTTTTTTGTATCAACCTGACTTAAAGATTCATTTCAATTGCTTTTTTGACCAATTCCACAGCAGAACTTACCCCTAATTTTTGATGGATTTTTTTGCGGTGAGATTCTACTGTATGTTGACTTAGGCAAAGAATTTCGGCAATTTCCTTATTTAGTTTTCCATCTTTAATAAGCCGGAGAATTTCAAGTTCCCTTCGGGAAAGTTTAAATCTCTCTTTAAAATGATCAGGGTATTTTCCATCATCCTGTTGAAACATGAGTTTTTCAAATCCCTGAATATAATTTCCTTCATGGACTTCCCGGATGGTATAGATGAGTTCATCCGGATCGGAACCTTTCAGGACATAGGCATCTGCCCCAAGCTTGATGCATTTTTCATAAAGTTCTTTATCATCATACATGGATAGGACGATCACTTTGTTGTCCTTACCCATCTTTTTGACGGCTTCAATCACTCCTGTACCATCCATTTTTGGCATATTCATGTCTGTCAGCACAACATCTACAAGATTATCTTCTAAAAATTCAATCAGTTCTAAGCCATTGGGGAAAAGTCCCTTGATGACAAAATCCTCTTCTTCTTCCAAAAGACTTTCAATACCTTTTGCAAACATTTTGTGGTCATCGGCAATGGCTATGCTGATCATAATCTTTTGGCTAGGATTTTAATTATGAAAAGATAGGTCAAGCAATTGAATTTGGCAAGGACAGTTTGATATCTGTACCTTTTCCAATGATGGATTGCACTTGTATATTTCCACCTATAGTCGCTATACGGTTTTTCAGGTTAAACATGCCTGAACCACTGCTTTCCTGAGATGTGTCAAAACCTTTTCCATCATCCTTGATCCTGATTTCCAGTTGGTCATCTTGAAAGTCCATGCTGATGGTAATATTTTCAGGTTGGGCATGCTTGATGGCATTGTTCAGGCATTCTTGTAATATTCTGATGAGGATTAGTTTTCTGTCTTTATCCAATGTGAATTCTTTTCCCTTAAGATTAAAATGGGTTTGACAAAATTCTGCACTTTGGAGTTTTTCAAGTTCTTTTTCAATAAACTCTCTTAGGCTAATCGTCTCCACCCAATCCAGATTCAGTGTTTTGGACAAAGCCCTGACTTCTTTGATAATCTGGTTCATCATACTTTTCCCTTCAGAGACTTTTTCGGGCTTGGAACTGGAGAGGTTCATTTTAGCCAAAGAGAGTAATTGCCCGATATTGTCATGCAATTCCCTGCCTACATGGGAAAGGGTATTTTCCTGGATTTCTTTTTCAGCATTCAGGATGGTTTTTTCAAATTCAGCTTGGACAGCAGCAAGTCTTTGCTTGTTCTGTAACTGTTTCTGCCTGTGAATGACCACCATTACCACGATAAAAGACCCCATAATCAGCATGAGGAAGAAGCCCATCAGAACGATCACAAACAAATCACTGGCATTGCTTTCCATGTTACCCGTTCGTTTTTATACTTTGTTGATTATTGATTCTTTCATCTAAAATCGCGGCAGAATCCCCATCCTTAAACAAAAATGGAATATAGAATGCTAATCCCATGATCAAATACATCAAGGCAGCAAGGATTCTGTTCATTAGCGCCAAAGAACTGTACAGTTGGATATCTAATTTAAGCCAAATATTCGTCGAAATAAAAAATAGGAAAGAAGCACTGTAAAAAAAGAATAAAAATGAAACGATCCAAAAATATGGCAGCTTGACCAATTGGATGTCCTGATAGTTATTTTGGAAAATAATGGTGTAATAGAAATAGATGGATGTGAAAATGATTAGAACACTGGCAAGGGCATAGGAGTATGTTTGAAAAAGAAATATAGTCTGGAAAAAAAGACTGATGATAATGCCGGAAAGGAAAAGCGACAAACCTGCTGCCATCAACCATTTATTTAATTTTTTACTTTCAAAAACAAATGAAAACAAATATAGGATGAGGTAGGTCTCGAGATGGATAAAGAACAAATTGTAATAAATCACATTCGGGATTCCATTGTTAGACATGTAAAAACCGGCAATCTCTAAAGTGAATGCCAACAATAAAATGCAAAAAACGATAAGATGGCCCTTTTTATACTTGTGGGCAATCAAAAAGTTGGGAATGCTCAAAAGCATTCCCAAACCAATGAAGGCTATATACCAATTGAAATATTGTAACATATTAGATTAAGGATTGCAACCTGGAGGACAAAGATAACCGCCATTTTTTAGGTTAGAATCATCATCACTGCTGCTTTTCATGAGGGATACGTCTTCAAAATCAGTTTCCGTTTTATTGCAAGGTGCCAACACCAAAGAAATTCTCCCTATGTATTCTTCTCTTTTTGCCCTGCCTTCAGGGATCATGCTGAGCGTATCCTTATCATATTGACCAAAATACATTTTAATACCTCCCTTTTCAGCATCTGTCATATCTATCAGTTCTTGCAAAGTTTTCCTGTCAAACCAAACCCAATCCGTCTGATCTTCAATATCTTTCCCATTTTGGCCTCTTGCTTTTTTGGACTTTTTTCCATGTTTGTTGTAGGCTTCAATAAATTTCCTGAATTCTTCTGGTTTCATGTTGTAGTGGTTTAAAAGTTCAAATTATGTAAATTAAAATCATCCCCAAATTAATCTTTTTCTGGTACTTTATGGTAGTTTTTGCTTAAATATGATAGATAATCAGCTACTCCTATTGTCGATACAACTTGCCTCTTTTAGTGTTAAAACACAATCCTACTGTTTCTGTCAGGATCAAATCAATGCCAATCTAATAGTTCAAAGAGGGAAAATACACTAACCAAGCAGTAAAAAAAATTCAAAGAAGACAACCCAGAGGATCAACGCCCAAAGGAGCGTTTCCCCGCTTAATTAGTTTAAATTGGAATTTCGTAAAAAACAAAAGGTACACAAAATGATGGATACTGGTGAAATCACTACATTGTAGGGTAAGAAGGAATCCAAAAATTCTTGAAAAAAAATGGAATTGATACCAAGCCAAATAGAAAAAGACAAAGGTTTCAATCATTACGATTAAATAGAAGGTTTGAACCTACTCAATAACCAACTTTTTCTTATATATCCAAGGCAACATAAATGCCAAACCAAAAACCAAATACATCAATCCAGCCACCAGCTTATTGATGGTAAATAATAAATGCACATTGTCCAATACTAAGACGGGGCGGAATTGATAGGCCCCAAAAAGTAGGATGGCTTCTATATAAAATAATAATATAGCCCAGCAGATCCAAAAGTGGGGTAAGAGAACCAAATTGTAATCTGCATATACCCTCAAATTCATCAGATTTGTCAGGAATCTGACTGCCAGAACTATGATAAGTAGGGCAAATGGTAAAAAGGAATAGAACTGGAATACTTGAGTAAGTGATTGGAAAAACAAACTATTGATCAGCCCCAAAGCCAATAATCCCAAAGAGATGTAAAATATGCTCCTTTTAAATTTTTCATTGAATTCCAGCAAATTGAAATAATAAATCAATAAGAAAGACTCTATATAAACCCAGCCAATGTTGTAAAGTAGAGAATTGTTGATGCTTTTGGATGCAGTGTAACTACCTGCCAATTCCATGATCAAAACCAGAAAAAGGGTGAAGGCAATAACCTTATGGGCGATTAATTCTTTTCCTTTTTTATCCTTAAGAAGGATAAGGGAAACCAAAAATCCTATAGCTATAGCGAGATGATAAAAATTTCCGAACATTACCTTGTATTATCCCTACAAAGGTATGTACTAATATAAACTAAAAAATCCCCTGTACAGGGGATTTTTTGGTAAAAACAGGAACAGTTTGCACTATTCTTATGATGTTATGCTTTCTTTTTGCCAGCGGTTTCTGCTAGAGCTTCGGCCTCAATCTCTCTTTTCATCAAGTCAACTACCACAGGGGTAGCGATATAAATAGAAGAGTAAGTACCTACTACAACACCGATAAACAAGGCAAAAGAGAACCCTCTAAGCACTTCACCACCAAAGATGAGGAGTACAATAACCACGATTAAAGTAGTCAAAGAAGTGATCAAAGTTCTGGCCATGGTTTGATTGATGGCATCATTGAACATCTTCACCAGTTTGGAAGTGCCTCTGTTTTCGATATTTTCCCTGATACGGTCAAATACAATCACCGTATCGTTGATGGAGTAACCTACTACCGTCAATACCGCTGCGATAAATACTTGGTCAATTTCGAAAGTAGCACCCAAGGCAGATGCAATGGCAAATGCGGCAATCACGAAGAATACATCATGCACCAAGGCTATAATGGAGCCAAGAGAGAACTGCCACTTACGGAATCTCAATAAGATATATAAGAAGATAGCAACCAAAGCAAAGAACATTGCCTCAGCAGAAGATTTTTTGATATCATCCGCAACGGTAGCCCCCACTTTTGAAGAGCCAGTGATTGCAAACTGACTATCAGAAAGGTTGGTTGCATCTGTAGAATAGGTTAGTCCTGTGATGGAAGCGATTCCTTCTCTTACTTTTTGTTCCACTTCCGCATTAGAAGCATCATCATCTTCATTGATCAAATAAGAAGTGGTCACTTTCATGATGTTGTTGGCACCATAGGTTTTCACCTCTACAGAACCATCAAATTCACCATCAAGACCAACTTTAAGATCACTTGCTGCTATAGGCTGATTGAATTCAACGATATAGGACCTACCACCGGTAAAGTCTACACCGAATTTCAGTCCATTTACAGCAGCAATACCCAGACCGATTATGATGATACCGGTAGAAATCAGGTAAGCCACTTTTCTCTTGCTCAAGAAGTCAATATTCAGGTTACTCAATTTGTCACCTGCAATTGGCGAAGAGAAAGAAATGCTGCTCTTATCTCCTTTTTTGGTCATCCAATGTACAATTACTCTCGTAATAAACACAGCAGAGAAGAAGGAAGAAGCAATACCGATCATCAATACGATGGCAAATCCTTTTACGGGTCCCTGACCCAATGCATAAAGGATGGCACCGGTTAGGAAGGTCGTTACGTTGGAGTCAAGGATAGCAGAGAAAGCTTTACTGTAACCTTCATTAATGGCAGCCATAATTCCAGCACCGTTTTTCAACTCTTCTTTGATTCTTTCAAAGATCAGAACGTTGGCATCAATGGACATACCGATAGTCAATACAATACCAGCGATACCAGGCAAGGTCAATGCAGCACCTAACTGGGCAAGGATACCCAAGATGAAGAAGATGTTGAATACTAATGCAGCAATCGCCACAAACCCACCTTTAGAGTAGTAAGCAACCATAAAGAGAACAACCAAAACCAAACCGGCTACCATAGAGATGATACCTTGGCCTTGAGCCTCTTTACCTAAAGTTGGACCAATGATGGCTTCTTCTACGATCTTGGTAGGAGCAGGAAGGGAACCTGATTTTAGGATGTTTGCCAAGTCTTTCGCCTCTTCAAGGGTGAAGTTACCAGTGATTTCAGACTGACCGGATGGAATTTCACTTTGTACGACTGGAGCAGTGTAGACATAGTCATCAAGTACTACTGCGATTCTTCTGCCAATACTTTCAGAAGTGATTTTTCTCCACCTTCTGGCACCATCAGCATTCATTTGCATGCTTACAGCAGGTCTAGAGGTCTGGTCCAAAGTCTGACGAGCATCTGTAATCACATCACCTTCTAATGGCGCTTGGTCGCTAGCTCTGTTATATTTGATACCGAAAAGCTCCAATAATTCCATGTTGTCCATTACCTGAGGCTTTACAGCCCAAAGGAATTTCACATTTCTTGGAAGCAGTGATTTTACATCTTCTCTTGCCAAAATTCTGTTGATGGCCACAGTATCCCTTACTTCATATACTAATCCCTGATTTGATTTCAGTAAGGAGAATAATGGAGAAACCTGAGAAGATAGGTCTGCTGAATCAGTTCCGGCCAATTGTTTTTCCAAGTCCGTGGCAGTGTCATCTTCTGTATCTGTTTCAGGAGTGGAGCCAGCAGTTCCTTTTGCTGC
The DNA here is from genome assembly GCF_042432905.1 of Fontibacter flavus. Lineage (NCBI taxonomy): Bacteria > Pseudomonadati > Bacteroidota > Cytophagia > Cytophagales > Cyclobacteriaceae > Fontibacter > Fontibacter flavus. The sequence goes on along the minus strand of NZ_JBHLWI010000016.1, from coordinate 107,172 downwards.
CTGGGCTTCTGCCACCAAAAGGCTGTTAACTGATTCAAGCTCAGCCAAGAATTCATTGATTTCAGCAACTTCCCAGAATTGTAGTTTGGCAACACCCTGCAAAAGGTTTCTTACCCTTTCGGCATTGCTTACACCTGGAAGCTCGATCTGAATTCTACCTGAGCCTTGGATTCTTTGAATATTTGGTTGGGATGTACCAAAACGGTCAACCCTTGTTCTTAGAATATTGAAAGAACGCTCGATTGCATTTTCGACCTCTGTGTCGATGATCGCTAGAATGTCTGCATCAGAGGATTCTAAAGAGATCCTTCCTCTGTTGGCTGCGGTAGCGAAAATTTCACTTAGTTTTCTATTGCCAGCATTTTGTTGCCAAGCAGTGTAGAAAAGGTTTACAAACTTCTCATTAGTAGTTTTAGCAGCTTCAGTAGCCAAGTCCAAAGAAGCATTGAAAGTGGCATCTTTGCTGTTACCTGAAAGTCCTTTGACAATTTCAACCGGAGACACCTCCAAGGTCACATGCATACCTCCTTGAAGGTCAAGACCTAAGCCCAATTCTGTTTCTTTGATCTCTTTGTAGGTGAATTTAGCACCTAGAAAGTTGTAAACAGGTTCTCTGTAGATAGAATCCAGATAAGATTGCTGTTTGACATAATCTACATTACCTGATGCATCTGTGGCATATTCCACAGCTTTGTTTTGGATGTTGTTCGATACGAATGTAAATGACAGGTAGTACAGACATAATGCTGTAACAATTACTGTCAAAAACACCACGAGACCTTTGTTACGCATGATATTTAAGTTTAATTGATTACTGAATATTGAATGGATTGGCTATAATAAGCCGAATAGTGTGGGGATGAGTTAAAAAGATCAGGGAGCATTGGTGGAAATAATCCGCTCCAAGAGAATTTCCCAAAAAGGAATATTGAGGGCTACAGATACTTGCTGTCCTGAAATCCCTGGTTTTTCAAATGTGATGGTTTCGTAGATCAAGTGGAAAACCTGTTGGCCTACTACAGTCACAAAAGGAACTACCGCATCTACAGCAACATTTAAAAATGTCTGGTTTTCCGCAGACTGTTCGCTATTATTACTGGTTTCTTTTTTAGTGGATTCCTGATCTGAAATGTGTTGAGGGAGATATTCAGCACCGGAAATCAGCATACAGAAAAACAGCACCAGCATCAATGTGGCGCGCTGTTTCCAGATGGCGATATGGTTCTGCTTTTTTCTCACGGGGAGCAAATATAGAAAGATTTGCAAATTCAAGCACTTGAAAGCTAAAAAATCTAAAAGTCAGACCCAAACCTTCAAAACCTTCTAAATCCAATGATTATTCTGTTTTCACCCTGAGATAGGTCCGGATGACATCTAATGCCCTATCAAAATTCCTGTTGTTCGGAATAATCAGGTCTGCATCATGTTTAAAGGGTTCGATGTATTTTTCATACGTAGGCATCACATGCATCTCATATCTGTACAATACATCGTCAAGGTCATAGCCTCTTTCTACCTTATCCCTGACAATTCTCCTTTTCAGTTTAATATATTCTTTGGCATCAATAAAGACTTTCAGGTCCAAGAGATCTGCCAATTCGGGATAATACAACACGAAAATACCTTCCACCACTACTACTGGTGCCGGGGCAAACTCCAGCATTTTTGGCTTTTTATTGGGATTGTTAAAGGTGTATTCCTGTCTGTAAACTGTCTCTCCATTGCCGATTTTCCTAATGTCATCAGCATATTGAGCAAAATCTATAGAATTTGGCGTATCAAAGTTATGCACGCCTTTGTCATCGATGGGCTGCAGGTGTCTTGGCTTGTAGTAATTGTCCTGGGAAATCAGGCATACCTGGCCAGGGTCAAAGGTATGCAGTAATTTATCCAGAAAAAGCGTCTTGCCTGATGCGCTTCCTCCTGTAATCCCAACGATAAACGGTTTCTTCATGGGGGACAAAATTAAAAAATTATTTTAGAAACTTTATCAAAGCCTGCACTGCCTTGCCTCTGTGGCTGATCTGGTTTTTTTCCTCCATGCTCAGTTCCGCAAAAGTTTTGTCATATCCTGTTGGCTTAAAAACAGGATCATATCCAAATCCTCCGGAGCCTGTTTTCTCTTTAATGATTTCTCCATCTGCCACACCTTCAAAAGCATATTCCTTTCCTCCTTGTATAAGTGCTATAACGGTACGGAACCTGGCTTTTCGGTTTGTAATCCCGTGCATTTCCCGAAGTAATTTTTCAAGATTTCTTTCATCAGATCTTGGTTCTCCTGCATATCTTCCCGAATATACACCTGGAGCCCCATCCAAAGCTTCCACTTCGAGCCCGGTATCATCTGCAAAGCAGTCAACTCCATAGTGATCAAAAACATAGCGGGCTTTTTGGAAGGCATTATGGTCCAATGTATCTCCTGTTTCGGGTAGTTCCTCATGACAACCGATTTCTTCAAGGGATACAATAGTGAACCCATGACCTAAGGCTGCCATTACCTCTTCGATTTTCTTTTTGTTATTGGTAGCAAAACAGATTTTCATGATTTTGGGATTGCGTCTTTTGCAAACTTACGGTTTATAAAGGAGGATGTCGAATTTTGAGGCTGGTGATTCAAATACGGCAGTTGAAGTTAAATGTGGGTACTGAATTCAGGCATTTGAAAAGTCACTTCAATGGGATGATCTATTTCAAAAAAGTCATTTGTATAGGAAAATATTCACCTCAAATGTTTAATAGTTGATTTCTAAGAGGCTGTTTATTGGCTTCTGAAAAAAAGCAGAACCCCAAGTAATTGGTGGTCCTGCTGATTAAGTGTTTGATTAGTAAAACCTTAAAGGGAAAATGTTCGGATATTAAGTTAGGAGAATCAAAATTAACAGGATAATGATGATTGCACCTACCGATAAATAGACACCTCCGCCTAAATCCTTGGCTTCCCGCTTCATTTCCCTCAATTCCTCTCTTACTTCTTTTCTTTCTTCGTTATCCATTTCGGAAAAATCCATGGCCTTGATTTCGGCTACCCTGGATTCGATTTCTGCCAACCTTGCTTCTTCAGCTTCAGTCAGTTCAATTTTATCTTTTTTTGATTTCGCTTCTTTGGCCATAGCCGCTGGAGCCAATGCTGTAAACAGCATGATAAGTGATAAAAAGTACGCTAACTTTTTCATAGAGTATCTGTTTTAGAGTGATAAATAATAACCTAAGCTTCTTGTAATGTAAGAAATCTTTAGCAATTCCTAAAAACCAATAATCAGACCAAATTACATTTTATGGACAATAAATTACTTACCGCTCTAAAAAAGTGGGCATTTTTTACAGCTTTCCTTTTCATTATTATTCGTAATTTAGCCCTTTCTCGGAACTGGTTTTTCGAATTTTCTTTATTTCATTCTCATTACAATAGATCGATATGTCCTCAAAAGGAGATAAAAAACTCTTCTTGTTGGATGCGATGGCCCTGATTTATAGAGCACACTTCGCTTTCAGCAAAAACCCCAGAATCAATTCCAAAGGCCTTAATACAGGCATTATGCTTGGTTTTACGAACACCTTATTGGAGGTGCTCGAAAAAGAAAAGCCAACCCATATCGCCGTGGCATTTGATACCAAAGCGCCAACTTTCAGGCATGTTCAGTTTGAGCCTTACAAAGCCAACAGACAGGAGCAACCAGAGGATATTGAAGTCGGTACGCCTTGGGTCAAGCAAATTGTGCAGGCTTTTAATATTCCGGTATTGGAGATGGATGGCTTCGAGGCAGATGACATTATCGGTACCATAGCCAAAAAAGCAGAAAGAACCAGCTTTGAGGTATACATGATGACACCGGACAAAGATTATGGGCAAATTGTGGAAGACCATATATTCTTATACAAACCGGCCTTTATGGGCAATGGAGTGGATATCATGGGGCCTAAGGAGGTCTGTGCCAAATGGGATATTGAACATGTGGATCAGGTTAGAGATATTCTTGGCCTGATGGGGGATGCTGTGGATAACATTCCCGGTATTCCAGGAATCGGCGAAAAAACTGCTGTCAAATTGCTGAAGGAGTTTGGTACTGTCGAGGAATTGCTGAAAAACACCCACAAACTCAAAGGGAAACAGAAAGAAAATGTGGAAAACTTTGCACAGCAAGGACTGCTGTCCAAAGAATTGGCCACTATCAAAATTGATGTTCCCGTTGATTTTGATGAAGTTGCCTTGCGGTATGATGGGCCGGATGAAGAAAAACTGAAGGCTATTTTTGCGGAATTGGAATTTAGAACCCTTACACAAAGAGTATTCGGCGAAAAGATGAAAAAACCTCAGGTGAAGGTTTCGGAGCAGTTGGGTCTTTTTGGAGGAATGGAAACCGAAGTCAAAGAGGAAGAATTTGTGGAAGAAAGTCCTATTCCAGCGCCTGTATTGCATGATAGCATCTTGACCACTGCACATGATTACCATAAAGTGGAAGGAGAAAAGGCAATCAGGGAGCTGATTGGTTATCTGGAATTGCAGGAAGAATTTTGTTTTGATACTGAAACGACCTCTTTGAATCCCAATGAAGCCGAATTAGTAGGTCTTTCTTTTTCCTATGTGCCAGGAGAAGCATTCTATGTACCTATTCCGTCAGATCAGGAAAAAACGAAGGAAATTCTGGAGATGTTCAGAGATCTTTTTGCCAATGAACAAATAGCCAAAATCGGTCAGAATGTAAAATATGACATGCTGGTGCTCATGAATTATGGGATTGAGGTCAAAGGAAAGCTTTATGATACCATGTTGGCGCATTATCTGATTGAGCCAGAAGGAAAGCATTCCATGGACTGGTTGGCGCAGCAATACCTGAATTATAAGCCGGTATCGATAGAATCCCTGATTGGCAAAAAAGGGAAGAATCAGGGCAATATGAGGGATGTGGAAGTAGATGAGGTTGTGGCCTATGCAGCAGAGGATGCGGATATTACTTTAAAGCTCAAGCAGAAGTTTGATCCGATTATCAAAGCCAATGGACTGGAGAAATTGCTTCATGAAGTGGAAAGCCCGCTAATTTCCGTTTTGGCAGAAATGGAATTTGAAGGTGTAAAGATTGATACAGCGAGTCTTGCTGAGTTATCCACAATTTTGGATGAGGAAAGCAAAGAGATAGAGAAGCGGGTGTATGAATTAGCTGGCGTGAGATTCAACTTGGCTTCTCCAAAACAATTGGGAGATGTATTGTTTGAAAAGTTGAAATTGGACCCCAAAGCTAAAAAGACCAAAACAGGTCAATATGCCACAGGGGAAGAAGTGTTGAGTAAATTGGCCGGGGAACACGAGATAGCCCAGGCTATTTTGGATTACAGACAAATGGTAAAGCTGAAGTCTACTTATGTTGACGCACTCCCTACCATGATCAATCCTAAAACAGGCCGGGTACATACTACCTATAATCAGTTTGTGGCAGCAACCGGGCGTCTTTCTTCGATCAACCCCAACTTACAGAATATCCCGATCAGGACAGCAAGAGGACGCGAAATCAGGAAAGCATTTGTTCCAAGAGATGAGCAACATGTACTCTTGGCGGCTGATTATTCACAGATTGAGTTGAGGATTATGGCTGCATTTTCAAAGGATGAGTCCATGATTGAAGCCTTTAAAAACGGTCGGGACATTCATGCCACCACTGCAGCAAAAATCTTTCAGGTTCCCTTGGAAGAAGTGACCTCTGATATGAGGAGGAAGGCGAAGACGGCCAATTTTGGGATTATTTATGGGATCTCTGCATTTGGGCTTTCACAGCGGTTGAATATTTCCAGAACTGAAGCCAAAGACATTATCGACGCCTATTTTAAAGAATTTCCGGCTGTCAAGTCTTACATGGACGATTGTATTGAGAAAGCAAGGAAGAATGAATATGTAGAAACCATCTTGGGCAGACGCAGGTATTTAAGGGATATCAACAGCCGTAATGCCACCATGAGGGGCTTTGCTGAAAGGAATGCCATCAATGCGCCTATCCAGGGTTCAGCGGCTGATTTGATCAAAGTAGCCATGATCCAGGTGCATCATTGGATGAAAAAGGAAAAGTTACAGTCCAAAATGATCCTTCAGGTACACGATGAATTGGTTTTTGATGCACATAAAGATGAAGTAGAGTTGCTCAAAAGAGAGATTCCAAAACTGATGTCCAATGCGGTGAGAATAGCCGTACCACTTGAAGTAGAGACCGGCATTGGAGGCAATTGGCTGGAAGCCCATTAATTCAATCATGTGTTAGGGAATTCCATTCTATAATTGAGATTTGTGGAAAAAGAGCGATTCAATAATTGCGGGTAAAATTTTAATATGGCGAAAACAAAGACTTCGTTTTTCTGTCAAAACTGTGGCAGTCAAAGTCCGAAATGGTTGGGAAAATGTCCTTCCTGTGGGGAATGGAATACCTATGTGGAGGAAGTTATCCACAAGGAAGAAACTGGCCGTGGAAGCTGGAAACAGGGTTTGGGAGGAGAAAAGCGCACTGCTTCGCCAAAAAAATTACAGGAAATTGACTTTGAGCAACAACCCAGAACAATTACCAGGGATATGGAATTGGACAGGGTGCTTGGTGGTGGGATAGTGCCGGGTTCGTTGGTGTTGATTGGAGGAGAGCCAGGGATTGGTAAGTCTACTTTGATGCTGCAAATTGCCCTGACGCTTTCCAAGTTGAAGGTGCTATATGTTTCAGGTGAAGAAAGTGAGGCTCAGATTAAGATGCGGGCAGAAAGGATGTCTGTGACTTCGGAAAATTGCTATGTGTTATCGGAGACCAACACCCAAAATATCTTTGAGCAGATTAGTATATTAAAGCCTGATATCCTCATTATCGATTCTATTCAGACTTTGAACAGTAAGCATGTGGAATCCGTCGCTGGCTCGGTTTCACAGGTCCGGGAATGTACTGCTGAATTGATGCGATTTGCGAAGGAAACGGGGACACCGGTTTTTTTAATCGGTCATATTACCAAAGATGGGTCTATTGCAGGACCAAAAGTATTGGAACATATGGTGGACACCGTCCTTCAGTTTGAGGGGGATAGGCATTTATCCTACAGGATTTTGAGGACTTCCAAAAACAGGTTTGGATCTACCAATGAATTGGGAATTTATGAGATGCGCGCTGATGGTTTGAGGCCTGTCGCCAATCCTTCTGAGATTCTGCTGACCCAAAGAGAAGAATTGCTCAATGGGGTGGCCATTGGTGCCATGATGGAGGGGAATAGACCTTTATTGATAGAAATCCAATCCTTGGTAAGTCCTGCTACTTATGGGACCCCACAAAGAAGCAGCACGGGTTATGATGCTAAGAGATTGAACATGCTACTGGCTGTTTTGGAAAAAAGAGGAGGCATGCGTCTCGGCCAACAGGATGTATTCCTGAATGTAGCGGGAGGGATGAGGGTTGATGACCCCGCATTGGATCTGGCAGTCTGTGCTTCTTTGATATCCTCTTATGAAGACAATCCTGTACCTGAGGACCTTTGTTTTGCAGGAGAAGTAGGACTTGGCGGTGAGATCAGGGCAGTTCACCGTGTGGATAACCGTATCGCAGAAGCTGAAAAACTAGGTTTCAAGCGTATTTTGGTATCAAAATATGCTGTTAAAGGTCTTGATGTGGATAAGTATAACATCAAGATTGTTCCAGTCACTAAGCTTGAAGAGATGTATCAAGCTTTGTTTGCAGGATAAGATGAAAAGTTTTCAAAAACAGATCAATTTAAAACCCTTTCCAAGGGGATTCCATTTGATAACAGACATCATTGAGCGGGAATTTCCTGAATTCAGAGATATCCACATTGGGATCCTTCAGGTTTTCATTCTGCATACTTCTGCAGCTCTGACCATCAATGAAAATGCAGATCCATCTGTGAGGAAGGATTTTGAAACTTTTATCAATGATTTGGTCTCTGAAAGCTATTCCAAGTTTATCCACACCTATGAAGGAAAGGATGATATGCCAGCGCATATCAAAAGCAGTATTTTTGGATGTAGTGTACAGGTTCCTATTCATTTGGGAAAGCTCAAACTTGGCACTTGGCAGGGGATTTATTTGTGTGAATTTAGGGATTATGGAGGTAACAGAAAGCTCTTGCTTACAGCTTTAGGCACATAGACTAACGAAGCAATTATTTGTTGATTTTTTTACTGTTAAATGAGATATTGGCCATTAATATAAAATAGGGAAATTACTTTTTTTGATCTGCTTACTTAGCAGAATATAACCCCGCCCAAATGAAAGTTTTGACATTCCTGTTAGTTCTGATGTTCAGCTATCCCCTAGTTGCTCAGCAGGAGTCTATTTACAAATATCCTGCTCTGATTGCGGATAAAATTCAGCATGAAATCACATTAGATGGAGTTTTGGATGAAGCGGTATGGAATGAAGACAATTGGGCAAAAGATTTTATGCAGTTTTATCCATCGGATAGTTCTTTGGCCGGAGCGCAGACCAAGGTCAAGATTGTCTATGACGACAAGTTTATCTATATCGCTGCAGTGATGTATAACCTTGGTCCAAGGGATAAGTATGTCAGTACTTCTTTGAGAAGAGATTATAGGGGAGAACAAAATGATGGGGTAAGTTTTGTTTTTGACACCTTCAATGACAACACGAATGCATTTCAGTTTGGGGTAAATCCCTATGGTGTTCAGCGGGAATCTTTGATCGCGAATGGAGGTATGCTTTCTTCCGACCTTAACCTGGCATGGGACAATAAGTGGTATTCAGCAGCCAAGATCTACGAAGATCACTGGATTGTTGAAGCGGCCATACCTTTTTCAACTTTGAGGTACAATGATGGTGCATCCAATTGGAATGTGAACTTTTATAGGATTGACAGTGAATACAACGAAAGAAGTACCTGGACTCCTATTCCCAGAAATTTTAATGTTATTGCACTAGCTTTTACGCGCAAACTGTTATTTACTGAACCTTTGAAAAAAGAAGGGGCAAACCTTTCCATTATTCCCTATTCAGCAATGGCTACGGATAAGAATTTTTTAGAAGGAAAGTCAAATCCATTAAGACCAACATTTGGAGGGGATGCAAAAGTGGGAGTAGGGCCGGCTTTAAATTTGGATCTGACTTTCAATCCTGATTTTTCCCAGGTAGAAGTGGATGAGCAGGTGACCAATTTGGACAGGTTTGAAATTTTCTTTCCTGAAAGGAGGCAGTTCTTTTTGGAAAATGCTGACCTGTTTGCAGATTTTGGGACGCAGAATATCCGGCCATTTTTCTCTCGAAGAATTGGCGTCGATAGGGATGAAAATACGGGTCAAAATGTGCAAAATCAGATCCTTTTTGGAGGTAGATTAAGTGGAAAGCTGAATGAAAATTGGAGGATTGGCGTAATGAATATGCAGACCGCCAATGATGAGGAAAGAGGGATTGTCGGAAAGAATTTTACCGTGGCAGCCTTGCAGAAAAAGGTGTTTTCACGTTCGAATGTCGGTTTGATCATGATCAATAGAGAGAACTTGAATACAGTCACAGAGCTGCCTCTTTTTGAAGAGAAGGCTTATAATAGGTTAGTGGGGATGGATTATAATCTGGCATCTGAGGATAATAGGTGGTCGGGTAAATTTTTCTACCATAAAACTTTTGAAAATAACAATCCGACCAACTCTGATGCACTCCATGGGCAATTGAATTACAATAACCTTAATTGGAGTGCGAGCCTTTCCTATTCAGATATTGGAGAAAACTTTGATCCCAAAGTTGGCTTTGCTCCAAGGAATGATTATAAAAGATTGGCATCAAGGCTTATTTACCAGTTTTTTCCAGTTTCAAATCTGATCAACAGACATGGTCCAGGGATTGAAACCGAGATGTTGTGGAACGAATCATTGGGAAATACAGATGAACTGTACACTTTTCTGTATGAATTCCAGTTCCAATCTCTTTCAAGGCTCTCTTTTACGGTTAATAACAGGTACACCTATTTATTTTCTCCATTTGATCCTACCAGAACTGGTGGAGAAAGATTAGAGGCAGGAACCGATTACAGGAATTCTTTTTTGGGTTTCAGATACATAGGTAATCCCAGAAAAGCCCTTTTCTTTACGCTGAGGGGCGACATGGGAGAATATTTTACAGGCAATATCAAAACACTTCAGGGTACCATGAACTGGAGGTTGGGTTATTTGGCCAATGTGTCCATGAATTTCAGTTATAATAATATTCGGTTGCCAGAACCTCAAAATTCTGCCGATTTGTTTCTTATAGGGCCAAGATTTGATTTGACCTTTTCCAAAGATCTTTTTTGGACGACCTTCTTTCAATACAATAATCAAATCGATAATATCAATATCAATACACGAATACAATGGCGTTATGCACCTGTTTCGGATTTCTTTGTGGTGTATACAGATAATTATTTCCCTTCTACTTTTGCTCCCAAACAGCGGGCTTTGATTATGAAATTGAATTATTGGTTCAATATCTAAGGGTAGCTTGTTGATTAGGTATAAAAAATCTTTTTTCAGTGAGGCAAAAGGATTTTTTTAATCCAGTTGGTTTTGGGAGAATTCAATAAAAAAGAAAATTACAGGTGCAAACAGCATTAGGGGAAAGAGAATGATATACAATTTAGGGATTCCTGTTCCAAATCCTGAACCACTGTGAAATGAAAAGTATTCAATCATGATGAACATTAGGATCAGCATAAATTTTAACCACCTCCATAGCCTTTGATTGATAAGGGAAAGCTTTTTGGCTTTTTCGGGGGTATCTTCTATGGGGTAATCCGCATATTTTGTTCTCGTATTGTATATAGAAATTCCAAGAAAAAGGATAGTCGCGATAACAGGTATAGTATAGGTCATTTTACTTGCCCAGTATTCGCTTGGATTCTGGAAAAAACTGTAATCTTCGGGCATAAGTTTAGCGCCCAAATGTTGGAAATTGTAGGTCATCACCCACAAAAGTATCAGTGCAGCCAATCCTAATAATTCTATAGCCTTGTCCCAAAAGGTTATTTTGAACGCTGGGAATTTTATTTTGCGGACTTTCATAGCACTTATTACAATGACTTGATGAAATTGTTCACAAAAATAGGGTTTCCAAACCAAATTCTGTCATTCACCTCAATAACTGATTATTATTTTTTCAATACTATCTGATTGTTTTTTCCTTTCATGCTTACTTCGATGAAATCAGTGTTTTGAAGTTCAATTGCTTTCCCATTGAGCTTTAGGCTTGTGAATTGATTTTTCGGTAATCTGAAGATAATTTTCCAATCTTCATTTTTTTGTTTGATTGAAGCGATCAGGCCGGTTTCGCTTTTTTTCAGTTCGATGTCTACACTATTGTCGCCAATGACTACATTTTCCAGTTTAGCATCATTCCATGAAATGGGCAATAAGGGCTGAATGTGGATAAGCTTTTGGTCAGCCCGCGGTTGGATACCGAAAAATTGAGTAACTACCGGAACAGCAAAAGAATAGAGGTTCCAGGCTTGGGCCATCATCCCATAATCAGGGGAGACTTCATAGATCGAGCCAGGTAGCGCAAAACTGAATGATTGGGTCATTCTTTTGAGGTAGTTCCAAGCTTGGTCTGGCCTTCCATAGTTGTTTTCAGCTATGGCCTGAACGCCTGTAGGCAGCGTCATCACTGCGCCTGTATAGGAAAATACTTTACTGCCGGTAAAGGACCCATCTTCGGCATTGGCAGCCTCGTCCCGATCTATTCCGGTTACAAATACTCCAAAAGGATTGACAAATCTGCTTCCTTTGTCTAAGGCCCTAAGTGCTTTTTCAGGTTCCGCAATTCCCATTTCCATTGGTGTGTTGACTACCCAGTTGTGAAAGATCACAAAGCCCTGTTTTTTATTGGCAGGATATGTTGATAACTTCCTCTTAGTAGCTTTTAATTCTTCAACTGCCCAAGGTTTATTCAAGGTATCTGCCCGGATAATTGCCGCATCAATCAGTTTGCGGGCTTCTTGGGTTGTCCCTATGAAATCGGCATAAGAATTGAACTCTTCTACCCAAAAATCTTTATTGATTTTATCTTTGAGCTTGTCTGCAGTATGTTGATAACTTTCAGAAAGTTCCTTTTCACCCATTATCAGAGCCATCTCGGCAGCATCAGCAAATGCTTTCTGGGTATACACTGCGACATCAATCATTTCTGATTCCAGCCCATGTATTTCCATCATGCCGTATCCATCCGGGAAGAGGTTTGTGTCCTCGTCATTTTCTTCTAGGAGCCATTCTAGTCCTTTTTTGATAGTTGGGTAATATTTGGCCAAAAATTCTTTATCCCCTGTCCATCGATAAACCCACCAAATCAAGGATGCGAATTGTGGTGTTTCATTGATGTTTCCCGGATTAAAGATCACCCCGTTACTGCTTACTTCATGGACAATCCTACCATTACCGTTGGTTTCTGATAGTTTGTGGATAAGTTCAATTGTTTGATAGACCAAATCCTTCCTTCCCGTTGCAATAGCTCCTTTTAGGGTATATTCATTATCCACACCGAACCACCATGGATAATCCGGCATGCCGGCGCCTAGCCCTCTACCGATTTCGGGAACATCTCTTACTAGCCACTCTGTGTTGTATTTGATCCATTCAAAGGCTTTCTCAAACTCTTTATCAGAAACAGTCAGTTTGGCCTTTGAAGCTATTTGTTCGTAGTGCTTTGCTTTATCAATTAAATAGGTGTCTGCATGGTCCTTAATCAGGTCATAGGTTTTTTCTGCATCTTTTTGGCTTTTGTAGGATCCTCCTATGATAAATCGAATGGTATGGCTTTCATTTTTTGATAATTTAATAGCATATACCAATTTTCCGGCTTTTCCATTGCCCTGCGGCTTATAGGCACATATTGGAGATGCTTCTTCATGTTGCTGTGATCTTTGGGAAGAACCGAAAAGCACAAACCAATCATTCCCTTCATCCTTTCCTCTCCAGGCCTGTCTTTGCTCGTCAAAGCTCAGTTGGTCTATATTATCCACCATGCCGGCTTTTTCTCCAAGCCATACAGGCATTAGGTCAATATGGCCAGCAAATTCAAATTCAAAACTTTTTTTGGAGTTATCCACATTTTTGAAGGTGAATTCAATGACCATTCCCTGTTGTCCATCAGGTACAAACTGGAACCTTTCAATTTGCAGTCCAGGGACTGACTCGTTGAAAAGTTGCTTATTCGCAATAGGGTAATTGATAAATGAGGAAGCATGATCTAGACAATAACTTCCCTCTTCTGTAATAAGTGCTGCAGTAAAGCCATCCATCAATTTGATAGGATGATTCCAAATGCCACCCATTTCCCCTTCCACATGCCATCCAAGATCCGGGAATTTCCCATCCTGATGACCTACCATGTAGACCCGGTCACCTGCTGTGACAAAAGGGGAGGCTAAATATTCTTTTTTCCCTTCAATGCCTTCCAGACCATCCAATAGTGAAGACAAAGGAGATATTTTGGGGGACTTTTCACAGCTTGAAAAAATCAACAAAGAAACCAAACAGAAAATCAAAGGTCTTATCATAAGGATTAAGGTAGTTGCTTGAACCTTAAAGATAAGACCCTTTTGTTAAAAACTCTTTATTGCTCTACAGGTGAAAGCAATACGGCAATAGGAGTGGAGGAAATGCTTTTGCCAGAAACGATGCTGCCATCTTCGAAAATAACCTGCATAGTCAAATTGTGTAAGGCCTGCCCATCGGGACTTTGGTTAAATACAAAGAAAAACTCTTTGAAGTTGGATTCATTTACATATCCCTCGATAAAATCCTCCCTGCTGATATAATTTCCAGGTTGTGGTGCAAAAAGACAAAGACCAAAAAGGTCTGATCCTGCTGGATATGCCTGATTGAATCCCTGATTGCTCAATAGCCGAATCTGGCTAACCCTGTTTCTGTTATCGATTTTGTACTTTGGAAAACAGTCTGAATCAAGATCAGGCCTACTGAGGAACTCTTTTTCCATATTAATTTTCACGATAAGCCTGTTGACAGGCAGTGCCGCATCATTATCCCAAGCTTCAGTTACAGTATTGCCCGGTGTAAAGCTCCTTGGTGTCAGGCTGATTTCTGAAAGTTCAAAAACAGAATCACTACAGTCGCGGCTACAAGATGTAAATAGGCTAGTGTTAAATAATAAAATCAACAAAAAACCGATCTTTGATAAATACTTCATGGATATTGAAATTTCTGACAATTATAAATGCTTATTTTAGTTTTTTACCAATTTCTTCCCAAGTAATCAATTTGATATTATTTGCAGTGATCAGATTTCTTGCTTTTTGGCTTGTGAAAAAATCGTAATCATCTTGTCTCCACTTGGCATGCCAATGGGTAAAACGGGTAGTAATGGCCTGCATTTCCGCATCATTGAAAGCTATATGGTTCAATAAGACAGTTACTCCCGGTTTTAGGTTATTGAGCAGTTCGGTGTAAAAGTTTTCCATTCCCATAGTATCGTAAGATTGTGGTGAAGCAATAGCCGTCTCGTCTATCAAAATCAAGTTATCCACATCTAAATCTTTAAACAATTCTGGATTAGGCTTGATCACCCCATCCACAATCTGTTGGTTCAACATGGCTGGGATACCATATTCCTCTGCAAGTTTGATGTACGAGGCTACATATTCTGGTCTGCCGTAGAATACACAACCCATATGCGAATCTAAGTGAGTAGGTTTAATACCGATTTTGATAGCTGCTTCTATCTGTGCCCTCATTTCTTTCTCGACTTCTTCAGGACTGGCATTTTGGGCAACGGATGCGCAGTCTTTGTACATGAAACCATCTGGGCCAACAAGGCCAGGAACTTCAGATTTTGAAGCGATTGGGGCATATTTGTATGTATGCCATTCATTGGTCAAGGTGATATGTACCCCGATGTCCAAACCTGGCATATCTTTGATGAGTTCGCCCACTTCTGTGGACCATGCGCAAGGCATCATGATACTTGTGGAATTGACCACACCGTTTTTGATGGCATCAATTGTGGCGATATTTTCTGAATGTGCCATGCCTATATCATCGGCATGGATGATGAGAAGTCTGTCTTCTTTTGAGTAGCCGAGTTTTTCAGCAAGCGTTTTTTCCTGTGCATAGCTGGAAATACTGAAGATCATCAGCAGGAATGTGGATAATTTTTTCATTGGTTAGGTTAGTCTAAGATGTATTTCAAAGAAATGTCTGCATCAATTTTCACTGATTTCCCTAAGACCTTTGATCACGACATTTCCAGTGCCGGTTGGATCGCAGGGATAGGTGAAGTCAATTTTCGCTAATCTAGGGGAATTAATCGTCTGGTAAAACCCATTCAAATACCTTATGGTAGAATTGATATAACTTTTTTCCAAAAGTTGGCTGTTTTGGTATAGTTGGTAAATGTCCTCCTTCTTTTCGTTAAATAAGGCAAATACCTTTTCGTACTGTTCCATGTCTTCAATACAAAATCCTCTATACCTTCTTTCCTGGACAGAACTTAATAACAATGCTTCAGCGGGTTTTGCATAAGGCGCGCCCACAATACCCGCATGGTCGAAGTCATAGGGCACTGCAATCATTTTGTCCTGGGTATCATCACTCAACAATTTGATGTTTTGCCTGAATTGTACCGACCAATCGGTATTGCCGATCATGTATTGGAATACAGCCATTCTTAAAAAATCCTCTAAAATGATCTGATCGGGACGCACATAATCTTTTTCCATAGCATTCATACTGTTTCTGGAGGCCATTTGCGATTCTTCTTCTATCAGGAAACCATAAAATGGGTCAGTTTTTCTGATTTTTTCTTCAGAATCTTCCAAAGTGATTTTAACCAGCCTTACCTTAAAACTTTTTTCCGTCAAGAGCATGTACAGCTTATAGGCATAGTATTCCCTGATGACGTATTTGTCGAACTTACAGGGCATGACAAGTTTGATTTTATCCTGATGTTGAAAAATGGAATTTGCTGCAGTTTTTTTTGCGAAATTGAGGAAAAGTGGCGGATAAGTACAGACATTCTTTCTTCTTCTAAAATTTCCACGGGTTTTGCTTCTGATTGGGATGTTGATTGATTTGCCATTTTCATCCTGATAGCTGAGCTGAAGGTCTAAATAACTGGCTTCACCCGTTCTGTCCTTGAAAAGCCTGTCCAGATCACCATAAAGCGTAATATTTAGTACTTCGTCTGCTTCGAATAGGGAAGGATTTTGCGCTAAGAGAGCAAATGGGGAAAGCAATGAAGCAAACCAAAAGAGAAAAAGGAATATGATGGAAAAATATCTTTGCATAAACCAAAGATAATCAGCTTTTTAAATATTTTTAAAAAGTTTTTCGATTTATGCAGTTTAAAATAATGTGGTAAAAAAACATTGAGATCTTTTCTAAGTACCGAAGATCCCAAAGTTTTTAAAGTCTTTCAAAAAGGGAAATTCCTATTACCAACCCCAAGCTGGTCCCGGACTTTCCACTTCTTTAGTCAGGTCAAACTTTACGGAGAAAAAACGATCTGACCCTATTCTTCTTAAATTATAGGTGAAGGAAGTTTCATCCACAGTTATCCACCACACATTATTGGCAGCATAAGGAATCAGGTCAGTTGTTTCTTGATCTGCAGGGAAAAACTGAATTCCTGCCATTCCTGTATTAGAGGCAGTACCTCCGTATTGGGTAACCTTGTCTTCTGAACCATCTTCATGTTTGTGATCATGTTTTAATTTGATCAGCCCATTTTCCATAGTCAGTATCCAGGTTCTGGATTTGTCATCTCCTACAAAAAAAGGAATGTGGATAAAGTCTTCACCGCAATCCACTACATGCATGACGAGCCTTTTTCCAGTGAAAGGGTCATTTTCTGAAGGGGTCATAATTTCTCCTTCATAGGCTTTTCCACAATGTTTTTTGAGTGATTCCCAAAATCGTTGATTACCGGGCTTATCCTGCGCAACTAGCTGAAAACTGGTAAAAAGAAGGGCGATTAGTACTAATTGTTTCATTTTAATCTGGGTTTTTGGATTTATTGCTGTCAATACGCGGGTAATAAAGCATAATTACCTGGATTCAGCAAACACTTTTCTTTAACAAGCTGTTGAAAAATCAGATGAAGTATAAAAGAGTTGTAGTTTGGTTTAGGAATGATTTAAGGGTGCATGACCATGCACCCCTATTTTCTGCTATAGAGTTGTCAGAGGAAGTCATTCCTATTTATTGTGTAGACCCACGGCAATTTGGTAAATCAATTCTTGGAATGGATAAGACAGGGAGTTATCGGGCCAAGTTTTTGAAAGAGGCTGTGGATAACCTTAAAGCTTCTCTACAAAAACTTGGGGGGAATTTGATCATACTTCAAGGCAAACCTGAAGACGTGATAACTGAATTTGCGGTTTCCAATAGTGTTGAGGCTATCTTTTATTCGGAAGAAGTAACAGATGAGGAAATTAGGGTTGAGCAAAAGTTGGAAAAAAATGTGTGGAAATACGGAATCCGAACTGAAGCCTATTGGCAAAGTACACTTTTCCACATACAGGACCTTCCTTTTCCCATTAGTCAATTGCCTGAGGTGTTTACTCAGTTTAGGAAGGAATGTGAAAAGTTCTCCAGAATACAAAAAACTTTAGCAACACCTAAATTCATTAAATTCCCCGATTTAGGTGGTAATTATAAAGATTTTCCTGAATTATCCACATTTGGTTTGAAGGAGCCTACTTCTTCGGTGAAGTCAGTGTTGGTGTTTAAAGGTGGTGAAGAAGAGGGAGTCAGACGACTTCAAACCTATTTTTGGGAACAGGATCTCTTGAAGGTTTACAAGGAAACCCGCAATGGGCTTTTGGGAGCAGATTACAGCAGTAAGTTTTCGCCTTGGTTGGCATTGGGTTGTCTCAGCCCAAGGTACATTTATGAGGAAGTCCTTAGCTATGAAAAAGATCGTAAAAAGAACCAATCGACTTATTGGTTAATCTTTGAATTGATTTGGAGGGATTATTTCAGGTTTATCTGTAAAAAACACGGAAATAAAGTCTTTCAATTGGCGGGAATAAAAAACGCTGTGGATAACTGGAATAAAAGCGAAGAGCGATTTTGGAAATGGGCCATTGGAGAAACGGGAATTCCTTTTGTTGATGCCAACATGAGGGAACTCAATGAAACTGGCTTTATGTCCAACAGGGGCAGGCAGAATGTTGCTTCATTCTTGGTGAATGATCTGAATATTGATTGGCGTTGGGGTGCTGCCTATTTTGAAAGTATGTTGATAGATTATGATGTCTGCAGCAATTGGGGTAATTGGTTGTATGTGGCAGGAGTTGGAAATGATCCCAGGGAAAACCGGTATTTCAATATTTTGAGACAGGCGCAAAACTATGATAAGAAAGGGGATTACATACGGCACTGGATTCCTGAACTATCGGCGATTCCAGGTTTTGATATTCATCAGCCATTTGAGTTATCCACATCTAAATTAAAAGAATACGGCATTGCATTGGGGGCTACTTATCCACAACCAATGGTCAAATACAAAGCGTGGATTTAATATTTTAAAATTTTGTCATTACAAAAAAACCTTGCAATTGCTGATTTTGAAAAAGCTGCTTTCACAAGCTGCTTTTTATTTTGGCTCTAATCAGGATATGAAAAAACCTTACTCATCCAGATAAGCGGATTTTTAATTGATAAAATGTGAAAATCTCCTTTCAGAAAGTTCAGCATTACTGGGTATTTTTTTGATATAATTTTCTATTGGGTAGGTAAAAAAACCAATAGTTAAAAAGTATCATAAAAATCACCCAAAATATGGAGCCAGAAATAGAAAAGGCATCCAAAGCTTTTTCGGTATTCCAATCATTTTTCCAAAAGTGAAGCAGTAGGCCTGCCGAGCCATAAAGGGGTAGGGTAAACTTTAAAAGGTATCTCCAATAATTGGGGAATGTTTTGAGCCAAACTCCTGATTTGTTCACTGAATTATCCAATTTTTTTTAATGCCTAATTTTACTAAAAGTATTATTTGCCAACTAAACTAGTTAAATTTATTCTTATAGACAAAGAAATACCTAGGCATGAAATCCAAACTGATCATTGTATCCATATTTGTTTTTTTCATCTCTTGTGGGCAAAAAGAAGAATGGCCAAAAGATTTCCATATCGGGCAGATGAAAGCCTTTGCAGAAATGGTGGCTGCTGATGTGAAACCTTTGGCATTAAGCGAACCCATGTTTAAAGAAGATGTGGATAAGCTTTGGGGAGAAGTACAGCAAATTGTCGCAGATCATGGCATTAAAGTTTATAGAGAAACGGATCTGTTACAGACCCAACTTTTTCCTGTTGGGATTGCCCAAAGCAAAGAAATATTGATTTTTCACAAAGATGAGGCACTAAAAGCCTATCGAGATCTTAAAAAGACAGTAAAATCTGGTCAGAGTGGTGAAGAGAAAGCCAGAAGGTTTGGAAGGTTATTAGGATATCCTCCTCATTATATTAATCAGTTGTTGGCAAAGAATACAGATTTCAGAACCTTAATTGATTTTGGTGTTCAAGGAACCAATCTTTTTCTCTACTACAAGGATTTAGATCGTGCCAAAAAGTTCTACCATGAAACCTTAGGCTTGGAAATTATTTCAGATTATGGTTTTGCAGCTACGGTGAAAATAACGCCTGATGCCTGGCTGACATTGGTGGACGCAGCTGTGGGAAGGCACAAATCCGATGAACCAAAAACAGTAGCCATTGCACTTTTGACCAATAGGCTTCCTGAATGGTATGCTTATCTTCAGGAAAATAAAGTTCCGATAAAATATGAGTACAAACCCAAAGAAAACAATGCCCATGATGGCTTTGTAGCCATAGATCCTGAAGGCTACCTTTTGGAGTTTGAGCAGTTCAAACAGCATCCTGAAAATGAAAAACTGATGCCTCAATTACCCCAATATGATGCTGTTACTGGAGCTACTTCCCGTTGGACAAAAAATGAAGGTTTTTATGGTGCAGTTACTTGGCTTTATTACGAGGATATGCTAGAAGCACAAAGCTTTTATGAAGAAAAAATAGGTTTAAAGCAGATTGTAGACCAAGGCTGGGCAAAGGTCTATCAGGTTTCCAAAACTGGTTACATAGGGATTGTAGATGGAAGGCGTGGGATGCACAGTTTTTCAGAGCTGAAAGGCACAAGTGTCTCTTTTCTGGTTGACGATCTGGAGGGATGGTATAGCTATGTGCAGGGGCATCAGCCTTTTCCTATGGTTCAGGAAATGTATACCGGTAGAGAAGAACGCTACAAAGCTTTTGTAGGACAGGATCCCGGGAAATATTTCTTGGAATTTGACTTGTTCATGAAGCATCAAGACAACAAAAGGATCCATGAAATACTAAATAAACCTGATTAGAGTTTGGAATAATTTCATTGGAATTTCATTCTTTCCAGGCCATTGATTTCAAATCTTGTTAAATAAAACCATCCCAAATCCGAATTCTCCAATTCGAAATCCGCCTTTTCTTTACTTTTCAACGTCTTTTAGGAATTCAATTATCATTTGTAAAGTCCTTTCAGGTTCCTCAAACATCCCCATGTGCCCTGTTCCGATAAGTTCATGATAATGGGTGGCATATGGTTTATGTTTTCTACTGGCCTCAATTTTAACCGCTGCATCCAATTCTCCTGCAATCATCAATTTGGGGAAAGGGAAAGTTTTCCACAATTCAAATCGGTCCTTTCTTTCCCTCATGGCAGCAGTAAAGGCAATCATGCCGTTTTTAGAGCTCTTTTTACCGAATTGGATCAATTCAGCAATCTGATCAGCCTGTTCGGCCCTATGCTGTTCCGAAAATAATGGAGGAACAAAAGACTCTACAAACTTATCCACACCATGCTTTTTGATAAATTGAATGGTCTTGTTGCGGGTATGTTTTTTCTCTTCATCATCGGAAAAAGCTGTGGAATGGAACAGTCCAATGGCTTTTAATCCATGGCCCATCAACTCCGCCAAAGCCAAGGCTACATATCCTCCCAAGGAATGTCCGATTACAATTGGTTGTGAAATACCCTGCTCCTCCATCCACTCATGAAGCGATACGACCGCTTCTTCCAAAGAAATATGGGGTTCAGCTAAAGGACTTTCCCCAAAACCAGGGAGATCCGGGCAATAAACCGTAAAGTTGGTGGATAACTCATCTACAAAAGTTTTCCACATTTCTTTGGATTCACAGAATCCATGAATGAGAATTAAGGCTGGCCCAGAGCCTGTTTGGGTATATGCGATCATGATGAATGGCGTTTGATGTAAAGAATTCGTTAAAAATTGAAAAAGCCTTGCTGAATTACAACAAGGCTTTTCTTAAAATATCTAGGTTAGGCTATTTTTTGTGCCAATTGTCCTTCAAATCATTTCCCTGAAAATTCCACTTCGGCAAATGCTCTGACTGCATTGGCGATGGCTTCCGGATCAAATCCACATTCTCTATGCAGCTCAATCTGTTCACCATGTTCAATGATGGCATCAGGAATACCCAATCTTTTCACTTGAGCCTGGTAGCCATGATCCACCATCCATTCCAATACTGCAGAACCAAAGCCACCCATCAAACAGCCATCTTCTACAGTTATGACTTTTTTGAATTTGCTGAATACTTCATGTAATAGGGATTCATCTAAAGGTTTGACGAACCGCATGTCATAGTGAGCAGGATTCAAACCTTCTTTGGCTAAAGTTTCTGTGGCTTCTACTGCATAATTACCCATATGGCCAATGGTCAAGATGGCCACTTCTTCACCTTCTTTTATAATTCTTCCCTGTCCGATTGGTATTTCGCGCATTGGCGTTCTCCACTCTGGCATCACGCCCTGTCCCCTAGGATATCTGATAGAGAATGGTCCCTTATACTGCGTAGCGGTATACATTAAGTTTCTCAATTCTTCCTCGTCCATAGGGGCAGAAACTATCATATTTGGAATGCATCTGAAATAAGCGATATCATATGCCCCATGGTGAGTAGGGCCGTCAGCGCCGGCAAAACCCGCCCTATCCAAACAGAATACAACCTGTAAGTTTTGCAATGCCACATCATGGATAACCTGATCATAGGCCCTTTGCATAAAAGAGCTGTAGATATTACAGAAAGGAATCAGGCCTTGGGTTGCCAAACCGGCCGAAAAAGTTACTGCATGCTGTTCTGCAATACCCACGTCAAATGCCCTGTCAGGCATTTCCTTCATCATAATGTTCAAAGAGGAACCTGAAGGCATAGCAGGGGTAATGCCCATGATTTTATCATTTTCCTTAGCCAGTTCCACAAGAGTGTGTCCAAAAACATCCTGGTATTTTGGAGCTTGTGGTGTGGTAGGTGTTTTTTTGTAGATCTCTCCGGTAACTTTATCGAAAAGGCCTGGTGCATGCCAGGTAGTTTTGTTACCTTTTTCAGCAGGCTCATATCCTTTCCCTTTTACTGTGACACAGTGAAGAATTTTGGGGCCTGGGATATCTCTCAGGTCAGCAAGAATTTCGACAAGGTGATTGACATCATGTCCATCTACCGGTCCGAAATACCTCAGGTTAAGAGACTCAAACAAATTGCTTTGTTTCAAAACGGCAGATTTGATCGCTCCTTCAACTTTGGAGATTACTTCCTGGGCAGAGGAACCAAATTTGCTAAACTTTCCCAAAAGGTTCCAAACCTCATCCTTTACCTTATTATAGGTATGTGAGGTAGTAATATCCGTAAGGTAGTCCTTCAATGCTCCCACATTGGGATCAATTGACATGCAGTTATCATTCAGGATAATCAGCATGTTTGTATCAGAAACACCAGCATGGTTCATGGCTTCAAAAGCCATTCCTCCGGTCATCGAACCATCACCTATTACTGCTACGTGTTGTTTTCGGCTATCACCTTTGTATTTAGAAGCAACAGCCATACCCAATGCTGCAGAAATGGAAGTACTGGAATGACCTACGCCAAATGTATCGTATTCGCTTTCTTTTCTTTTTGGAAATCCGGATATACCCCCATATATCCTGTTGGTGTGAAACTTGTCTCTTCTACCGGTAAGGATTTTATGTCCATAAGCTTGATGACCTACATCCCATACCAGTTGATCTTCAGGCGTATTGAGCACATAATGCAGGGCTACAGTCAGTTCTACTACACCTAGGCTCGCTCCAAAGTGACCACCATAGACAGAAACATTGTCTACGATGTAATGTCGAAGCTCATCACATATCTGAACCAGTTGGTCCTTTGAAAATTTTTTCAGATCGTCGGGGGTATTGATCTGTGCAAGTAATTTACCGGGTTTGATTACCATTAGCGAATCTTTTCTATATAAAGCTATTAAACATTTCTGATACTTGAATGTTTCAGAATACTTTTGAAAATCTTCAAGAATACTGCGTAGTCTTTTCTGACTTCAAATATTTAAATTACTTTAAAATAAATATCTTTGGGTCATATTGCACCGCAAAATTAACAGAAAATAAATAGTATCCAGTGAGTTTCGAAATCAAATTACCCTTATTTGAAGGTCCTTTTGATCTGATGCTCTTCTTTATTGAGAGAGATGAGCTGGATATATACGATATCCCAATTTCAAAAATCACCCAGGATTTCCTTGATTACATCCATCTATTGGAAAAAATGGAAATTGAGATTGCCAGTGAATTTATTCTTTTTGCGGCAACATTGATGAAAATCAAGTCAAAAATGCTTTTGCCACGTCCAGAGTTGGACGAAAATGGTGAAGAGATCGATCCAAGAGAGGAATTGATCAGGCATTTGTTGGAGTACAAGAAGTACAAATCCGTCATTTCGGACTTGGCTGCTATGGAAGAAAGCAGACTTGCCAAGGAAAAGAGGGGCAATCTGGTATCAGAACTGAAGCAGCTTTCGAAGATTGATGATGTAGAAGCGGAGATGCAGGATCTGGATTTGTATAAACTCCTGAAAGTATTCCAAAAAGTGATGTCCAAGTATAGTGCTAGGACAGACGAAACCACACATACTGTCATTCAGTATCCCTATACCATTGAGCAGCAAAAGGATTTTGTGATGGAAAAAATCAGCTTTAGAGATAGAATCCCATTTACAGAATTTATAGATTACAAACCTGATAAAATTTTTGTGATCTACACATTTTTGGCAATTTTGGAACTTCTTCAGTTGTCCATGGTTACCATTACAATTGGAGATGGGTTTAACAACTTTTGGGTGGAAAAGACAGAACCCGTGCTGACAGCCTAGTGTATGAAGTTAGATAACAAAAAGATTTTTGAAACCCTTAACCCCAATAAGGTTTGGGTACCTGTGTTGATCGGTATCGGCATAGTCTTTTTGATGTTTTACCTTGATCCAAGTGTCAATGCGAAAACACTCAGCAGTGTATTTGATGCGTCGTTTTGGGGGATACTGATAGCCATCATCGTAATCCTGGGTAGAGACCTAGGATATATTTACAGGATAAGGGAAATTACTGACCGTCAGCTGACTTGGACCAGGGCTTTGTATGTAATTATTTTGTGGGAATTTGCTTCTGCGGTTACGCCATCGGTTGTTGGGGGGACAGCAGTAGCCGTTTTTATTTTGAACAAGGAAGGCATTAAACTTGGAAAGGCTATTGCCTATGTCATGGTGACTGCTATTCTGGATAACTTGTTTTTTGTCATCGGAGCTCCCGTCATTTTATTCCTGGCAAAGGGGAATATTTTCCCGGTAAGTAGGGTGATGGAAATGAAACTTGGCAAAAGTTTAGAAGTACTTTTTTGGACTAGTTATGGTTTGTATGCCTTCTATTCGATAGTCATGGCGGCAGCTTTATTTTTCAGACCCAGGGTATTTAAATGGATCTTGTTGAAGCTTTATTCCATCAAATGGTTAAGAAAATGGAAGCATTCAGCCAATGAGTACGGCAATCAAATCATTGAAGCTTCTAAAGAACTAATTGGGAAAAATTATAAATATTGGCTTCCGATAATAGGCGCCACCATCTTTATTTGGTCTTCCCGTTACCTGATGCTCAACGCCCTGATCGGAGCTTATGAATCACTGACGATATCTGAGCATGTGGTCATTTTCGCCAGACAAGTCATCATGTGGATTGTGATGATGATTTCACCTACACCGGGCAGTAGTGGTACTGCGGAGTTTTTCTTTGCGCAGTTTTTCACCCAATTTCTAAGTGGATATACTTTTGTGACCAGTATCTTGTGGAGGCTGTTCTCTTATTATCCTTATTTGTTGTTGGGTGCCATCTTTCTGCCTCGTTGGATCAAGCAGGTCTTTTTCAAAAAGAAAGAAGAATAAAATCAATTGTTTAATTTCGGTTTATGATTCAAAGCCTGACTTCCGAGCAAATTGCAATTGTGCTTGAAGCTAACCTTACGGGAAAAGCGGATGGCCCTTTGGTTTCACAGATTGTCATTGACTCAAGAAATATTTTGCAGCCCGAAAATGCACTATTTGTGGCTTTGAAAGGGGCAAAATTTGATGGTCATGACTTTATTGAAGAAATTCATGCATTAGGGGTCAATGTTTTTTTGGTTTCAACACATTATAAAATTCCTTCCAAAATATCAAAATCGGCCATTTTTATTCAAGTGGAGGACACAAAACAAGCTTTGCAGAAGCTCGCGGCCTATCAAAGGCATTTGTTTCAAGGTCCATTGATAGGTATTACGGGAAGTAATGGAAAGACAATCATTAAAGAGTGGTTGGGTCAGATCTTGGGACAGCAATATGCGGTGGCCAAAAGCCCCAAAAGCTATAACAGTCAGGTTGGAGTTCCACTTTCTGTTTTTGGGATAGAAGCTGGGCATCAGTTGGCCATCATGGAAGCTGGTATTTCTAGACCTCAGGAGATGGAAAAGCTAGCCAATATCCTTAAACCACAATTAGGAATTTTTGCAAATATTGGTACAGCACACGAGGAAGGTTTTGATTCAATGGAGCAAAAATTGGCTGAAAAAGCCAAGCTCTTTGAGTCCTGCAGATTTATCATTTATCGTAAGGAACATGCTAAGATTGGACAACACCTGATTTCAGTCTTTGAAAGCGAAAAGTTGGTTTCCTGGTCTGATGGGATAGGGGCAGACTATGTTCTTACAGTCAAAAAGGAGGAGGACAAATCCAAAATCCTATTGATCAGGCCGGACATGAGTGTTTTTACCTTTCATGTTCCATTTACAGATGAAGCTTCCCTTGAAAATATCCGTCATGTCATCACAGCGGCACTGACTTTAGGGATGGATCCAAAGCTTATTCAGGAAGGTTTAAACCACCTCAAAGCAGTTGACATGCGCCTGACTTTGAAGCCCGGTGTCAACCAGAGTTTGATCATAGATGATACCTATAATAATGACCTGGCAGGTCTCCGCCTGGCCTTGGATTTTATGGCTGCCCAAAGACCGAAGAAAAGAAAGATTTTGATCATTTCTGACCTGCTTCAAATTGGAGATATTTCTCAGGTTTATGAAGAAGTTCAGAAGCTTTTGAACTACCATAATATTGATTTTTTGATTGGTGTAGGAGAAGATATTGGCAGTCTTCAGGGAAGGCTAGGTTTTGGAAGCCAATTTTACAGGGATACAGAAGAGCTGTTAAGAAACTTGGATCTCGAATTTTTCGACAATGATTTGATTTTGGTCACGGGAGCAAGGAAGTTTGGTTTTGAAGCAATCGTGAATCTGCTGCAGCAAAGGATTCATGGGACAACCTTGGAAATCAATCTCAATGCCCTGACCCACAATTATAACTTTTTTAAAACCAAACTTCTTCCACAAACCAAAGTAATGGTTATGGTAAAGGCATTTGCTTATGGAGGAGGAGCGGCAGAAATAGCCAATCACCTGCAGCAGTTGAAGGCGGATTATCTGGCGGTGGCTTACACGGATGAAGGTGTGGCATTGAGGAAAGAAGGCATTAGACTTCCCATCATGGTTTTGAATCCTGTGCAAGAGTCCTTTATTCACTTGCAGCAATATGACCTTGAACCGGTAGTCTACAGCCCTCCATTTTTCAGGGAACTGGCTAAATTCTGTCATGTTCAACAAACAGTAATGAAAGTCCATCTGGATCTAGATACTGGTATGCATCGTTTGGGATTTGAAGAACAGCATATTGCTGACTTATTGGAGCTGATCCAAAAATATCCACAGCTTCAGATAGGGAGTTTATATACCCACTTGGTTGGGGCAGATGAGGAAATCCATCATGATTTTACTGTAGGACAATTAAAGCTTTTCATGTCAATGGCGGATGAAATTGTCTCAAAGCTTGACTATGTGCCACTACGACATGCCTTAAACTCCGCTGGAATCATCAGATTCCCTGAATACCAATTGGATATGGTAAGATTGGGCATTGGGCTTTATGGGGTGGAGGTTAGCGGTCGATTTGATAGCCATTTGAAACCCATCAGTACCTTGAAGACTACTATTTCGCAGATTAAAAGTCTTTCCAAGGGAGACACAATTGGTTATAGCAGAAAAGGGGTAATGGACCAAGCCGGAAGAATTGCGACCATAGCCATTGGCTATGCAGATGGCTATGATAGGAGGTTTAGCAATGGTAAAGGATATGTACTCATCCATGGTAAAAAAGCACCGGTAATAGGAAATGTCTGTATGGACATGGCCATGATTGATATCAGTGGTCTTGATGAAATCAAGGAAGGGGATGAGGTCGTGATTTATGGACCAACTATTTCCTTAAAGGAGCTTGCTGAAAGGATAGGCACCATTCCATATGAACTCCTGACAAATATCAGCAGCCGTGTGAAGCGGGTTTATTACCTGGATTGAGATTCCTTGCCCAATTTGCAAAATCTGAAGTGCGGATTCCATCAACATCCTTATCTTTGTATCAAACAACACCATTTTCTCCGTAAACTATGTTACTTGTAAATTCCATCAGGGACAATTTTGAAATCGTTTTGGAAGGGCTTCAAAAAAGAAACTTCCCAAATGCTGAGGCTGTACTTCATCAGGTATTGGATATTGATAAAAGCAGGAAAGAGACCCAAGCCCAAAGGGATAATCTTCAGGCAGAATCCAATGCTGTTTCCAAGAAGATAGGTATGTTGATGAAGGAAGGTAAAAAGGAAGAGGCTGAAAGAATCAAGAGCAGGACAGTAGAAATCAAAGAACAGGTTAAGGCACTTGAAGAAGCTTATAATACTTACGAAGAGGATTTGACGCAGCTGTTGTACACCATCCCTAATGTTCCACATGTATCTGTACCAAAAGGAAAATCTGCTGATGATAATGAGGTAGTGCTTACCCATGGGGAAATTCCTGTACTTCCGGAGGACAAGCTGCCACATTGGGAGCTTATCAAAAAGTATGACATCATTGATTTTGACTTAGGTGTTAAAATTACAGGAGCCGGATTTCCGATATATAAAGGAAGAGGAGCAAGGTTGCAGCGTGCCTTGATCAATTTTTTCCTGGATGAAGCCATTAAGGCGGGATATGTTGAAGTTCAGCCACCAATTTTGGTCAATGAAGATTCCGGTTATGGAACAGGTCAGCTTCCTGATAAAGAAGGTCAGATGTATGAGGCGACAGTGGACAAGCTATACCTGATTCCAACTGCTGAGGTGCCCATCACGAATATGTATAGGGATGTGATTTTGAATGAATTGGAGTTTCCCATCAAAAATGTGGGCTACACCCCTTGTTTTAGAAGGGAAGCCGGAAGTTGGGGAGCACATGTGAGGGGATTAAACAGGCTGCATCAGTTTGACAAAGTGGAAATTGTCCATATTTCCCACCCTGATAATTCTTATGAAGCATTGGAAGAAATGAGTGCCTATGTACAGGGCTTGCTTCAAAAATTGGAACTTCCTTATAGAGTATTGAGACTTTGTGGAGGGGATATGGGCTTCACATCAGCGTTGACCTATGATATGGAGGTCTTTTCTGCAGCACAGGAAAGATGGCTGGAAGTAAGTTCGGTCAGTAACTTTGAGTCTTATCAGGCCAACAGATTGAAACTTCGTTATAGAGGTGAGGACAAGAAAACACAATTGGCACATACCCTTAATGGCAGTGCACTGGCGCTACCAAGGATTGTGGCTGCAATACTCGAAAATAATCAAACAGAAGAAGGTATTAAGATGCCTAAAGTGCTGATTCCTTATTTAGGTTTTGACATAATTTGATCCAATCCTTTGCATCAAAAAAAGAGGCTGTCTTCAAATGATGAAGACAGCCTCTTTTTTTGATTGATAGCAGGAGATTAATGAACTGTTGCGCTGATTACCAGTTTGTTGGGTTTTGAAAATACCACCTCCTGAATGTTTTCAATGGTATATTGGTCGATTTCCCTAGTTTCACTGTGAAGTACCAATACACCCCTTGTTTTTGAGCTGTAAAAAGGATTTTCAGTTAAGGCGTTGAAGCTAATTTGTTTGACTTCACCGTTGAGATATTGGATGACCAGTTTTTTGACTTTTCCTTTCTCTCCTTCTTTCAATTCATGGATGAGGAATTTCTCACTTCTTTCCGTTTCATAAGCATTGGCAAGTACTGCTTTGTTGATGTCTGCCTGTAAAAAGAAATCTAGTTCTTTCAACCACTCTTCAGCATTGGGGATATCGGTAGTTGTTTCATTTTTGCCATTGATGTTGATTTCCTTTCTAAGAGTCTTTCCCTCTATTACAGGAATTTTAGCTTCTACAAATTCTTTGATGGGGAAATAACTGGTTTCTACACCTTTTGCGGAATCTGAAATATTAGAACAGCTCCAACACATGGATAAGACCAGCAGACTGCTAAGATAATATTTCACGTTCATGTAACTACTTGATAATGGATGATCAAAGATATCAGCTCTTCCCTAAGATGGAGAAGAGCTGTATTTATTTCAAGAGGATTTCTCCGGTCATTTCTTTTGGTATTTCAATATCCATAAGACTGAGGATGGTTGGTGCCAGGTCACCCAGTTTGCCGTTATTAACTTCTAATCGATCTTGGTCATCCACCATGATGAATGGAACCAAATTAGTAGTGTGGGCGGTATTCGGGGTGCCATCTTCATTGATCATGACGTCACTGTTGCCATGGTCAGCAATTACAATAGTGGTATAACCACTTTCTAAAGCTTGCTCAATGACCTGTTCGGCACATTTATCCACAGCTTCACAAGCTTTTACCGCGGCATCAAATACACCTGTATGGCCGACCATATCAGCATTGGCAAAATTGAGACAGATAAAATCAACTTCTTTTTTCTTAAGCTCAGGTTTGATTTTGCTGGCAATTTCAAAAGCACTCATTTCTGGCTTCAGATCATATGTGGCCACTTTAGGAGATGGGCACAGGATTCTGCTTTCACCTTCAAATTCCCTTTCCCTACCGCCTGAAAAGAAGAAGGTCACATGAGGATATTTTTCAGTTTCGGCAATTCTGATCTGCTTTTTCCCATTGGCTTCCAATACCTGCCCTAGGGTGTTGTTCAGATTGTCTTTCTCAAACAGCACTTTAACATCTTTGAAAGTATCGTCGTAATTGGTGAAAGTGATGTAGTGAAGTTTGAGTTTTTTCATGCTAAAATCTTCAAAATCCGTTTGGGTAAGTACTTGGGTGATTTCCCTGCCCCTATCGGTTCTGAAGTTGAAATTGATAACGACATCCCCTTCTTCGATGGTTGCCATTGGTTTGTTGTCGCCATTGGCCTGAATTATTGGTCGGATAAATTCGTCTGTAACCCCATTGCTATAGGATTTTACTACTGAGGCAATGATATCCTTAGATTTTTCTCCTTCTCCATGCACGAGTGCATCATAGGCCAGTTTGACACGTTCCCATCTTTTGTCCCTGTCCATAGCATAGTATCGGCCAACTACAGAAGCAAGAGTACCTGTGGAGTGTTGAAGATGTTCTTTGAGCTCATTTAGAAAATGCACGCCGCTCTTGGGATCGGTATCCCTGCCATCAGTGAATGCATGGATATAAGCTTCATGTACATCATTGGCTTTAGCAGCATCACAGAGGCCTTTCAGGTGGTTGATGTGGGCATGTACTCCGCCATCGGAAACCAATCCTATAAAATGCACTTTTTTTCGAGATGATTTGGCATATTGAAAGGCTTCAACCAAAACAGGATGCGTGTTAAGATCACCTTCTGTTACTGCTTTATTGATTTTGACCAGGTCCTGATAGACTACCCGGCCAGCGCCAATGTTCATGTGACCCACCTCGGAATTTCCCATTTGACCTTCGGGCAGGCCTACTGCCAGACCGGAAGCATCCAATTTGGCATGGGGATATTTGTTATATAAGCTGTCGATGAATGGCGTTTGGGCTTTGTCAATTGCAGAAACTGCCGGATTTGTGGCAATACCCCATCCATCCAAAATCATCAATAATACTTTCTTTTCCATCGTATTCATTTACATTCATGTAAAAAAACAAGTTCATTTGAACTCAAATAAACCGTAAAAATGCTCATTCTTTATGAAGTCGGCAATAATAGGGGGATTTAAATTTATTTTTTGAAAGAGAAAGTAAACAATTCTGTTGTAAAGCAAAAGAATAGAAAATTTGGCTTAATATTTGTTTACTTAGTTTTTCATGAAAAAATTGCTTCAAATAGCAGCGCTGCTGTTACTGATATATTCATATGCCTTTGCAAAGACGAGTACTGAACCTCTTGATTCAATAGAAGAGATCGTTTCGGTATTTCAGTCAGGTTCCAGTAAGGAGTTGGCCAAGTTTTTTGACCAGGGAATTGATATCAATATAAATGGTAATCAAGGAGATTATTCTAGAAGCCAGGCAGAATTGGTCATGCGGGATTTTTTCAGGAAGTTTCCGCCAATGGGCTTTCAATTGGTCCATAAAGGCAGTAATTCTGACCAAGTCATCAATTATATAGGCAATTATGAATCAGAAGATGGCGTTTTTAGGGTTTTTATCAGGGGCAAAAGAGAAGAAGGTGAGATAAAAGTTTACAGTTTGGACATAGTTAAAGGAGCAAATAAGAATTAGTCCTATTTATTTTTTTAATTTTGTGGGATGAAAAAACCCAAGTATATCAACCCGGAGAGCCTTAGTGTTTTTATTCAAAGAGCGTTGGCGGAAGATGTCGGTGACGGCGATCATTCTACATTAGGATCTATCCCAAAAGGTCAGCAGGATCAGGCGCAATTGCTCATCAAAGAAGACGGCATCATTGCGGGCTTGGAGCTGGCAAAACTTATTTTTCATCAATTTGACCCTAAACTTGAGGTAGACTTGCTGTTAAAAGATGGGGACCAAGTCAAAAAAGGAGACATCGGACTTAAGGTTTCAGGGTCAGCTGCCTCTATTTTGACTACAGAACGACTCGTTCTGAACTGTATGCAGCGCATGAGTGGCATCGCTACCAAAACACATCAATTGAATCAACTTATCTCCCATACCAAAGCCAGGTTGATGGATACCCGAAAAACCACCCCCAATTTCCGAATGATGGAAAAATGGGCTGTCTTGCTGGGGGGAGGTCTCAATCATAGATTTGCCCTTTATGACATGGTGATGCTGAAAGACAACCATATCGATTTTGCTGGGGGAATCAAAAACGCCATCCACAATACCAGAAGTTATCTGGCCTCTAAAGGTTTGGCGTTGAAAATTGAAGTAGAGACGAGAACTTTGGAAGAAGTGGAGGAAGTGCTTCAGGTAGGAGGAATTGATTTTATCATGTTGGACAACATGGATTATGCCACCATGAGGAAAGCAGTGCAAATGGTCAATGGCAGATATCCTTTGGAGGCTTCGGGAGGCATTACAGAAGAAACGCTGAAAGATGTGGCAGAATGCGGAGTCGATTTCATCTCGGTGGGTGCATTGACACATCAGGTGAAGAGTATGGATATCAGTTTGAAAGCGTTCTGAAATTACCAGTGATCAATTACTAATTTCCAATGTTCAAGTGGGAAAATAGCGCGATGTAAACTGAAATAATGAGAAGGTATTAAAAAAAGCTGTTCTGGTGATCCAGGACAGCTTTTTTTGTGAGTAGACTGGAAAGCAATCAATCTTTAGGAGCGAAGTCAGGATAAGCCTGCATGCTGTGTTCGTGGATGTCCAAACCTTCGGTTTCTTCTTTTTCATGAACACGTATGCCGATACTTCTTTTCATACTGAAGAAGATCAGCCAGCTTGCCAAGAAGCAGAATGCGCCGACGATCCCAATACCGATCAATTGGGAGAGTACTTGTTGTATTCCTGCCAAACTTCCAAAAAGTCCTACCGCCAAGGTGCCCCAAATGCCACCGATCAAATGGACGGAAATGGCACCCACCGGATCATCAATTTTTATTTTATCAAAGAAAACAACTCCCATCACCACTAATCCGCCACCAATAAACCCAATGATGGCAGCTTCGGCTATACTCATGAGGTCAGCACCTGCAGTTATCCCTACAAGTCCGGCCAGGATTCCGTTGAGTACCATGGTGATGTCATAGGTTTTGAATTTTAGGTAGGAAGTCAATAATGCCCCAAAAGCTCCTGAGGCACCAGCTATGGCTGTGGTCACAAAGACCAAGGATACGGTGCCAGGATCCGCGCTCAGTACCGAACCCCCATTAAAGCCGAACCAGCCAAACCAAAGTAAAAACACCCCAATAGTGGCCATTGGTATATTGTGTCCGGGTATGGCCCTCATGCCTGATTCTGTATATTTTCCAATTCTGGGACCCAAAAGAAATGCGCCGACCAATGCACCCCAACCTCCGACTGAATGTACAATGGTGGACCCTGCAAAGTCATAAAAAGGAGTGTCTAAGGTGTCCAGAAATCCGCCTCCCCATTTCCACATGCCCACTATGGGGTAGCAAATGCCTACATATAAGATGGAGAAGAAAATAAATGGCCCAAGTTTGATCCTTTCGGCTACCGCACCGGAGACAATGGTGGCTGCAGTAGCTGCAAACATGGCCTGAAAGATGAAATCGGTGAAGAAGGTATATCCCTCGTTGTAAGCAAAAGTATTCCAACCTTCCGGTAAAGAGATGCCGATACCGCTCAAGCCGATAAAACTTCCTGCAAAATTTTCCCCCGGATACATGAGGTTAAAGCCAATAAAAGCATAGGTCAGTAAGCCAATGGCCGGTATGATGGTGTTTTTGAAGAGGATATTGACCGTGTTTTTGGCCCGGGTCAGTCCAGCCTCCAATGATGCAAATCCCAGGTGCATGATAAAGACCAGGATCGTGGCCACCATCATCCAGAGGTTGTTGATGGTAAATAATTCTTGATTCATAGGTTTGTTAGATTTGATTTTGAGATGCCTTTTGAGAGACAAAAGGGAGGGGTTTTGAGGATTAAAGGGCTTCTGTTCCCTTATCGTTGTTCCTGATTCGATACGCGTCCAAAGCTTCATAGATGAATATCTTCCCATCACCGACTTCTCCAGTTCGGCCGGTGGTCAGGATGCAATTGATGATCTCATCCATATGCTCGTCTGCTGTGACGATTTCAATTTTTGTCCTCGGGATATAGGCTGGTTCATAAGCCACACCTCTATAGGTTTGCGGTTTGGCATGTTCCATGCCCATTCCTTTCACCTCGTAAAAGGTGAAGAATTTCACACCCAAACTTGCAATACACTGATGTATCTCCTCGAATTTGGATGTTCTAATAATCGCTTCGATTTTTTTCATTTTGGATAATTTTTCAACGGGTTTAATAGGAATTTGATGCTAATCTAAATCAAATATTGTCAAAAGTATAAAATTTGGTTAAAAAAAATACCTAATGAGCACAAAAAGATGTAAAAAATGAATAATGTGGTAAAAATATAAACCAAATAATTTACATATTGTGATTAAAATAAGAATTCAGGATTAAAATCAAACCCTAACAGCGATATTTTGCTAGTTTTAGGTTTCTTTTTTAAATAATCTCAGGATTTCTTTATAAAAAGTATTTAAAATCTAATTTTGGGGTCTATTTGAACCAATTAAGATTTTATGGAAATGAAACCAACACTTTTGGTACTGGCAGCAGGAATGGGCAGCCGATATGGAGGAAACAAGCAAATTGACGGATTCGGCCCAAATGGGGAAACCATCCTGGAATATTCGATCTATGATGCCATCAGGGCAGGATTTGGGAAAGTGGTGCTGATTGTTAGAGAAGAGATTCTTCAGACCGCCAAGGATTTGCTATTGCCCAAATTAGAGGGAAAGATTGAGGTGGATTTTGTGCTGCAGTCACTGCAAAGTTTCGTGCCGCAAGAATTCCAAAATCCGGAAAGAGTGAAGCCTTATGGTACAGCGCATGCCGTTCTTTGCGCCAAAGATGCCATTGCAGAACCATTTGCAGTAATCAATGCGGATGATTTCTATGGAAAGGAAGCCTTTGAAGTTTTGGGTAAGTTCCTAACTAATGGAGTACAGCCTAATCTGCATGCCATGGTGGGCTATGCCATTCAGAATGTGCTTTCCGCGCATGGTACGGTGAGTCGTGGCGTATGTACCATGAATGGTGCCAATCAATTGGTAGGCATGGTCGAAAGGACCTCCATTGCCAGAGAAGGAGATAAGATTATTTCAAGAGGAGAAGGTGAGGAAATTGAAATTGCAGAAAACACTCCTGTTTCCATGAATTTCTGGGGTTTTCATCAGGCAGTATTCTCTGATATTCAAAGCATGTGGCATGAGTTTCTACCTGCCAATAAGGAAAACCTGAAGTCAGAGTTTTACATTCCTACAGTAGCGAATAATCTGATTCAGGCAGGAAAAGCTGCTTTTGAAATCCTTCCGGGTGGCAAAACCTGGTTTGGGGTGACCTATACAGAAGATAAGCCAATAGTCATCGAGGCTTTGAAGCAGATGCATGCTTCGGGAGAATATCCTGAAAAGCTTTGGGGATAATGACAAAAAACCTTAGAGCCTGGGTGGATGATGCCACAAAGGCTCTAAGGCATTTTAGAAAGGGCTAATTTTTGGGCAATCAAATTACGAAACAGACTCAGAGGAAAAGGGTCTCATTGTGACGTAAAAGTGTAAGGTGCTATCATGCTTCAATTCCAGTGGGGGAAGGTCCTGTGGATTATTCTTAAACCCCCTCAAACCAAGAAAACAATTTATTCATGTATATGAAACTTTACCAATTGATATTCTGAATTATCCGAATTAGAAGTAAGGGCAAAAATCAAGTTGTCTTGGTAAATTGAAAAACGGAAGATTTCAATATCCAAACGATATCGTTTCACAGGTTTTCCACTCAAATCAAATACTTTTATTTCACTCCCATCCTTTATTTGTCGGTCCAAGACATACAAATAATCCTTGGTAATAACGGGAGAAGTATAAAATGGTTCCTTAGTCAATTCCTCAAATGACGGCACTTGATGGGGACCGACTGTAGAGATTTTGGATTCAGTTTGACCATTATACAGCTCAATAAGCGGAAGATGAGGGTATGATAGGAAAACAAAATCTCCTAAACTTGCCCCATTTACAAAAGTGGTCGCCTGTATGTCTGCATCCAATGCCCGAAATTGTGGATGTTTGAGGCCTGCAGGTAGCGCTTCACTGAGTTGGGGCAATTCACCAAAGGCACTTGGCCTCCCTACAGTTGAATCAGATAAATTATACTTAAACATTCGAAATTGTTGTTCTTGTTGGTAACTTCCTGTCATCACTAACTCTTGACCAGAGATATGAACAAAACCATTGTAGAGCATATCCTTTTGGATAACTTCTTTCAAAGCGGAGTTTTTAAGCAGTAGTGTGTCAATATCATAAATCAACACCTTGGCTAATTCCGGATCATATGCGCCAAATTGGTTCTCATGATAAGGAAAAAAACTCCAAACATCGAAAATTTCCAAGGGACCAGCACCTCGAGAGCCAAATATCCCGAGATAGTTATTTTCAGAAATGTGGTAGAGATGAAATAAACCCTGAGAGGCTTGATCAGAAATAATCAAAAGGTCTCCAATAGCAATGGTTTTACCTGGTATAAAAAGATTCTCACTGACCTCTGAAATTAAAATACTTTCAAGATTAATAGGGAGATCAAAATCCTCATTTTTGACCACTTGAGTGGTATTCAAAATACTTAATTCATTTTCCTTGGAATAAAATTTACAGGAACTCATTGAAAAAATCATTGCTATTAGGAAAGTCAATTTTATTAAACTTTTCATCAATAATTACTTTTCTGGAACATTTATGCGTTAGAATAGAACAATTCGACCAAAGAAAAACACCAAGGTAAAAGTTAAAGCGAAGATATTACTTCTTTTTTATGGTTGTACTTTTTAGTTAAAAATAATTTTGATTAACCAAGTTTTAATCCTTAAGTCGATGAACTACAAAATACCTAAAAATGGGTATTTTATAGTTCAAGCAAAGTTTTTACTTTTAGAAACACTAAACTTTTAAAAAATGAAAACACATCAAAACACATCAAAACACATCAAAACACATTATTCAAAATACCTTTGCATTTTTGGATTGTTTTTTCTGCTTCTAACTTCTTGTTTACAAAATGAAGAAAACTCTAATTTTGAAGAGCAACTGATTAAAAATCTAGTTTTAAAATACAATTTCAATCTCGAAGGAATCAAAAAAAATGTCTCAGAAGGTTTTAAAGTAAATGATTTAAATGAATTTGAAAATTATTTAAAGAGTATTTCAAATCACCTATATGATTTTGAGGACCTGAAAAACCTTTATTTCAAAAATGGTATTGATTTGGAAAAATTCCTAGCTGCTGACTATTCAATTGATCAAGTTAGTGAAATCAATTTATCATCCTTAGATAGGATTGAGTGTATTCAAAATGCTCAAACAGTTTATGGCCGTCTTAATTCTGGAAATCCGTTAACTTATATTGACGTAACTTTTAATATAGGTTCAGGATCTGGCTTAATCGAAAGTTTCCAAGCAACTTTGGGTGGATTAACTTTAGGTGTTTCTTTAGGAAGAAACAATTTTCAAAATAGTCAAACTGCAGGGTCAAATAATAATTATATTTATTCAGGCATTTACACTTTCACCCTCGTTTATTCTATAAGTTATCCAAACATTGGAACTGTATACGTTACAGAAATCACAAAATGGCAAATTAGAACTGATGGCTGCACTGGCACAACTCATTGGATCCAAATAATAGAATAAAACCTTTAAATTATCAAAAAATGAAACTGAACATAATTACTAATTCTTGGGATATAATAGGTTTATCCATCCAGGTACTCAATCTTATCTTACTTATTCTAATTGCCTATGGAATCTTCAGGCTTTGGAATAA
The DNA here is from genome assembly GCF_042432905.1 of Fontibacter flavus. Lineage (NCBI taxonomy): Bacteria > Pseudomonadati > Bacteroidota > Cytophagia > Cytophagales > Cyclobacteriaceae > Fontibacter > Fontibacter flavus. The sequence goes on along the minus strand of NZ_JBHLWI010000016.1, from coordinate 68,982 downwards.
ACTAATCAATAGTAAAAAGTTTTGATCAATGAAATTTATTTAATGTTACAAATTTTAGCTTTGAAAACTGGCTAATAGAAGAGTTCATTCAGTGAGTTACATTGATAAAATAAAGAGGTTGTCCCTAATCATAAGACAACCTCTATTTTTCATTTTTTATAACTATTTTAAACTTGAGAGGGCTTCATAAGCCTCATCACCCGGTCTAGGGGCATTTGGGCTGACAAGTTTATTGTCTTTGCCGATGATGAGGTATCTGGGTATTCCCCATACTTTGAAGTATTTCATGATTTCAGCATCAAAACCATTTCCTGCATAAAGGTGAACGCCCTTCATAGGGTTTTTGCTCAGGTAGTTTTTCCATGACTCCTCTTTGTCATCGATGGAAATGTACATGAGCACAATGTCTTCCCTGTCATTTAGTTTTTTCTCAAAAAATGGTGTTTTGGTTTTGAAGGTGTTGATACAGGGTCCGCACCAACTTGCCCAAAGGTCCAGGTAAATGATTTTATCCTTAAAATCCGCAAGGCTTACCTGTTTTCCTTCCAGGTCTACAAAAGAAAAATCCTGTACCAAGGCCCCTTCTCTCAGTTTTTCCAGTGAAACCAGGTTGGATTCCATATCCTGAATATGCGTGGAGTTAGGATAATCGGATTTATATTCAGCAGTCATCAATTCAATCTCGTTGATGCTTTTGTTCAGCATGGCCATTTCGTTGTTGATAAAGGCAGCTCTGAAAAGTTCTTTTCTGGGCTCTTCCTGTGAATTGATCAGGTTTTCCACATCGTTATTGGGCATGCCAAAGGGGATTCCCAAAGCGCCATGTAAGGTCATCACAATGGCTCTTGACAGGTCCTCGTTCAGAAACTGAATATCTTTTTCCAGTGCGAGTTCAGTGAAATAGGTATTGACAAAGGCTACTTTATCTTTTTGCTTTAAATCCTGATTTCTATCCATATACAGATCGCTTAGCTGAAGCAACATACTTTGTCCTACACTGAAAGCGTTTTTCTTTTCCTCTTCATTGAGCTTATTGGAATGCTGCTCAAAGTAGCCTCTAAGTTCCTGGTCCATTTCTTTACAGAAGGTGATATAGGCATCAGGTGCCGGCGCCTCTTCTACATCATAGAGCACAGCGGAAATTTTACCATATAGGTCGTTTTGAATCAGGTTTTGCAATCCTGCCATATATTCCATATAGCCCGATGAAGGGGCCTGTGCCCAGGAACTGAAGGCAAGGGTTAACATAAGGAAGGGTAGCATCAGTTTTTTCATAAAATAATGAGTCATTTTGGTGTTAGTTTTCCTATAATCTCTGCAATTAACAGTTTATTTTGGAAATCAGTTTGGATTTCTTTTTACATTTGAACAGATAAACCACAAGTAATTAAATTGATCTGAGAAATGAAAAAGCTTTTCTTCTCCACTTCACCCATCCTTTCTGATTTGGCGCTCTTGGTTATGCGGGTGGGCGTCTCTTTGATGATGTTGACACATGGCTGGCCAAAAATTGCTGAATTCAGCTCCAGGTTAGCTACTTTCAGAGATCCAATCGGACTTGGACCTGCTGTTTCCCTACAGGCTACCATATTCGCAGAGTTTTTCTGCTCTATACTTTTGGCCCTTGGCTTTATGAGCAGACTCGCCTTGATTCCTCTAATATTCACCATGACGGTGGTAACCTTTATTGTCCATGGGGAGGATCCTTTTTCTACACAGGAGAAGCCGCTCTTGTTTCTTTTGATATATGTAGCCTTGTTCCTATTGGGGCCAGGTAAATATTCAGTTGACGGTCAGATCAAGAAAAACAGAAATTATTGATTCCATAGAGAGACCTCCCCTTTCTCTATCATAAAAAATCTACTTTCTGCATCTATTGAAGATAATATTTCCTTCGAGCGTTCCGGCCTCGCATCGGTAATGAACAGTTGCCCAAACTGATGGTCGGCCACTAGGTTCATCAGCTTTTCCATTCGGTTATCGTCCAATTTGTCAAAGATATCATCGAGGAGCAAAATGGGTTTCGTCTTCTTATGGGTCTGGAAAATCTGGAACTGAGCCAACTTGAGGGCAATGACAAAGGATTTTTGCTGTCCCTGTGAACCAAATTTCCTAATGGGATAATCACTGATTTCAAAGACAAAGTCATCCTTATGAATGCCCATATTGGTGCGTTTAAGGATAAAATCCTTTTGGGCCATGGCTTTGAATTCTTCTTCGAGGCTTTTAGAAAGGCATTGGGTTTCATAGGTAATGCTGATATCTTCCTGATTGCCGGAAATTATGGCATAATATTGTTTGAGTAGGGGTTCATATTCCTCCAAAAACGCCTGTCTTGCCGCCGCGATCAATTTGGAAAGCTGAATGATTTCCCGGTCATAGGGTTCGATGAAGTTTTTGTCCCAGCGTCCTTTTTCTGCAAATTGTTTGACGAGGGCATTTCTCTGTTTGAGAAAGTGCTGGTACCTTACCAGGTTGTCCAGATAGGATTTATCCATTTGGCAGAGCATGTTGTCAAAAAACCTTCTGCGCTCCTCGCTGCCATCTTTGATCAAAGCGGTATCATCAGGGGCGATCATGACCACAGGCAAGAGGCCCACATGGTCACTCATTTTGTCGATTGCTTTACCGTTTTGGAGCAGTTGCTTTTTTTTGCCGCTTTCAAAAATGCACCTGATTTCTATTTCCTTGCCCTCCAGATTGAAATCTCCGAATACGGTAAAAAAATCTTTGTCGTGGAGGATATTCAGGTTGTCAACGCCATTGATGGCACTTTTGGTCAGGCAGAGGTAGTGGATGGCATCCAGGAGATTGGTTTTGCCGCTGCCATTGATGCCGACGAAGCAATTGATTTCCGGAGAAAACTGCACCTCAGCCTTGGGATAATTTTTGAATTGTTGCAGGCGTATATTTTTGAGGTGCATCTTGCAGAAACTGTGGGGTTTTTGACTATTTTCGCATTCGGCCTGATAATTCAGCCCATTTGATTATATTTGAGGCCAAATTTAGCATATTTTATATTAAACGATATGGCAAAGAAAAGTACTGCGACCAAAGCAAAAGCAAAATATTCAAAAGAAACTTATGCTTATTGGTACGAGAGCATGCTGTTAATGAGGAGATTTGAGGAAAAAGCAGGTCAACTGTATGGACAGCAAAAAATCCGTGGATTTTGTCACTTGTATATAGGTCAGGAAGCCTGTGCTTCCGGAGCCATTACAGCTTTGGAAAAAGACGACAAGTGGATTACCGCTTACCGTGACCATGCCCATCCACTAGGATTGGGAACAGATCCGGGAGCTATCATGGCGGAATTGTACGGGAAAGCTACCGGTACGACAAAAGGTAAAGGCGGCTCGATGCACATTTTTGACAAGGAAAGGAACTTCATGGGAGGCCACGGTATTGTAGGCGCTCAGGTTCCAATGGGCTTAGGTATTGGCTTTGCAGAGAAATATAGAGGAACTAAGAACCTTTGCATTTGCTACATGGGTGATGGTGCAGTGAGACAAGGAGCAGTACACGAAGCTTTCAATTTGGCTATGTTGTACAAAGTTCCGGTGATCTTTGTGATTGAAAATAACGGTTACGCCATGGGTACTTCTGTAGCGAGAACTTCTAATGTAACAGAGCTTTATACTATTGGTGAGTCTTATGACATGCCTTCTTTCCCTGTGGACGGGATGAATGTTGAAGCGGTACATGAAGCCGTTGCTGAAGCAGCAGAAAGAGCAAGAAAAGGAGATGGGCCGACTTTACTGGAATTCAGAACTTACAGGTACAAAGGCCACTCCATGTCTGATCCTCAAAAATATAGAACCCGTGAAGAGGTGGAGGAATACAAGCAGAAAGACCCAATCGAACAAGTTAAGGCAACGATTCTTGACAATAAAATCCTGACAGAGGAAGAAATTGCAGAAATTGATGCAAGAGTTAAAAAGCAGGTAGATGATTCTGTAAAATTTGCAGAGGAGTCTCCATGGCCTGATGGCATGGATGCTTTCAAAGAAGTCTATGTTCAGGAAGATTATCCATTTGTAATGGAATAAAAGGATAAATATTTAAAAATCAGCCATGGATATAAATGGATATATTCATGGCTGGTTTTTTTATTCATATTTGTGAATTAATTAAAAGCCTTATATTTGCGGGCGAAAAATTTTATAGAATGGCTAAGAAACAAAGCAAAAAAGCTCCTGAAGTAGAATACGAGCTTTTGGAAAAACCGGAAGAAATTGCAAGCAGGCTTGAAAGAGGTGAAGCTTTCGTAAAAAAGAATTCTAAAGTATTCGGTGGCATCTTGATCGCCGGTATTTTGGTGATTGCTGCAGTACTTTATTTCCAGATTGATAAGCAGAACAAAAATAAAAGAGCCCAAGGGGAAATGTTCCAGGCTGTTTATTACTTTGAGCAGGATAGTATCGATTTTGCCCTAAACGGAGATGGTTCCAACGTTGGCTTTTTGAAAATTGTGGATCAATACAGCGGTACAGAAGCTGCTAACCTGGCACATTTCTATATTGGATCCATTTATTTGTCTGATGGTAAATTCCAAGAAGCAGTTGATCATTTGAAGAAATTTTCTGCTGATGACTATTTTGTTCAGGCAAGAGCATTTGCTTTGTTGGGGGATGCTTATTTGGAATTGGGAAATACCAAAGAGGCCATTGCTGCCTATAAGAAGGCTGTTGACCACAAAGAGAATAAATTCTTTGCTCCAAGATATTTGAACAAATTGGCGGTAGCTTATGAAGAAGCTGGTGACATTCCCAACGCCATCAAAACCTACAGCATTATCGAAGACCAATATTTTGAGTCTTTCGAATATACAAACGCACGAAAGCATAAAGCGCGCTTGGAAGGCCTTGCCTCTAAGTAATGCTTTGTTGTATCCAAGCATTTAAAGAAGAGTAAGGCCTACGGTCTTACTCTTTTTGTTTTATATAAAAAATCCAAATTATGGCAACTTCATTGAAAAGCTTGAGCCAGTATACTGATAAAAACATACTGGACATCTCAAATAAAAAGTTCGGGATAGTCGTATCTGAATGGAACGATCAGGTTACGGAATCCTTATTTTCCGGAGCTTTGGACACTTTGTTGAAACATGGTGCCAAGAAAGATAACATTTACAGAAAGAATGTGCCCGGCTCGTTTGAGCTGACTTTGGGGGCACAATGGCTGGCTGAATTGGAAGAAATCGATGCCGTGATCTGCTTGGGTTGTGTCATCCAAGGTGAAACCAGACATTTTGATTTCATTTGCGATGCAGTGGCTCACGGGATTACCAATGTTGGGCTGAAATTCAACAAACCGGTCATTTTTGGAGTTTTAACGCCAAATACCATGCAGCAAGCTTTGGACAGGGCAGGAGGCAAACATGGCAATAAAGGAGATGAAGCGGCAATCACTGCAATCAAAATGCTGGGTTTCTGATCATCGATTTAATCTGATGAAAAATCAGAGAAGCAAGGAAGAAATCAAACCATTAAACCATACCCATTATGAAAATAATGAAGTTCGGGGGTACCTCAGTAGGTAAACCTGAGAGAATGCATCAGGTAAAAGACCTGATTACAAGAGATGATCAAAGGAAAATTGTGGTGCTTTCAGCCCTTTCCGGGACTACAAATGCCCTGGTAAGCATTGGGGAAGCTCTGGCTGATGCCAAAAAGGATTTGGCTAAGGAAAGAATTGACAGTCTCCATCAGCATTACCTTACTTTTTATAAGGAGTTGCTGACAACAGATGCTGCAAGGTCAAAAGCAGAAAACATCATCAAAGAACACTTTGAGTTTCTGAATATCATTTTGAAAATATCCTTTAATGAGGCCATCAACAGGGATATTCTGGCACAGGGAGAGCTGCTTTCTACGAAGTTATTTTACACCCTTTTGCAGGAATTGGGTATCGAAGCAGTATTTCTTCCTGCTTTGGATTTCATGAGTATTGATGAGAATTCAGAGCCCGAACTGAAAAAAATAGCCGAAAAATTGAAGTTAATTCTGGCCAACTATCCTGGAGAGCGGATTTTTGTCACCCAAGGCTATATCTGTAAAAACCACCGCAATGAGGTAGACAACCTCAAAAGAGGAGGTTCAGATTATTCGGCTTCACTTATCGGTGCAGCGATCAACGCTGATGTGGTAGAGATTTGGACAGATATTGACGGGATGCACAATAATGACCCTAGGGTGGTGGAAAAGACCAGGCCAATTGCCCAGCTTTCATTTGATGAGGCAGCTGAATTGGCTTATTTCGGCGCTAAAATCCTGCACCCTGCCTCTATTTGGCCAGCACAGCAATATAATATTCCGGTTAAGCTTCTGAATACTATGGAGCCTGATGCAGCAGGTACGACTATTACAGGGAAAGAACAAGGAACAGGTGTTAAGGCATTGGCTGCTAAGGATGGCATTACAGCTATCAAAATCAAATCCAGTAGGATGCTATTGGCTTATGGTTTTCTAAGAAAGGTATTTGAGGTCTTTGAGAAATACAAGACCTCTATCGATATGATCACCACTTCTGAAGTGGCAGTTTCAGTGACTATTGATGACCTTAGTCACTTGGCTGAAATCGTAAAAGAATTAGAGGCTTATGGCTTGGTAGAAGTGGATAAAAATCAGACTATCATTTCTGTGGTCGGTAATATGATTGCAGAGTCTGAAGGTACCTTGGCCAAAATTATGAATAGCTTGAATGCTTATCCGATCAGAATGGTGTCTTATGGTGGTAGCCGTCATAATGTGTCTTTACTCTTGGACGCTCAGTTTAAAAATAATGCCCTCAAAAGCCTGAATGAAGGACTTTTTGAATGGTAACGTAAGCTTGTTAAAGGATTAAAGGAATAGAAAAAAGAAAGCTGGATGTCTTTATCACATCCAGCTTTTATGTTTTTAAGAAAGATTTGCTCTGGTTATGCAGTTTTCAATAGTTTCAGCTCTCCCTTTCTTTTGACGATTTTTAGGTCAAAGTATTGATTGATAAAAGCTTTGCAATGATTCTCAGACCATTCTGCTCTTGATTCTGTATCGAAAAGCAAAGTCATCCTCAACATGTTTTTCACATAGGATTCGTGCATGCCCAATTCTCTTACCCAAGCTAAAACCTGCTCTGACCAATCTTCCTGGAATTTGTCAAAATGGGTTCTGCCATCAAAAAGTAATTCCAACTGGTTGTCTCCGTTTTTATATCGGTATATTCCGCACAACTGCCTGTAGATCAATCGGATTCTGTCTTTAGGGAATTCGTAAGTGTCCAGAATCTTACCAAAGGTCTCATCCATCAACATCAAGGGATTGTAAAGCTGTGTATAGGACCTTTTAAGTTCAAAAACCATCATTTCCAATAGGTTATCTTCCATGACAGTCTGGGCCTGTCTCAAAATATAATTTTTGTCAAGAGGAAATAACTTTTGAATCATATGGGGAACAAATATTTCGCAAATTACGCTATTCCTTTCAAAAATTAAATATTCTGCCTTGAAATCATCTCTTCGAGGGCATTTTGTATCATGTCAGTTTCAAAGCCACGGCTCATTAAGTATTGCTGGGTTTTATATTTCTTTTTGAAAAGATCAGTATCCTTGACCGATAGCCATTTTTTTTCGGCTTGATGGATCAGCAATTCCCAATATTCTTCAGGGTCGATTTCTTTCATGCCGGATTTGATACAGTTAGGGCTAATTTTCCGCAATTTCAGCTCTTGCAGGATCTTTATTCTGCCCCATTTCTTCAGCCTGTATTTTCCCCTTACAAAAGCCTGCGCAAACCTTTCTTCATTCAAAAAACCTTCTTCTATCATCAAGGCAATCAGATCTTCTGCCTGCGTACCGTATATTCCTTTTTCCGTTAATTTATTCCTCACCTCTTCCTGACATCTTTCCTGATAAGCACAATAAGCCGCTATTTTTATTTTAGCTTCTTGTAAGGACCAGTACTTTTTCGGCTGTTCAGGGTTATATTCTTTTCGTGGGTAGGACATTTTATGTAATTTTAGCCCAAAGTAACTTTACCGGTTATTTTTTTCAAATCTAATCATCAAACCATTAAACACCATGCGTAAAAAAATTGTAGCAGGAAACTGGAAAATGAACTTGAATTTCGATGAGGGGCAAAAACTTACCTCTGAGATTGTCAATATGTTAAAAGATGAAAATGTAAAGGATGTGAGTGTTGTGCTCAATCCTCCGTTTCCACATTTGTATCCAGTTAAAAAACTGATTGGAGACACCCCTAACTTGTATTTGGGTTCACAAAACTGTTCCGACAAGGCTTCAGGCGCTTACACTGGAGAGACTTCTGCCGGAATGCTTGCTTCCTTCGGCGCAAAGTTTGTCATTTTGGGGCATAGTGAAAGAAGAGAATATTTCAAGGAGTCAAATGAATTATTGACCGCTAAGACCAAGCAGGCCCTAGAAAATGGCTTGACGCCAATTTTCTGCTGTGGAGAGCCACTTGAGATCAGGGAAGCAGGAACACATGAAGCATACGTGACACAGCAGTTGACAGAAAGCCTTTTTGGATTCAGCCCTGAAGAAATGTCCAAAATTGTGATTGCGTATGAGCCAATTTGGGCGATAGGAACAGGGAAGACAGCTTCCTCGGAGCAGGCACAAGAAATGCACGCTGCCATAAGAAAGCACTTGGGCAGTAAGTTCGGTCAAGAATTGGCCAATAATATCTCCATTCTTTACGGGGGTAGCTGTAATCCATCTAATGCACAAGAAATATTCTCCAAGCCGGATGTTGACGGAGGTCTGATCGGTGGCGCTTCCCTGAAATCCAGGGATTTTGTGGAGATTGTAAAATCATTTTAATTGACAAATATCTAAGGGAGGCAGTCATAGCACTGCCTCTCTTTCCTTTTAACTATCCTACAATAAATGGAATACCTGGAATTTAAATTTTCCTGCTCAGAACCTTTCCGAGAGATTTTGATAGCAGAGTTGGCAGAAGTTGGTTTTGACTCTTTTCTGGAAACGGACGAGGGCTTTGATGCTTATATCCAAGAGGATCTTTTTGAAAGGGCTTCCTATCAGGAAGTGCTTGAACAATATCAAGAAGCGGCTTCTTTGAATGTTTCAGAAGGGAAAATGGCCAAGGTTAACTGGAATGAGGAGTGGGAAAAGCATTATGATCCCATTATCGTGAGGGACCAGGTGTATGTCAGGGCTTCTTTTCATCCGGAACAACCGGACTTCAAATATGAAATCCTGATCAATCCGAAAATGTCCTTTGGGACAGGACATCATGCCACCACTTATCTAATGATTTCCCACCAACTGGAATTGGATCACCAAGGAAAAAGAGTTTTGGATATAGGTGCAGGAACAGGCATTCTGGCCATTATGGCCCATAAACTTGGAGCAGCGCATATAGAGGCATTTGATATCGATGAGTGGTGTGTCGAAAATGGGGATGAGAACTTTAACCTCAATGGCATGTCTGATGTTAGAATGGGTAAAGGCACTGTCAGAGATGTTCGTCCACAGGGGGAATTTGATATTGTCCTGGCCAATATCAACAAAAATGTGTTGTTAGACGAAATGGAAGTTTATAGTTCTTTGGTCAAGAAGGGAGGAAATCTCTTGCTTAGCGGATTTTATGAACATGACATTACGGATATTGTAAAGAAAGCCAATGAATTTGGCCTAGACTTGATCAATCAAAAAACGAAAGATAACTGGGCTGCTTTGGTCCTGAAAAAGCTATGAATGAATTAATTATTTACGGGATTGTCTTCCTCTTGCTGATAGGCCATACCTTGTTGGCTGCTAAGATGTATAAAGCTGTTCATGAAGATCAATCTTTGAGTATGTTGGAAAAGAATAACTGGAAGTTAAAGGCTCTGATTTTTCCCGGTTACTTTTGGGGAAAGTATAAGAACAAATAATAAAATGAAAAGCTCCTGATATTTAGAAATCAGGAGCTTTTTTGATAACACCAATCCAAGAGCTATTTGAAGTATCTTGAATAAGGGTTCTAATCTATGGTGATGACCCCAATTTCAGCGAATGATGCGGCTTGATTATCTGTGGTTCCCAGTGATTTGAGTTTGACATATCTTGCCTGCGCATCTTCAAAGCGTATCATCTGTTCAATAGGGTTATTGTGGATATTGGGAAATTCTCCCTTTGCTCTTTCTGTCCAGGTTTTGCCATCCATGCTACTTTGGAAGGAGTATTTTGAAATGACTCCCCGCATGAAACGGTTTTGGGGCGGCAGATAGGTGAAGCCTTTGATGTGGATAACTTCACCCAGATCGACTGTCAGCTCCTGATTATTGGATGACCAAAAAGTTGAAGGATCCTCATCTATGGCTTTGGCTGCGTCCGTCTCAGTGTGGATAACTTTCCATTGGGCTTTGGCAATGTCCAGGTCTTTTACAAAAACCTCACTGCTTTTGCCCGAAGAAGGATCGTAGCTGATAGCATTTAACCTAACAGGTTTGTCGATCTTAATTGGGTTTTCGTATTGATTACTTTGGCTATCCGGTATGCTACCATCAAGGGTATAGTAGATATCCACACTTTTTTCAGGAATTGATAAGGAGACAGTACCAGATTGGTCTCTTCTGAAGAAAGGTTCTGTGATGAGCTTAGGAGCAAGATACGCCGCTAATCTGGAAAAAGTCGGACTTGCTTTGGCGTCTAAAATGGTAAATCTCAGTTCGTCTGTTTCCACCTCATCAAACCTCAATATACGCTTGGTGCCAATTGTACTCCCTTTGTGGATAAGTTGCCAGCCATTTTGGGTTTTGGCTTCTAATGTAAACTCCTTGATCCTTTGTCCCAATGCAATATGTTCTTGTGCTAAAAATCGGTTAATGTCCTGTTTTTGTGGGAATTTAATCAGAATTTCATTGTGGATAACTCCGTCTTCGGCTGCCCAATACTTGTTTTTATCTTCCTTCAAAACTTGGCTTATTTCAAAACCTCTTCCTCTTTCATTGGATGCACTCAGTTTGGCTTTTTGTACAAAATCCACCGCAAAATCCTCCTTGATTTTTGTGGATAACTTCATGATCTGTTCCACATCTTTTTCATGGATAAGTCCTCTTCGGTCTACAGGGAAGTTGATCAGCAGCGAGGCATTCCTGCCAATGCTGTTGTAATAGATGTCCAGTAGTTGGGGAAGGGTTTTTACCTTATGGTCTTCATAGGCGTGGTAATACCATCCTGGCCTGATCGATACATCGGCTTCAGCAGGCACCCAATGGGTTCCGTTTTCCTGCCCACTGGCATATTTTTCAGGATATTCCGGCATACCGGCATAAACCGAATCCCGCATCAGATTCGACCAGGTAGTTTCATAAGCAAAACCCTCTTCATTGCCTACCCATCTCACGTCTGGTCCGCCATCGCTGAACATTACGGCTTTTGGCTGAAGCTCCCTGACCAAAGCATAAGTCTTTGGCCAATCATAATAAGTCAACTTATCCACAAAACGGTTTTCATTGGCGCCACCGTAATAGCCTGTGCCGCCATTTGCCCCATCAAACCATACTTCGAAGATGTCCCCATAATTGGTAAGCAACTCTTTCAATTGGTTTCTCATATAGCTGATATACTCTGGGGTACCATAAGCTGCGTGGTTTCTGTCCCAAGGGGAGTAATAGATACCCATTTCAAGACCGTATTCGTCACAAGCCTCCCTCAATTCTCGGATCAGGTCACCTTTACCCTCCTTCCAAGGAGAATTTTTTACCGAATGCTCTGTATAGGCTGATGGCCATAGGCAGAAGCCGTCATGGTGTTTGGCTGTGATGATGATTCCTTTCATGCCGGCATCTTTGACCACCTTGGCCCATTGTCGGGTATCCAGTTCGGTAGGATTGAATTGCTCTGGACTTTCGTCCCCCATGCCCCATTCCATATCCGAGAAAGTATTCATGTTGAAATGTACAAAGGCATAATATTCCAGGTCATGCCAGGCTAATTGGCTTTCTGAAGGAATAGGATAAACGGGTTCGGGCGGTGGCACTTCCGTGCTGTTACAGGAAAATAAAAGGACAAAAGGAATGAGGTATTTTTTCATGGTTTTGGGATTTCTATCCCGATAATAACGATTTTTAATCATACAGTAAATTTCCCCAATAATCCATCTGGCAAAAAGTGAAGAAAGGGAAGGAATTGGCCAAAGCAGTATTGATCGGTAAGAAGAGAGTGAAAAATTAGGTTAACAGTTTGAATCTTATAATTTGCAGCGTATGAAGCATACTTCTTATATAGAAATCAGCAAAAGCGCCTATACAAAAAATATAGAATTTTTAAGAAAGGAAATTGGCCCCAAAACAGCTTTGTCCGTGGTGGTGAAGGGGAATGCCTATGGGCATGGGATTGAAAACATTGTGCAAATAGCAGAGGAAAATGGTGTTAGGCATTTTTCCACATTTTCTGCAGATGAAGCACTGCGTGTGTGCAATGTGAGCAAACACCATAGTGAAGTGATGATCATGGGCATGCTGCATCATGATGACCTGGAGGAATTGGTCCGGAAAGGCATCAATTTTTATGTGTTTGAGTTTGCCCGACTTGAGGCGGCGATTGCAGTTGCCAAAAAACTTGGGATAAAGGCCAAAGTTCATGTTGAAGTAGAGACAGGTTTTCACCGGACCGGTTTTGAATGGGAAGACAGGGAATGGTTGGCCAAGCTGTTGCAGGACAATCTTGAGTTTTTAGAGTTGAAGGGACTCTGTACACATTATGCGGGGGCAGAAAGTATCAGTAACTATGTGCGGGTGCGAAAACAGATTAAATTGTTCAAAAAATTCAAAGCTTGGTTTGATGATCAGGATATAGACTTCGAAAAATGCCATACTGCCTGTTCAGCGGCTACGCTCCTGTATCCCGATACCAAAATGGATATGGTAAGGATAGGAATTGCTTCTTATGGATTTTGGCCGACACAGGAAACTTATATGTATAGGTTCCAATCATTGCCGGCCAATAATAAAAATCCCTTAAGACGGTTGATTTCCTGGAAAAGTACCATCATGAACACCAAGGCAGTTAAGATGGGAGATTTTATTGGCTATGGCTCCAGTTATATGGCCCCTCGTGATATGACCATTGCTTTGGTGCCCGTGGGTTATGGGCATGGTTATAGCAGGATGTTGAGCAATCAAGGAAAAGTGTTGATTGGGGGAATGATTGTGCCGGTGGTGGGAACTGTGACGATGAACAGTGTCGCGGTGGATGTCACTGATCTGGAAAAGGTGCAACAGGGAGATGAAGTGGTCATCATTGGGAGTCAGGGTGATAAAGAGATTACCATTGCTTCTTTCGGAGAATCTTCCCAACAGGTCAATTACGAATTATTGACCCGCTTGCCTCAGGATATACCGAGATGGGTTGTGGAGTGAAACATTTTGATGATTACCTATGAATAGGTTTCCCCAATAAATAAAGCTTGTTTCCTCCATTACCTTTGATTTTTCCCATTTCCCATTGGTAATGATCATCTGACAACATTTATTTACCACTCAAAACAAATGATAATAGCAACATGGTTTTCTAAGAACTATTTAGCAACTTATTAGCTGATTACCCAATAAATCTACCTGATTCAGTTATGAATGCCTCAGAAAACAGAAGATCTTTCATTAAGAAAGCCAGTGCCCTTGTAGGTGCTTTTTCCATCCACAGCATATTTAATGAATTACATGCCACTACGTGGCAAACTTTGGATGATTCTTATTCAGATTGGAGCCCTGTTGATTTGGCCAGTAATGAGGATTATTGGTCAGTAATCCAACAGGGGTATTCTGCCAGTTCTTCTCCTATCATTATCCTGAATAATGGTGGTGTTTCCCCTAGTCCTATAGTGGTGCAGCAAGCTGTGGAACGCTACAATCAAATGACCAATCAGGGGCCGTCTTATTACATGTGGCAGATTTTAGATCAGGGAAGGGAAAGGGTGAGGGAAGGATTGGCCAAGTTGGGAGGTTGTTCTCCTGAAGAGGTTGCCATCAACCGGAATGCTACAGAGGCTTTGGTTACAGTCATTTATGGTTTGGACCTCAAAAAGGGAGATGAAGTGATCGGCAGTACCCAAGATTACCCCAACATGATGCAAGCTTGGCAGCAGCGTGCTTTACGGGAGGGGATTGTCTATAAGCAGTTGACCTTTGATTTCCCCATGGAAAATGATGATGAAATTGTGGAGAAATACCGAAAAGCCATCACTCCAAAAACCAAAATTCTTCATTTGACCCATGTGGTCAATTGGAACGGACAGATCATGCCTGTCAAAAAGATTTCCCGGATGGCACATCAACACGGTATAGAGGTCATAATTGATGGGGCACATTCATTTGGATTGTTGGATTTTAATATTCCGGATCTTGAAGGGGATTATTTTGGTACCAGTCTCCATAAATACCTTTCCGCACCAATTGGCAGCGGGATGCTGTGGATCAGGAAGGAGAAAATCAGTAAAGTGTGGCCTCTTGTCTGTGCAGGAGATCCCCAAAGTGATAATATCCGAAAGTTTGAAAATCTGGGAACGAGAAGTTTTCCCATTGAGCAGGGCATAGGAGAAGCCTTAAATTTCCACAATGCGATAGGAACCAAACGGAAAGAAGAAAGGGTGAGGTATCTGAAGGATTATTGGGCCAAAAAGGCAATAGAGATTCCAGGTGTTCAAATCCACACTTCATTTCACCCAAGTTATAGCTGTGCACTGGCCGGAGTTTCTGTTGATGGGCTGACTCCTGCAGAACTGAGCAGTAAACTCATGAGTCAGTATAAAATCCATACTACTTCCATCTCCTTGGGTAATATCCAATGTGTGCGGGTTTCTCCGCATGTTTATACTAAGATTTCAGATTTGGACAGATTGGTGGCTGCTCTTGGGAAAATAGCGGGTTAGAAATTAGAAAAATGATTGGAAATAAAACCCCGTAAAATTATGGGATTTTAGGGTTTTATCATTTTGGGAGTTTCAGAAAAAATATTGATCAAAAAATTCAAGTTGGAATATTGAGACAATGAACTTTTGAAACCCCATGGTGTAAGAGGATCTTATAACAATGGACATACTAGTATTGCCTATCATGGCAAAGGTCACCTTTTCCAAAGTTCAGATATCCTATTAACGTTTAATTTTAGAGATGATTTAACTTTGGAAAAGTTTTAATTTAATGGATTGTCTAAAGGGTATTGATTACTCAATCCTCATCCTCATCAACCCATTCATTCCAAAGCAAATCCAAATTGTCGCTGATTTCTTCTACATCCACATTTTCGAAATCGATTTTTTTCTTCCCCTTGATTCCCAGCCATTCTCTATAGTTTTTATACTCAGGATGCTTGGGTTCGTTGATGGCTTCTACAAGCTGGGCAAATCCCCAAGGACCTCCACAGTCCTCTGGTGGACAAAGTCCTGCCGCCTCAGTACATAGAGGTGTATCGCCATAATATTCGGCCAAATCCTTTTGGGTTGCTTTTTGAATCGATATCTTATGCCACCAGTCATCCCCAAAGTCATACCAGTACCAGAAGGTTTTTCCATCTGTATGCTCTAAAAATTCCATTAGCGACAATTCTCCTGCATCAAACGATTCAGCATCGTTCCCCCACAAATCATTCTCATCTATATCATTTTGTACCCTGATTTTAGACTTACCTTTCTTATCGCTGAACTCGTAAAGGTGACAATTTTCCCAGCCCATAGCGACTTGTATGATCAAGTGAAGCTCATCCATGTTGATATCAGCAGGGATCAAAACCTTCCTGTAAATAGGGAATGGCATATTCTCAAGGTTGATCTTCATCTTTATTGGAAGAGGATTCAATGGAATGATTTTGGTCATGGTCAATTTTTTAAGGATTTGTATTCTTAAGAATTAGCTTTCTTTATGTATGTAACAAATGTACAATTTCCGCAAACATTCCCACACCTGTCGGAATCAGTTCATCCGGAAAGTCAAAATTGGGTTCATGCAGTTGGGGCTGTTTCTTTCCTGAACCTAGACCGAACAGCAGTGTCTTGGTATGGATTGAGAAAAGACCAAAATCTTCTGACCATCTGAAAGGTATGCGGATATGTTTGGTTTTTAATCCCAGTTTTTTGGCAGCCTCATTACCGAAGTCCCAAGCTTCAGGATCATTGTGTGTGGCGGCAAAGGTTTCGGTGTAACTGAAGGAAACCTCTAAACCATATTCCTTGGCAATCTGCTGGCAGAGTTTTTCGGCATAAGTGACCAATAGGTCTCTGGTCTCATTTTCATAAGCCCTGAGCGTAGCCCTGACAGTGGCTTCTCCTGGAGTGGTACCAAAGGCAATTTCCCCTAATTGGGCATGAATCACGGTGACCAAGGTAAATTTTTTCATCGCATCTGGCAATCTTTCCAATGCAACTATGGTCTTGGCCATGGCTTCAGCAGGGGAGTTTCCTGCTTCAGGATGTGCGGAATGGGAATTTCGGCCTTTATATTGAATGATCATGCCCGTAGAAGCAGCAGCGAAAGGTCCTTTCTTCAAGACAATCTGATTGGTTTCATAATTGGGCAGATTGTGGAGGGCAAAAGCAAAATCAGGCTGCAGTTGCCCATATTCAGGGTCTTCTAAGACCGCTTTGGCTCCTTCTCCCGTTTCTTCAGCTGGTTGGAACAATAAGATCACTTTTCCTTTTATCGGTCGGTTTTTTGAAAGTTCTATGCCCAGGCCTGAAATAATGGCCATATGTCCATCGTGCCCGCAGACATGGGACTTGCCAGGAAATGTGCTGATGTATTTGATGTCATTTTCTTCTTTGATGGGCAAGCCGTCCAACTCGCAACGGAACAGGGAAGTGGGGCCACTTTCTTTTCCTTCAAAAATAAAGGCCAATCCTGTGCCTCCTAAGCCTTTGATGGTTTTGTCAGGTTTGATTCCCTTAAAAAACTCCAGTACCCTTTTAGCGGTTTCTTTTTCTTCTCCGGAAAGTTCGGGGTATTGGTGTAAGGTTTTTCTGAATTCCGAAAGCTGTTTCAAGGTTGTCTTGTCCATGATAAGGCTTGGTTAAAGTAAGGATTACGGGGTAATTCCCCCAAAAACATCTAAAAATAAGACAAAGTAAACTGGCATATCGTTCCGTTGATGTACTTTTTCTGAAAATTAATCTCTCTGAATGCCTTATGTTTAAAAAATTCCCAGAACTTTTTTATATTCAGAACTGCTAACCCTATAAACCATTTGAAAATGACAGCAGAACAAAAAAATGCCATCGAACAGGAAATTGAAAAGTTAAGATCCACCTTGACAGGGGATATGTTTCAGGACATGGATACCAGGGATATGATCCATAACCTTGAAATGCAATTGAAGGGAGTGAAGCCTATGGACAGTCATTTTGATTGTATTGGCTGTGGAAGTTAAGAGTAAAACACATCAAAATCTCTAAAGGGTCATGCTGTAGATCAAATCTGACACAGCATGACCTTTTTTATTTGGTATCCTTACCGCTTTTAGGGTTCATGCCCGAGTTGTTGACTAAGGAATTGGCAAATACTATTTTTACAAAAGGGATTCATATGAAATCTAAACGTAATGGGATTTGTATCTATTGGCTAATTTTTATCAAATTTGTCCAACATACATGGTGCTGAAAATCTAATTTCTCTTTTATGTCCTTTCGTTATTTTGTGATTTATAAGCCATTTGGGATTCTCAGTCAGTTTAGCGGTGAACAGGATACGCTAAAAGAGCTGGGTCAATTTCCCAAAGAAGTATATCCTGTGGGCCGTTTAGATAAGGACAGTGAAGGCTTGCTTTTGATTACAGATGACAAAGCCCTGAACAATTATCTGCTGCATCCAACTTTTGGACACAAAAGAACTTATTTGGCGCAAGTGGAGGGGGTGCCTACGGAAGATGCTTTGAAGCAATTGGAATCAGGTGTGGAAATTAATGTGGATGGGAGAATGTACCGAACCAAAAGAGCTTTGGCTAAGAAGCTGGAAGATTCACCAGCGCTGCCGGAAAGGAATCCTCCGATCAGGTATAGAAAATCAGTCCCTGATAGTTGGATACAGTTATCCTTAATAGAAGGGAAAAACAGACAGGTAAGAAAAATGACTGCAGCGGTAGGCTACCCAACTCTTCGATTGGTGAGGTGGTCTATGGAAAATCTGACAATAGAGGGATTTGCTGTAGGTGAAGTAAGGGAATTTGAAAAAGAAGAACTATACCAGCTGCTCAATGTGACAGAAAGGAAGATAGAAAATACCAAAAGGTCCGGAGAAAGGAAATCTTTTTCAATTTCTGCCCTTAAAAAAAGGCGATAAATGTTAATAATTCTTACCATTTATCAAGAAGCAAAAGTGGAAATTGGCATAAAGGCGATTTTGTTCTAATTTAGCCGGATAGCTGTACGCCTTATTAGTTTTACTGTACACTTAAAACACAACTTCAGAATAATAATCAAGATATTCCATGCATAAGGAAAAGATCCATCAAGTAATAGAAGAGGTCAAGAAAGTAGTAGTTGGACAGGACCGAATGATCAACCGCTTGTTGATCGGACTTTTTACCAATGGGCACATCTTATTGGAAGGTGTTCCGGGTTTGGCCAAAACTTTGACTGTAAATACTTTGGCAAAAGTATTGCACCTCGACTTTAAGAGGATTCAGTTTACACCTGACCTTTTGCCTTCAGATTTGATCGGTACAATGATATATAATCAACAAGAGGCAAGTTTTGAAGTGAAGAAGGGACCAATTTTCGCCAATATTATCTTGGCGGATGAGGTCAACCGATCTCCTGCAAAGGTACAATCTGCGCTATTGGAGGCCATGCAGGAAAAGCAGGTAACTATTGGAGAGACTACCTTTCAATTGGACAGGCCTTTCTTGGTGTTGGCTACTCAGAACCCTGTTGACCAGGAAGGTACTTATCCACTTCCTGAAGCACAGGTAGACCGTTTTATGATGAAAGTGCATATCGATTATCCGAGCAAGGCTGATGAAATGGAAGTCATGCGCAGAATGGCCAATATGCAATTCAGTTCAGAAGTGCAGGCCATCCTTTCCAAAGAGGATATTTTTGCTATCCGTACGGCTATCAATGAAGTCAAGATTGCAGAGCCATTGGAAAACTATATTATAGAATTGGTTTTTGCGACCAGATTTCCAGAAAAATACGGATTGAAGGAAGAAGCCAAGTACATCCAATTCGGTGTTTCTCCTAGGGCAAGTATCAACCTAAACCTAGCTTCAAGAGCAATGGCTTATATGGAAGGTAGGGATTACGTGTTGCCCGAAGATATAAAAGCCGTGGCTGAAGATGTGTTGAACCATAGGATTATTCTCAATTATGAGGCAGAAGCAGACAATGTAAGTACTCGTGACTTGGTTAGGATATTTTTGGACAAAATCCCAATTAACAAAAGCGTAACATTAAAATAGGGCATAAATTACTCTTAAACAGATTTTTATTTGGTAACAGCCATTACAGTATTAATTTATTGTAATGGCTGTTTCTTTTTTGGCTTAAGAGGTTAATGAATTGATAATTTTTTTGACCCTCTCAATTAACATTAGGTGGCGACTTTTGTAGCGGTAATTATACAACCGCTAAACTAAACGTCATTAAAATGAAAAAAATTACTTCCATGCTTCTGATGCTTGTAGCAGCAGTGGTAGTGTTCACAAGTTGTGGTGAAGATGAAGAACCAAACAGACCGGTTACCATTTCAGGTATTCCGGCAACGGCAACAATTGCTGCTGGAGGAACAGTAGGTCCTGTTACAGCCAATATTTCAGCACCTGATGGTTTGTTGAGCTTGACTGTAAGAAAAGATGGATCTGCGTTGGAGACTAAGAACTTTAACGGAGAAACTTCTGCTACTTATGATTTCACTTATACAGCTGTAGCAGAAGATGCTGGTAAGAATTTGGTTTTTGAATTCGCAGCAGCCGATAGAAATGGTGATGTGGCAACTGTAACCCATGTATTGACAGTAGGGGCTGAGGAAACTACGGTAAGAATAGCAGCAAATATTACAGGTAAAGTTACCTGGACTGCCAATAAGACATATATCCTCGGAGGAAGAATATTTGTCTTGGACGGAGCTGAGTTAACTATCGAGCCAGGTACTATTATCAAAGGTGAGGTTGGTTCAGGGCCTAATGCAACTGCATTGATCGTAGCAAGAGGCGGTAAAATCTTCGCTGAAGGTACTGCTGAGAAGCCAATTATTTTCACTTCTATCGCTGATGAAATTGAATCAGGCATGATTGCCAGTCCAAACTTGGAGCCAACTATCAATGGTTTATGGGGTGGCTTGATCGTATTGGGTAGGGCTCCAGGGTCTTTCGCTGGAGATGTAACTGAAGTTCAGATTGAAGGTATTCCAGCTTCCGATGCAAACGGTAGATATGGAGGTAATGATCCTGAGGATAATTCCGGTATCATCAAATTCATTTCCATCAGACATGGTGGCGCCAATATCGGTGAAGGAAACGAAATCAATGGCTTGACACTTGGAGGCGTAGGTTCTAAAACTATCATTGAAAACGTAGAAGTTATCGCCAACCAAGATGACGGAATCGAATGGTTCGGTGGAACTGTAAGTGTAAAGAATGCGATCGTTTGGAATTCAGGTGATGATGCCCTTGACACTGACCAGGCTTGGTCTGGAACATTGGACAATTTCATAGTAGTATGTGGTACTGAAACAGACCATGCTTTGGAAATTGACGGTCCAGAAGGTTCTTTACTTGGAGCCCATACATTGAAAAATGGTACTGTAAAAGGTTCTGCAGCTGCTGAATTAGCTGATTTCAGAGACGGTGCAAGAGGTACATTTGAAAATATATACTTCTTTGGTTTCCCTGATCCTGCTACTTCAAGCGGAAGAGGAGACTTCTCATTGAGTGGTGACAAGACCTTGGCAACTTTTGCCGGTGGATCTTTGGTCTTCAACAAACTTGAAGTAACCAGTCCTGCAGGAGTGGCCTTGACGACTGTTTTCAGAAATGGAACAGACGCTCACGCTGCAGAAGTAGCTGCTGGTGCAAATACAGTTGGAGCAACTAAATCAGCTTTTGCTGGATGGTCTTGGACTGCGGTTGCTGGTAACCTTGATGACATGTAATAACAAGAATTAATAAAGTGCCCAGAAGAGGTCAGGTTAACCTGATCTCTTCTTTTAGATTTTTTCAACTCAATAACAATATTCAAACGCTGTACAAAATGAATATCAAACAATCTAAGAATCTATTGCTGATTCTATTTGCTTTCACCATGATTTTCATTGTTCCCGGAAATGCCCATGCGCAAAAAGGAACGATTAGAGGGTCCATATTTGATGCAACCAACGGCGAGCCGCTTTTTGGCGTATCCGTACTTGTGGTAGAAACCCAGACTGGTGCAGTCACCGATTTCGATGGGGATTTCACAATCCAGGTTGATCCAGGGACTTACAGTCTTAAGATTTCCTTTATTTCCTACAATTCCATTGAGATTGGAAATGTTGAGGTTACAGCAGGAAAAGTAACGCTATTAGAAAACATCAAAATGGAGGAATTCACTTCTGACTTAGAGACAGTAGTAGTTTCTGCCGAGGCAATCAGGACCACTGAAGCCGCTTTGATGTCCGTAAAAAGAAATGCCCCTAACCTTTTGGACGGTATATCCAGTTCTACATTTAGACAAATTGGTGATGGGGATGCCGCTTCTGCCATCAAAAGAGTCACTGGAGTATCAGTGGAAGGCGGAAAATATGTATACATCAGAGGTTTGGGAGACAGGTATACCAAGACCATTTTGAATGGTGTGGAAGTCCCTGGATTGGATCCTGACAGAAACACCATCCAAATGGATATCTTTCCTACCAATGTGATAGATAACATTATCGTATCCAAATCTTTTTCAGCTGAATTGCCAGCGGATTTTACCGGTGGGGTTGTGGATATTGAAACCAAGGATTTCCCAGAAGAAAAAACCATGGTGGTCAATGTCTCCGGAGGATATAATCCTAGCATGCATTTTAATCAAAACTCACTTGCCATCGAAGGTGGAAAAACTGATTGGCTTGGCTTTGATGATGGAACCAGAACTATTCCTACCAAAGGCGTTCAGGAAATTCCTCAATTTGGAGAAGTTATCGGCAATCCTAACAGTGAAAAAGGTCAGATTTTCCAAAATGTCTTGAGGAATTTCAATCCTGTTTTGGGAGGTACCAGACAGACAAGCCCTATGGATTTTGGATTAGGATATTCTTTGGGGAATCAATTCCAGATCAGAAATAAAAAAATCGGCTACAACCTCGCTTTGACTTATAGAAATGAAACCGAGTTTTTTAAGGATGCAGAATTTAACTTGTTTGGCAAGCCAAGGAATGCGACAGACTTCAACTTGGAAGCCTTGGAGCAATCCAAAGGTGATTACACGGTTAATAATGTGTTATTGGGAGGTGTTTTTGGTTTGGCTTATAAATCAGATTTCTCCAAAATCAAGTTGAATTTCCTAAGGTTACAAAGTGGTGAATCAAAAGTCGGTCAGTTCTATTTCATCAATACCAATTTAGGAGCAGAGTTTGAAGCGGATCAATATAATATTGAATATAGCCAAAGGGCTATGAGCAACGTATTGCTTAGTGGTAGTCATTTCCTTAAAGGAAATAAATGGCAGGTCAACTGGAAATTGTCGCCAACTCTTTCTACTATCGAAGATCCAGATGTGAGAATTACCCGTTTCCGAGTTCCTACCAATACCATAGGTACAGAGGTAGGTCTTCCAACAAGGATTTGGAGATCTCTGGAAGAGCAGAACCTATTTGGAAATATGGATATTTCTGACAACTATACGTTATTTGGTCAAAGTGCCAAGTTGAAATTTGGAGGTGCTTATGTCTATAAAAACAGGGATTTCCTGATTCAGGACTTCCAGTTCCCGGCAGGTAGCACCACATTCAATGGAGATCCTAACCAAGTGTTATTAGAGGAGAATTTATTCTCTGCTGACAATAGAAATGGAATCAGGTATGACCCAACATTTATCCCAATCAATCCAAATCAGTATAATTCCAACCTGACCAATTATGCAGGATATGTTTCCAATGAGTTTAATCCATTGAAAAACCTGAAAGCTATCCTGGGATTGAGAATTGAAAAATATACACAATTCTATACCGGTACCAACCAGACAAATACCATTGTATTTGATAATGATAAAGTGCTGGATGATTTAGACTTCTTCCCTACTTTAAACTTGGTTCAGGCTATGGGGAGCAATCAAAATCTTAGATTTGCGGCTTCTAGAACAATCGCGAGACCTTCTTTCAAAGAATTGTCATTTGCAGAAATTTTGGATCCGATTACCGGTAGGTCCTTTATTGGTTCACTCTTCCCTGAAACGACTGAAGGTGGAACAGAGGTGTTGTGGGATGGCAATCTTCAATCTACAAGGATCAACAACTTTGACTTGCGATGGGAAAAGTTTATGAAGAGGAGTGAAATTTTCTCCCTGAGTCTTTTCTATAAGTCTTTTGACAAACCTATCGAGATGGTTCAGTTCCTTTCTGATCCTGGAGCATTCCAACCAAGAAACGTAGGTAATGGATCAGTTCTTGGTGTTGAACTGGAATTGCGTAAATCATTAGATATCATCGCACCTAGTTTGGAGAACTTTTTCTTCAATGCTAATTTGACCTTGGTGGAATCAAAAATTCAAATGTCTGAATCTGAATTTAGATCCAGACAGCTATCTGCAAGAGAAGGAGAGACCGTTTCCAGAACCAGGCAAATGGCAGGTCAGGCACCTTATATCATCAATACAGGACTTTCTTATAATAATGTGATTTCCGGAATAGAAGCTGGTCTATTCTACAATGTCCAAGGTGGAACCCTGAATTATGTAGGTTTCGGAAACAGGACAGATACTTATACAGTGTCTTTCCATTCCTTGAATTTCAACATCAATAAAACCTGGGGTAAATCTGAAAGACTTCAAACATCCCTTAATGTTACCAATATCTTGGATGATTATAGAGAAGAAGCATTTAGGATGTACAATGCTGAAGATGAGATTTTCACCAGACTTCGACCAGGAAGAAGAGCTTCTTTGAGAATAAGGTACTCAATTTGGTAAGCTCAGGCATATAAAGTGATAAGGCCTCCCTAATCTTTAGGGGGCTTTTTTTTTGATTTAATGTTACCAAATTGTTAACTTAGCTTAACAAACGGGTAACATTGGGATGAGAAGTGTAGCAATCTTTCTTCTAATTTTTCTTTTTTCTTTTAAAGGAAATGGTTTTACCGACATGAATGATCATGTCGGAGAAGAAGTTATGCTGTTTACTCCAAATGAATTTTTTGAAGAATGGACATCCCATAATGAAAACCTAAATAAGCTGAATACCAAGCTTGACAAAGACTTTGAGCGCTTTGGAAAAAGTAAAAAGTTTGTAAAACAGATGTTTTATAGGGCTCATAAATACCTTTTTGATGATTATCAGCAGTATGCTTCCTTAGATAATTTGATGGAAGATGGTAGATATGATTGTGTCAGCGGATCCCTATTATATGCAATGATTTTGGACAGGTATGGTTTCGATTACCAAATTGTGGAAACATCCTTTCATGTATTTTTAACCCTTACCATTGATAATGAACAAATCTTATTGGAGTCAACAGATCCTTTTGGAGGATTCATGACTGACCAAAATGAAATTGAAAGTTATGTTGAGGAATTCAAAAGGGCAGCCCATGAAAATAAATTATACTTAGATCCTGTACACCAAAAAAGAACTTCACTTTTCAATCCTTCGATTTACAGGGAAATAAACCTTCAGCAACTGAAAGGTTTGGAATATTATAACAGTGCTATTTTTTACAATAACAATGGCGCGCTGACAAATGCATTTGAGGAGGTCAGTAAAGCCAGCAAGTTTTATGAGGCTGACAGGATTATCGCATTTAAGGAGTTGCTTCAAACATTCTTAACTGTAGCTAAAAGTAATTAATCCTTTTTTATTCCTCAGTTCTTCAGTTTGATTTTTATAGAAGCAAATTATGTACATCATAATCAGTTGACATAATTTCATTTGAGATTTTCTTCTGGGTTCAAAAGCAACTAATTATGATGATTTGAAGAAAAAATTTCCTATTAAAGCCAAAAAATACCCTGAAGAGGGTATTTTTTGGCTTTAATATTTATCATAAATTTGTTTCGGGTGATTAAGCAATTTTTTTGTAACGGTTTTTAACCAACTGGGGAATAATGTTTTTAGAACATTGTTCCTCTTTTTTTTGCTCTTGCTTTCAATTACCCATTGAGTAAACTTTCAAACTGCTATCAAATCAGATACTTCAATACCTGAATCCCAATTTTAATCCACTGTAGCAATTTCTGCCTGGTGCTGGTTGATAAAATCTATTGGCAAATGCGTTGAGGTCATTGCCCAAGCTATAGGTTTCATCCAATAAATTATCTACACCCGCATACGCTTCAACATCCCATCTGCTGCCAAATGTGGCTCTCAATCCAATTCTGCTACCCAATAGGTTATAGGCTTCCTGAAATACTGTATTTGCATCATTTAAAGGAATTTTATCTACAAACTGATGGGTGACATTGAGGTATATTCCGGATTTGGACCTTATATCAAGCAAGTTGACTAGAGTATTTGGTGCAACTCCAGTAAGTTGGTTGCCTGAAAAATCCACACCACCACTCACAAAATTGGAGAAACTGAAGTAATGGCCCGTAAAAGCATGGCTCAGTTTAACTTCCTGTAGTTGGCTGAGTTGATTTCTGTAAAGGGTATAATCTATACTTAACTCAATACCCTTTTGGTCTGTCGCACCAGCATTGCGGAAAAGTACAACTCCCTGATCATTGGTAAATGAGGTGATGGTTTCATTGAGTTTGAAATAAAATGCTGTCAAATCCAGATTTACTATCCCGAATCTTCCTCTGTATCCAATTTCGTAGTTGCTGCCTTTTTCTGCCTGTAAGTCCAGATTGATGCTTCCCTCATTGGTTCTGACTTCAGCAATGGTAGGTGGAGAAAATCCCGAACTGATACTAGCATGCAGACCAGATTGGTCGGTCAGTTTATACACAAAAGCCAAACGTGGTATCAATACAGGGTCAAACTTCTTAGTATTCGCAGCAGGGCTGTTCGGTCCGGCATCTATCTGACGATCTATGTCATATCTTGAAAAGTTCTCACTAAATCCAATGGTCATTAGGAGTTTGGGTGTCCAGTCTATTTCAAACTGCTGGAACAAGAAAGCCTGGGTAGTGATCAGGTCATCGGAAAATCTGATCGTATCAGCCTGTCCATTTCTGTTTCCGAAATTTTGGGCCAAAGTTTTTCCTTTTTGATACTCTCCTCCGGCAATGATCCTTACAGGAAAATTTCCCCATCGGTCATCAAAAGTAAATTTTGTCCTACCCCCGTAGCCAAAAGAAGTTTCTTTTTTATAATCGAGGATAAATGGGTTTTCAAATTCTGTTGTGTTTACGTACAGAGCCGTACTGTTTTTCAATTTTTCGTTGAAATCGACTTGATGTGAAAGTGTTCCATAAAGTGTTTTTTGGGCGATGGAACTGTTTTGTCCGACAGAGCCGGGTCTGGCCTGCCTTCTATTTTCTTCAACTTGGGCAGGATTTAGTGCTCCTGGAATTTGGTATTTCAGATCTGAATAGAGGATCTGGGTGCTCAGTTCCCTTTTTTCACTTGGCTTGTTGTGGTAGGCTAATTGGAAAACTTTCCTATTCATGGCACTGTGCTCTCGGTAGCCATCGGATTTTTGATGGACATATGAGGCACTGATACTCCCTTTATCCAAACCTTGGTCTACCCCTATTCGGTATCTCAATAGACCAAAGTCCCCGACTCCTAAGTCTGATGAGACATGATTTTCAGTAACAGATTTCCTGCTTTCAAAGCTGATCACCCCACCATTTCCTGCACCGTAAATACTACCTGCAGGGCCTTTGATGATCTCGGCGTTTTGGATATTGGAAAGATCAAGGATGTTGAGTGCAGTAGTGCCATCGGGAGAGGTAAATGGAATATCATTCCAATACACCTTCACATTCCTCACGCCAAAGGGTGATCGCAAGGAACTTCCACGGATTGAAATCCTATAGCTTGCAGGAGCCCTTTGTTCTATTCTGATGCCCGGCTTGGTATTGAAAGCGCTGAGGATGGAGTTTTCGTTGAACCGGTAAAGTTCATTTTCAAGGACTTTGCTGATGGCCCCTGCCTGATGAACTAATGGCCTTTCTGACTCAAAGCCGGTAACTACAATTTCTGCCAGTGAACTGATAGCAGGACTCATTTCCAAAGTAAGCCTTTCATTGCCGTCCAATAGAATGGAAATTGATTCAAAAGCAATGTGGGAAAAATTGACCAGTGAGGGTTTGGATAGGTTGATAGCCAATTTACCCTCTTCATCACTTACCTGATTGTTTTGTCCTGGAATCTTGGCCAAAACACCTGCGATTGGCTTTTGGGTATTCTTATCCAAAATGGTCAATTGGCTCTGTGCTAGGCTGAATGATGAAGCTAGGACAATCAGAACCAAGGTGAGGAGGAGACGAGGCATACTCTTGATTTTTCTGAAATTTACCAAAGATAAGAGGCTGCCCCTAATGAATAGGGACAGCCTCCGAAATAACATGGATAAAAGGTAAAGGTTTTATTATTCTGGATCGGGCAATCCTCCTTCACTTGGGGTAAGCGGATTTGAATGGCGGATAAGGCCGGCAGGGAGTTCACCTTCTGTAGAGGCTACGCTGACGCAGACAACTGCATCTCCTGTAATATTTACCACTGTTCTGAACATATCCAAAATCCTGTCAGGTGCAATAATCAAGGCAACGCCAGCTCCTGGAACACCGATGGCTTCCAAGACGATAATCAACATAATCAATCCGGCTCCAGGCACACCGGCCGAACCGATCGCCGCCAATGTGGCGGTTAGGACAATCGTCAATTGCTGAGAAATGGTCAGATCCATCCCTAAGGCCTGAGCAATGAATACTGCAGCTACAGCTTGGTATAAACTGGTACCGTTCATGTTGATGGTTGCGCCAAGTGGCAGGACGAAACTACTTACCTCTTCCGACACACCAATTTCATCTTCTACCAATTTCATGGTTACAGGCAGGGTAGCTGAACTAGAGGAAGTAGAGAATCCCAATAGCATCGCAGGCCTAATCGCTTTGATAAAATCCTTGAATGGGATTTTGGTAAATGATTTCAGCATTACAGAATAAACCCCCACTATGATCAGGAAAAGACCACCCAATACCACTAAGGTGTATTTCAGGAGCGCTAGGAGTAATTCTACTGCTGAATCCGGATTCTCCCCGGCAATTTCCACAATTAGAGAAGCCATTAGGGCAAAAACCCCATATGGGGCAATCATCATGATGTATTCTACGATTTTGATAATCACATCATTGAGGGAATCAAAGAAACCAATGAAGGTTTGGGCTTTTTGTTTGTCAATCTGAAGTAATGCGATCCCTGCGATGATGGCAAAAAAGACTACCTGAAGCATACTGCCATTATTTGCTGCCGCAGCGAAGAGGTTTTCAGGTACAATATCCACTAAGGGCTGTAAAGGCCCCTGACTTCTGATGGCCTCAGCAGAACTTGCTTTGGATCCTGCCTGGTCATCAAATTGGGCCATTAATTTGTCTCTTGTCTCTTGTGGTAATTGTTCCCCTGGTTCAAAAAAGTTGACAAGTAACAAACCTATTGTAATTGCAATAATTGTCGTTACTAAATAGGCCAAGATGGTTTTACCACCTATTCGGGATAATTTCGAAATATCTCCAAGGTTGGCCACACCCACGATCAAGGATGCCAAAACCAAGGGTACAGCAATCATTTTCAGTGCATTGATGAAAATGGTTCCTATTGGCTTGATAAAATTAACGGTGAAATCAGGAGCGATGCCAAACTGAATGATAATCAATCCGACAATCAGACCTAATACCAAACCGATAATGATTTGGGTGTGTAAAGGGATCTTCTTAAGCATAATTTTGGGTTTAAACCATTTATAATTTATTCGTCCTGCTGATCAATAAGTAATCCGCTAGTACCAATGCCGCCATGGCTTCCACAATCGGAACAGCTCTGGGTACGACACATGGATCATGTCTGCCTTTACCTGATACGGTCACTGCCTCTCCAGCTTCGTTGATTGAATCCTGATCTTGCATGATAGTAGCTACGGGTTTGAAAGCTACATTGAAATAGATGTCCTCACCATTGGAAATGCCGCCTTGAATACCTCCTGAGAAATTGGTCTTGGTTCTCACTTTTCCTTCCACTTGATGTATAGCATCATTGTGTTGGGAACCCCTCATCTTCACACCCTCAAAACCACTCCCATATTCAAATCCTTTGACCGCATTGATACTTAGCATGGCTTTTCCAAGTTCGGCATGAAGCCTGTCAAAAACAGGTTCTCCAAGACCTGCGGGAACACCCTTGGCCACACAGGAGACTATTCCTCCCACAGTATCACGGCTTTTTCTGACTTCGTCAATGAAGTCTATCATCTTTTCGGCCATTTCAGAATCAGGACACCTGACGATATTCTCTTCAGTAAGGTCTAGGTTAAGCTCTTGATAGGATTTCTCTAATTTTAGATCCCCCACCTGGGAAACATATGCTTGAACCGAAATGCCATAATGTCTGAGCATCATTTTGGCGATGGCACCTGCGGCAACCCTTGCGGCTGTTTCCCTTGCACTGCTTCTTCCACCTCCTCTATAATCTCTGATGCCGTATTTTTCGAAATAAGTGAAGTCAGCGTGTGAAGGTCTGAATTTGTCTGCAATATGGCTATAATCTTTACTTTTTTGGTCGGTATTCATGATGACCATACCGATTGGCGTTCCTGTGCTTTTGCCTTCAAATACACCTGAAAGAATCTGAAAGTCATCTTCTTCTTTTCTTTGGGTAGTGATTTTGGACTGCCCAGGCTTTCTCCTTTGCATTTCAGAGCGGATAAAATCCTCATCAATAGGCAAACCAGCTGGGCAACCGTCTATAACAACACCTAAGCCAAGGCCGTGTGATTCACCAAATGTACTTATTCTAAATATCCTGCCGAATGAATTACCCATTTCCTCTTTTCATAATCAGGACGGCCAGTAGAATCACTGAACCGACCAATAACAGATTGATTAAGATCGAAAAATAATATTTATATCGTTGGTATGAAAGCTTATTACTTTCTAGTTCGATCAAATCATAAATCCCGCCCAGCCTTTGTTTAGAAATGGCTTGATTGACTTTAGATTCACCGCTTACCTGCACAATGGCCTTTGGTCTCAAGGTGTCATACCTGGCTTCAACCGGGTTGAAATAGATCCATTCAAAATGATCTTCTAGCCTTACTTCTCCAGGTTCATTGATAGTGAGGTAATAATTGAATTCTTTGATGCCGCGTATTTTTCCCATTCCCCTATTGACCTGTTGTCTGACATTAGGGTCAAAAGTATTGAGTTTGTGAAATTGCTTTGTTTTTGGAGCAGAAATGGAATTGATATTTCCCTCACCGGAAATTCCAAAATTGTAGGTAAAGCCTTCACCAGTCTGTGCTTCTAGGTTACTGAAATTTTCTCTTAATTGATAGACACCCACACTGACTTCATTACGCAAAGGATGTTGTGGAAGAGGTTTTACTTTAACCTGCTTCGCTGAGGAATAAAAAGTTTTGAAATCTTCCAATCTATTGCTGCCAAAAAATGTTGGATTTCGGGCAACTTTATATTTGATCATTTCCCAAGCGATGGAAGGGATGGTAATCTGCCCTTCTGAAAATGGGAAGAAAGTCGCTTCGTATACTTTGTATTTGATCCAGTTTTTACCATTTAAAGTAACCCGTTCAGGTTGAATATTGGTGATATTGAAATTTTCTTCCCAGGCATTGGATGGCTTCATTTTTTTAAGGATTTCATCCAACTGCCTGCCAGGTTCATAAAACTGAAATGGGGCCTGATTACTTTCTGACATGTAAAATGCCAAGCTGACATTGAAGCCTTCTCCGACAAATACCTCTTCCTTATCTATACTTGAAGCAAAAAAGGCATCATCTTCAATTTCAATAAACTCAGGCTCTTCTCTATCTCTTCT
Organism: Fontibacter flavus; assembly: GCF_042432905.1. Classification (NCBI taxonomy): domain Bacteria; kingdom Pseudomonadati; phylum Bacteroidota; class Cytophagia; order Cytophagales; family Cyclobacteriaceae; genus Fontibacter; species Fontibacter flavus. Next base: position 37,878 of record NZ_JBHLWI010000016.1, on the reverse strand, counting down.
GCCAAATAGGTCATCAAAAGGATCAAAAGCGTTGGATTGTCTTTGAGTTGATCTTGCATCTGTGACATTAATGGTTTTTCCAGGAGAGGAAAAATCATTCCCGTTGATCTTGACTGAAAACCTGCTCAAAGTAAATTCCCCTTTTCGGGTTGGTTTATAGTATTGGATGATGCTGTTGGTACTGCTCACCTGTCCATTGATGATATTCATGGATGAGGACTGAGAAATCCCTTGCTTTTGAAATCCCTGTATATCCGGAAACTCATCATAAGACTTGATTTTGTCATTGGTGATCGTCACTTTGATACTGAAAGTCTCGTTCAATCCAATTTCATCTGGACCCAATTCGATTGTCACATCCTGGGCAAAAGTGTGCATGGAAATAATTCCCAAAATACATACAAATAAAAGGGTGACTTTCGTTTTAATCATAAATGATGTTTGTGCTTATTGACCGCAAATTAACTTTATATTTTAAACGCAACAAACCTTTGTTAGTATCGTATGCCAAAGTGTAGTTGTTTTATTAACCAAAAATTCTTTGAGATATGTTAGAATATGTTAAAACAGTGCTGATGAAGGTCAGTTTTGACCGACGCCTTTTTGAAAAGGAGTTGAGAAAAGCCCTGAATTTACTTTTACCAGCGGAAATTCAGGAATTCAAAGAATGGTGTTATAGTAGGTTTTCCAGCAACTATGAACCCGTTCTCGATAAGTATTTTGTAAGCTTTGCAGGATAATTCTAAAAGCCCCGGTTAGGGGCTTTTTTCTTTTTAAAATTTATTTGGCAAATACTGAACTAACAATTGAATTTAAATTTATATTTGGATAGAACAGCCATTTTTGGATCAAGGATTTTATCACGTTAACTTCCATTTATTTGTCAAAAAATTACTTTCAGGATAAGCAGGGGAAGGATTTCCTGTTTGCCACAATTTTATTTTTGACCATCAGCCTGTCTCCACAGACAGGTTTTGCTCAGAAATCAGACTACGCCATCTTATATGACACCGTTTATCGGCAGGGGAAAATCACTGATCTCCCCATTGAGGGAAATACAGTCATTTTCTTCAAGTCGTCTGCCAAATCCGCTCCGGAAAGACTTACAGTAGATGATGTAAAAGAGTTCTCTTTTAAAGAAAGGCTTTTCTTTAGGAAGCAGATTGTGGTTGGAGAGAAAGAAGCAAAGGTTTTTTTAGAAAGGTTGCCGGTTGTAAACAGCAAGGCTACACTTTGGAAAATGAATGGCCCTGATCATCATTTTTTTGTTGAATCCGATGGAGAATTAACACCCCTAAAAGCCAATGGTTATAAGGAAACGCTTTCCAATATCTTTGAAAAATCTGAGCTCTCCAGTCTGATCAGGACTACTCAGCTGAATGAATTTCAGTTGAATTACCTATTCAAAACCGCTGAAAATATCACCAAGCCTAGGTCATTCTCCAAAACAATTGTATTGATGCCCAATGTGGGTTTTGGTATGATCACATACAGTTTTGTACTTCCTGAGATTTTTGAAAATGTTTCCTTGAGTGGAAATAGTCCAGTGGTAGGCTTTAATATTGAAACTTTTGTCAATTTTAATAGGAGTATTTCACTTAATTTAAGCCCATCGTGGTCTAATTTTAGTTCCCATACTTTTGAATCATTTATTACCAGAAATGGCAGGGTAGAATCAGATGTGAATATTGGTTTTTCAACTATCCAACTCCCCTTGCTGGCAAAGTATTATCATGATATAAAAGCCAATAAATCCAGAGTTTTCGTGGAGTTGGGGTATAATTTCGCTTTTTCCAGTTTCAGAACAGCAAATATTTTTGAGGCCAAAATATCCGGTAATACAGTCCTGACGTCACAGAAAAGTCTCGAGTTGCCCAAGAAGCACCAAGGTGCTGTTGCGGGTTTGGGTTTTGAAAAATATCTCAATAACCACCGGGTGGTGGTCTTGGGATTCAGGGGCACTTTTTTAAGTGAGATTTTGGAAAGCAAGATTACCCAAACGCACTTATTTGCAGGCTATAAATTCTGAGCGATATGTTGAAAAAATTCATCCAACTCTTTTTCATTTCTACTTTGTTGCTCGGATGCAGAGAAGAAGAAATCATCAGTGAAAGAAATTATCCCTTTATCAAAAGTCTACAGATTCACTCTATTGATAATACAGGGGCATCATTTGACTTTGAGATTATCAAATCCGGTAGTGCCAATATCAGCAGTTATGGGGTAGAATTTAGGGAAGTTCAGGCTAACTTTAATTTCGGGGATGCTGAAAATTATAAAATAGTCCAACAGGGCGCTCCTACAGGTAACTTAGTCTCATTTAGGATTACCCATGACCTTGTCAATGGGGTTGAGTACTTGGTCTTGCCATTTGTCCGGTCTGGAGATAGGGTCGTGTATGGTGATGCCTTGACTTTTACCAGTAAGGGAGGCCTAAAGCCAGAGATTACAGGTGTTTCTACCAATTTGATTTTTGGTGACATGGAATTCACCATCATGGGAAACTATTTCAGCAGTAGGAAAGAAGGGAATATCGTAGAGATTCCTGGGCTTGAGCAATTTTTCAGGTTGGAGGTATTGAGCAGTACAAATCAGGAAATACGCGTAAAAATGACAAGGCGCTACTTTGTAGTGGCGGCTTTCGGTCAAAAATACAGTCTCAAACTTACAGTTGCCGGTCAGAGCACCTTTGTTGTTGATCATTTTACAATGACCTTTCCGGTCATTGGTCATATTGACCCATTGAGGGCTCATGTCGGGAAGCTGATACAAATTGGGATCAATGACGAGTTTGGACAGTTTGACGGCAAAGCCTATTTCAACTACAATGGATTTCCATCAGCTCAAATGATCCTCAGTGGTGGAGGTTTTGGTCAATATATGGCCAAAATCCCAAATATTCAGCCTGGATCTTATGAGGTATCTATCCTTGGAGATGGGAGTTATCTCAATACGTATCCTGAAAAATTTGAGGTGCTCAATAGTTGGAAAGTTTATCAAAAAGATATTTCTCTGACTCAACTCGAGAGCTATACGAAAATGCAGGCTGGAGACAGGGTGTTGTTTTTGGGAGATGGTGGTTGGATAGATATTTATGCATACGATTTCTTAAGTAATTCATTACAAAAATTGAAGGAGTTTCCGGGGATATCTACAGGAAGGTTTGGGGCAGTGAGAACAGTAGGAGAGGAAAGATATTTTTACTATGGATTAGGCTATAGATATGGCAGTAATAAAATAGAATTATTGAAGGATTTTAGAAGATTGGATCTGGTCAATAATGTCTGGGAGGAACTGCCGGATTTTCCAATGGAAAAAACCGAGATTGTTAACGCTTTTGAGTTTCAGGGCAATATTGTAGTGATTCCGGCAAATTATGGGAGTTTCTTTGTATTTGATGTCAACACCAAAACCTGGAGACAAAGCGCTCAGTCTGTTCCGCTGGAAATGCGCCATGCAGTTTCGTTATTCGTCTACGGTAATGAGGTATACTTTTTATTGAACAACAATGGTATCAATATTTACCGGTATAGGGTTGGGGAATTGCCTGTTTTGTATAGGTCATTTCAGCCAGAGTTTACTTGGGATAGATTTCGACAGCCCCAATTACTTATTCTGAATGATATCATGTATGTGGTCTTTGGCACTAGTGATATTTACAAGCTCTACATGCTTTCCGATGAGATTGTCCAAGTTCAATCTGTTTTTGAAAGCATCAATTCTGACGTCCTGCCATTGATTACTTCTCAGAGATTGATGTTGGCATTTCCACGTCATCCGGCTGCTTATGGGGATAAAAACATCATCTATCAACTTGATTTGGAAGAGGAATAAAAAAATTGAATCATAAAAAAAAGGCCATCATTGGCCTTTTTTTTATGTCAGGATAGGATGCCTTTCAAAAGGTATATTTCTATCGAAATTGTATCGGTAGGTAATCATTTTCCTGCTTTGTTTAGCTCCCAGGTTCTTCGATATGTTCAGCATCTTTGGGTTAAAATCACCCTGCCAATACAGTTCTAGGGTTTTGTAGGACCTCGTTTTTTTAATTTCTTTTTCTGCTTCCACAATCATGAAATAATCCAGACCGGAACCTTGGAATTCAGGTACTATTCCAAATACAAGTCCCACAAAACTGCTGTTTTTTCCGAAGGTTTTGATCAAGAAGAATTTGAGTTTTTCCCAAAGTCCCAACTTACCATTTAAACTTTTGATGATCTGATTGATATCCGGTAGGTTGATCCACATCACAACCGGTTCTTCTTTATGGTACACAAACCAAATCAGTTTTTCATCCAAAACGGGTTTCATGGATTGTAGTAGTTTTAGTGCATGAGCCTTGTTGATTTCTTTGTTTCCCTCATGCTTCGCCCAAGCTTTGTTGTAGACAATTGTCAGGTCTTCTGCATATTTCGACAGCTGGTTTTTCTGGATATGCCTGGCTTTAAAGTCCGGGTTCTGGGCAAATTTTTTGTGATATTCATAAAATTTTGGTTCTAGCTGATTGGATGCCGCTACCTGAAGGCTCCAACAGATCTGATTATAAAATACCTGGAATCCATAGGTCTCAAAAAGCTTTTGGTAATAGGGAGGGTTATAATTCATATTATAAATGGGAGGATGAAAACCTTCTACCAAAAGTCCCCACCATTTATCCCTGTCCCCAATATTGATAGGGCCATCCATGGCTTGCATGCCACGTTCAGCTAACCATGCTTTTGCTGTATCGAAAAGCAGATTCGCGGCCTGTTGATCATCAATACAATCAAAAAAACCGACTCCTCCTACCGGGAACTTGTCCCCTTTGTTTTTGTAACGCTTGTTGACAAATGCGGCAATTCTTCCAATCAGTTTGCCTGAATCATCTTTAAGGTTCCACCTGCAGGCTTCTCCTTGTTGTAAAAACTTGTTTTTCTGAGGATCAAAAACACCCAACACATCCTTATCCAATGGTCTGATCCAATTGGGATAAGCGCTATTGATGTTTACATGAGCCCTGATAAACTCTGATTCATCTGTCTTTGTGGAGACTTTTGAAATTTGCATAGCCTGGATTAATTTCTGTAAAGTTACCTATATAATGAAAATAGTATCTAATGTACTATTGAAAGTTAATGTTTCTCAGGAGGCCGCTGAACTTGGTTCTTTTGACCGCTGATTTTTTAAAGACTTTATTAAAAGTTTCTGCGGTAATTTCCTCCCAATCTTTTTTCCTCAATTGCTTCAAATCCGGATGTGGATCAAATAGAGGCTCCTTGTGCGCTTTGGAAAATCTGTTCCAAGGACATACGTCCTGACAGATGTCACATCCAAAAATCCAATTGTCAAACTTCCCCTTGACTTCCTGAGGGATCTGTTCTTTGAGTTCAATAGTGAAATATGAAATACAATGAGAGCCATTGACCACTCCTGGTTTGACGATGGCTTCGGTAGGACAGGCATCTATACATTTGGTACAGGTGCCACAGTAATCTTTGACCATGGGTGGGTCCGGGCTTACTTCCAGGTCGATGATCAATTCTGCCAAAAAGAAGAAGCTGCCCATTTGCTTATTGAGCAGAAGACTGTTTTTTCCTAACCAGCCCAATCCTGATTTCTGGGCCCATTGTCTTTCCATGACAGGAGCTGAATCTACAAATGCTTTTCCTCCAAATTCACCGATTTTCTCCTGAAGTACAGCAAGCAGTCTTTTCAGTTTGTCTTTGATCACAAAGTGATAGTCCTGACCATAGGCATATTTTGCCAATTTGTAATCTTCAGGGCCTTCGGAAAGCCTTTCAGAAGGGTAGTAGTTGTAAATAAGACTTACGACTGTTTTGGCTCCATCCACCAATTTTGTTGGGTCCAATCGTTTATCAAAATGGTTGGCCATGTAGGCCATTTCCCCATGATAATGTTGGTTTAGCCATTGCTCAAGTTTTGGGGCTTCCTCCTCTAGAAATTCCGCTTTGGCAATGCCACAAAAATCAAATCCAAGCTTTTTTGCCTGTGATTTGATGATTCCGGCATACTTATCACTCAGGTTAGTCATGTGACCTTTGTATCGGTTTTATTCAAAAAGGCTCCCTGTACTGCCTCCAAAGTTAGGTTTGATATTGAGGTGCTTGTATGCGAGTTCTGTGGCCATCCTTCCTCTGGAAGTTCTTTTCAGGTATCCCTCCTGTATCAGGAAGGGTTCGTAAACCTCTTCTATGGTTTCTGCTTCTTCCCCACAAGCAGTAGCAATTGTGCCTAAGCCCACAGGACCACCTTTAAACTTATCAATGATGGTCATCAAAATACGGTTGTCCATTTCATCCAGTCCATGTTCATCAACATCTAGGGCATTTAGGGCCATTTTTGCGATTTCCAAGGTGATTTTACCGTTGCCTTTGATTTCAGCAAAATCCCTTGTTCTTCTGAGCAACATATTGGCAATCCTAGGCGTACCCCTGCTCCTTCTGGCAATTTCAAATGCCGCCACCTCATCAATGGGTGTCTGCAGGATACTTGCAGACCTGCTGACTATGTCAGTCAATAATTTGGCATCATAATATTCCAGTCGGGAATTGATGCCAAACCTTGCCCGTAATGGCGAGGTCAATAACCCTGAGCGGGTAGTAGCACCTATCAGCGTAAAAGGACTCAGGGAAATCTGCACCGAACGGGCATTTGGTCCGGAGTCCAACATGATATCTATCCTGAAATCCTCCATAGCCGAATAAAGATATTCTTCTACGATCGGATTTAGTCGGTGTATTTCATCTATAAAGAGTACATCCCCTTCTTCAAGGTTCGTCAGCAATCCGGCGAGGTCAGATGGCTTGTCCAGCACCGGTCCAGATGTAATCTTGATGCCAGCTTCCAGTTCATTGGCAATAATATGGCTCAGCGTGGTTTTGCCCAGTCCCGGGGGGCCATGCAAAAGCACATGGTCGAGGGGCTCATTCCTTCTCTTTGCCGCCAGCACAAAAATCTTGAGGTTTTCTACGATTTTAAACTGACCAGTAAAATCGTCAAAACTCAAGGGTCTTAAGGCCTTTTCTATTTCCTTGTCAGAGGAATTCAGTTTGTCCTTGTCTCCACTCAGATAATCTTCTCTCATGTGTATGCATTCAACATGTACAAAGATAGGAAAATTGACCAAGGCTGAAAGCAGCTTTTATTGATGCAAAAAATTTGCAATAGAGTTGCATTTTTAAGGCCTGTTTGGAACTTTATTTGGAAAATATGCCTTAACTTTCGGAAAAATTGCAGTTTTCATGCGAAGCAACGCGAATAAAAATATAATTTACTCGATTATCCTTTTGTTATTGGTGGTAATCGTCTACCTGTACAGACAGAATCAACAGGTTCCTGTGGAAGAAATACCTGAGGTCAGTTCGGGAAAAATGGTACTGAGCGGCAACACCATGGGTACCACTTATAGGATTGTGTACCTAGATCCCAATGAGCGTGATTTTCAGCTATCGGTGGATTCTTTGCTGTTGTTATTCAACCAGTCTCTTTCCACTTATATTCCGGATTCTGAAATCAGCCAGTTCAATCAAGGTGACTCTTTGGTGTTCAGCTTACCGTATTTTTATCCTGTCTTGGAATCAAGCCGTCAGATTTACGATTTGACCCAGGGAGCATTCGATCCTACAGTTGGACCTTTGGTCAATTTATGGGGATTTGGCCCGGGAGGTCCACAATTGAAAGACAGCGTGAATATCACTGCTATTCTGCCATTGGTGGGGTACAACCAAATTGAATTCAATGAGCGGGTAGTTAAAAAGCAGCGGTCGGGAATGTATTTGGATTTCAGTGCCATTGCCAAAGGTTATGGAGTAGATGTGGTGGCGCAGTTTCTGCAAAAGAAAGGGATTAAAGATTTGCTGGTGGAAATCGGTGGTGAACTAGTGGCGAGAGGGGTAAATGAAAAAGGAGAATTGTGGAAAGTCGGGGTCAACAAGCCTGAGGAATTAGGCCGATCTGATGAATTGTACAGCATCATTGCTTTGGATAATAAAGGGATGGCTACTTCAGGAAATTACAGAAATTACTACGAAGCTGACGGGATGAAATTTTCCCACACCATAGATCCTTTTACAGGAAGACCGGTCAGACATGGATTATTGAGTGCTACGGTTCTTGCAGAGGATTGTATGACTGCAGATGCCATTGCCACGTCATTGATGGTGATGGGGACCGAAAAGGCCATTGCGCTACAGGAGTCACAAAAAAATTTCGAAATCTTCCTGATTTTCAATGATGAAGAGGGTCAGATGAAGTCTTTTGCCAGTGAGGGCATCAAGCCTTATCTTTCCTTTATTCAAGATTGATCGCATTTAATAACCTACTATAATGGCTTTAAATTTCACCCTTTTGTTTGTGACGGCAATGCTTGCCGGAGGACTGGCTTATTTTATTCCCAGCTGGGAAGAGAAGTATTTCAAGCTGGTCTTGGTATTTGCAGGTTCTTATCTTTTTGCCATTACGGTGCTGCATATATTGCCTGAACTCTTTGTAGAATCAAGCAACCCGACCAGAATGGGGCTTTATATTTTATTGGGATTTTTTATTCAGCAAATTTTGGCACTCCTTTCCACGGGTGTAGAGCATGGACATATCCATCATCCCAGTCACCAACATGCTGCAAATGTAGGTGTGTGGACGATCATGATAGGCCTATTTCTGCATGCCTTCTTGGAAGGTACTTTGTTAGGCAATGAAGGTTCCTTGTTGGCACATGACCATGACCATAGTGGCCATGACCACCATCACCATCATCATAGTGGCGGCAATTTGTTGTTCGGTATCTTGTTGCACAAGGGACCTGAGGCTTTTGCACTGGTGGCAGTCTTGATGAGTGCCATGAAAAAGAGATGGATTTTCCTTCTCTTGATCATTTTTGCCCTGGCATCTCCTCTTGGAATGTTATTGAGTAACTGGATGTATGAAAGCAAGGTCTTAGGGGGTGAATCCTTGAATATCTTTTATGGGATAGTTGCCGGCGGATTTCTCCATATTTCTACCACAATATTTTTTGAGAGTAGTCCAGACCATAGGTTCTACCTGAATAAGGTTTTGGTGAGTATGTTTGCTTTTGGACTTGCCATTTTGCTGGAGATGCTTTTATAGGGTTTTTATACCCTAAATAATCGATTTGACATAGAGAAAATTCTGTTCTTTCTTTTTTGGGTTAAAAGAAAAGTATATATTGCTAATATGTTATACTTTCGCTAAATTGATATATCAAACCCAAAATAAGCAGTTATGGAAAAGCCAATTTGCCCAAAGTGTGAGCATCCCAAAACCGTAAAAAGTGGTGTTATTGGCGGTAGGCAGCGATTTAAGTGTAAAAAGTGCGGTTACCATTTTACAGTCAATAAGCTCGGGAAATCCATTGATAAGTATTATGTTGTAAAGGCTTTGCAACTTTATATCGAAGGAATTTCTTATCGGGAAATCGAAAGAATATTAGGTGTAAGCCATGTTTCTGTCATGAACTGGGTCAAGCAATATAAAATCAAAGCCCCTGAGACTTATGACTATCGGCCGACGTATAAAGTGCTTAATCATACAGAATTAGTCAAATTTATGTCCCAGAAAGAGAACCTGACTGATACCGGTATGCTGATAACAGAGCTGGGAGACAAGTTTATGATCATCAAATGGGAAAGGTTCCGGAATAGATAATTCGGAATATTATTTTGTTTGCTATAATTATTTAACGAAAATATATCTCCGTTTTTTCATTTGCTCTACATATTTTCAATTTAGATTTCACTTGTTGTTCGGGCCCGACTACAAAAGTCAAAAACAACAAACCCAAAGAATAATCAATGAAATCTACACTCGAATGGCTGGGTGGGTTTATTTTATGTTTAACCCTGGTATTACCGGGATTTGGTCAGGATACGCTATCTACATCGATAGCTGCTGACGAAATGTTTGTCGATCATTCTTATAAACCGCTTACGCTAAAATTAACAGATGATGGTTCCAAATACGTCAGGTTTCTGATCTGGAACCAACTTTGGATGCGTGCAACCGAAAACAATCCTGGGACTCTTGGGGTAGACGGTCAGCCCAATAACAATTCGTTCGATATAGGTATTCGAAGAGCAAGGTTTTTGGCCTATGCGCAGATTTCCCCTCGATTCCTCATTCTTTCCCACTGGGGGATCAACAATCAGACCTTCACCAATGGAGGAGTTCCGGGAGGAGGAGCTACCGGTAACCCTGGCAATCTTCCTGTTACAGTGAATCCTGAAACTGGATCCGGTGCAGCCAATGCGATGTCGGCGAAGAAACCCCAGATGTTTTTCCATGACATTTGGACAGAATTTATGCTTACAGAAGAACTGTATATTGGGGCAGGCCTGCATTATTGGAATGGGATTTCCAGGATGAGCAGTCATAGTACACTAAGTTTTATGGCCATCGATGCGCCAATATTCAACTGGCCACTAATTGAACTTACGGATCAATTTGCCAGGCAGTTTGGAATTTATGCCAAAGGACAGATTTCCAATTGGGATTATAGGATTGCTCTGAACAAACCTTTTTCCATTGGTGCAGGAGGGTCATTTGATGTGAATAGACAGCGTCCAATTGCCGCCAATGTGGTGAATGACCAATGGGCCACGCAGGGATATATTGCCTATCAATTTCTTGAAAAGGAAAATAACAAATTACCTTTTTTCACAGGATCCTACTTGGGTACCAAGAAGGTATTCAACATAGGAGGTGGATGGCATCATCATCCAAAAGCCACCATGTCCAAAAATGCGGCCGGTGGCGCTGAGTACCATGACATCAAGTTGTTTGGTTTGGATGCTTTTCTGGATATTCCCCTAAATCCTGAGAAGGGCACAGCCCTCACGACTTATGCGGTTTATTACAATTACGATTTTGGGCCCAACTATATGCGGAATGTAGGCATCATGAATGTTGGTTTTGGTGCAGGAACCACACAAAATGGTCCTGGAAATGCGCAGCCAACAATCGGAACAGGTAGCATTTTCTATTCACAAACAGGCCTTTTATTACCAAAAAATATTCTTGAAGACCATGGCCGATTACAGCCATTTGGTGCGATCACTTACAAGAATTTTGATTATTTTGATAACAGTTCATGGCAATATGATTTGGGCTTCAACTATTACATGAACAGTCACCAAGCTAAAATCACCTTTCAGTATGGCAGTAGACCGCTTTTTGAAAATTTCAAAAGAAGTGGCAATGCAGGAGAGTTCATCATCCAAACCCATATATTCCTATAATCAATAACCCAAAACAACTATGTCAAACAACAAACTCAAAATGAAGGCATACTGGAAAAAGAACCTCAAGACGCTTCTTATCCTTTTACTAGTGTGGTTTACCGTTTCTTTTGGATTCGGCATCATCCTCGTAGAGCCGCTCAATGCCATCAAATTTGGTGGATTCAAACTCGGATTTTGGTTTGCCCAGCAAGGCTCCATCTACACATTTGTGGTGTTGATATTCGTGTATGTCTACCGAATGAATCAACTGGACAAGGAATTTGATGTAAACGAAGAATAACGCCTAATCTCAATCAATCATGGATATTTTAACCTGGACATATATACTTGTGGGCGCATCATTTGCCCTCTATATCGGCATCGCAATCTATACGCGTGCTGGATCTACCAAAGAATTTTATACTGCAGGTGGTGGTGTTTCCCCTCTTGCTAATGGCATGGCCACTGCTGCTGACTGGATGTCTGCCGCTTCATTTATTTCGATGGCCGGGATCATTGCCTTTTCTGGCTATGATGGCTCTGTTTACCTCATGGGTTGGACCGGAGGCTATGTGCTTTTGGCTTTGCTTTTAGCCCCTTACTTAAGGAAGTTTGGAAAGTTTACCGTTCCGGATTTTGTTGGGGACAGGTATTATTCCAACAAAGCCCGTGTAGTGGCGGTAATCTGTGCACTCTTTATCTCCTTTACTTATGTAGCTGGTCAGATGAGAGGTGTTGGAATTGTATTTTCAAGATACCTTGAGGTTGATATTAATACGGGTGTAGTCATAGGGATGTGTATTGTGTTTTTCTATGCCGTTTTAGGTGGCATGAAAGGAATAACCTATACTCAGGTGGCCCAGTACTGCGTCTTGATTTTTGCCTACATGGTTCCGGCTATATTCGTTTCCATGCAATTGACCGGTAATCCAATACCGCAATTGGGTCTTGGGGATACTGTGGCAGATGGCACACATTTGTTGGAAAAGTTGGATGGCGTGTTGTCAGAGTTGGGATTTGCAGAATACACTTCAGGTCGTAAAGGCATGGCTGATGTCTTTGCCATTACCCTAGCGCTGATGGTAGGTACAGCGGGCTTACCCCATGTGATTGTGAGATTTTTCACAGTTCCAAGGGTAAAGGATGCCCGTTTGTCAGCTGGATATGCCCTTATATTTATTGCTATTCTCTATACTACTGCCCCTGCAGTTGCGGCTTTTGGAATCTACAATGCCATAGAAACTGTGGCGGACAAACCAGCGGACAATCTTCCTGATTGGGTAGGCAACTGGCAGAAGACTAATCTGATTACGATTGATGATAAAAACGGTGATGGAATCGTTCAGTACACTCCTGCAGCAGCTACCAACGAAATGAACATTGATAAGGATATTATGGTGTTGGCAAGTCCTGAAATTGCCAATTTACCTAATTGGGTAGTGGGTTTGGTAGCAGCAGGTGGTATGGCTGCAGCACTTTCTACAGCAGCAGGTCTTTTATTGGTAATTTCTACTTCTGTTTCTAGGGATCTTTTCAGAACCTTTAAACCAGACATGACGGAGAAGAAAGAATTGATGATTGCCAGGATTTCAGCAGCAGGTGCTGTTGTGCTTGCCGGTTATTTTGGTGTAAACCCTCCAGGATTCGTAGCGGAAGTTGTAGCTTTTGCCTTTGGTTTGGCGGCAGCTTCCTTTTTTCCAGTGATTATTATGGGAATTTTCTCCAGTAGGATCAACAAAGAAGGAGCTATTGCAGGTATGATATCAGGGTTGGTATTTACAATGGGCTATATTGTCTACTTTAAGTTCCTACATCCTGAGCTTAATAATATGGAACATTGGTGGTTTGGCATTTCTCCTGAAGGAGTTGGTTCTCTAGGAATGTTGGTCAACTTCGTGGTATGTTATGTAGTATCGAAAGCCACTCCTGCACCACCTCAGGAAGTACAGGATATGATTCAGGAAATCAGGATCCCAAGAGGTGCAGGAAAAGCACATGATCATTGATCTAAGATATATTGTAAAGTAAAAGGGGGCTCCGTCAATGTAATTGTCGGTGTTTCCCTTTTTTCACATGCGCAAATGGGTTAATTTAAAATAGCGAAGTACAGTAGTCATGAAAGATTTACTCAAGTCACAGTATTTATGGGGGTTGTTTTTCCTCGGATTATTCCTGGTCAATTATCCTGTATTGAATATTTATAATATTCCGGAAACATGGGGCGGCATACCAGTATTGTACATTTTTATTTTTTCTTTTTGGTCGCTCATTATTGTGCTGACTTATTTAGTGATCAAGAAAACGGTTCAAAAGAACAATGTTAAGTAATGGATTGATCATATCGTTTACCTTTGGCTATTTGGCACTATTGTTTGCCATAGCCTATTATTCGGAAAAATCAGCCGAAAAAGGGAAGCGATTTGCCTCAAATCCATATGTGTATGCGCTCTCTTTAGCAGTGTATTGTACTGCTTGGACCTATTATGGTTCAGTGGGAAGGGCTGCCACAAACGGTCTGGAGTTTTTGGCCATCTACATTGGACCAAGTTTGATCGCTCCACTATGGTGGATCGTGATGAGGAAAATTATCCGGATCAGCAAGGTTCAGCGGATTTCTTCCATTGCAGATTTTATATCCAGCAGGTATGGAAAAAACATTACTTTAGGAGGTTTAGTGACAATCTTTTGCCTATTGGGGATACTTCCTTATACCTCCATTCAGATCAAAGCTATTGCTACTTCTTTTGATATTTTACAATATTCCGAATCCACCTTAGAACTTTACCAGTTACCGTTCTATCAAGATACCGCATTTTATTTGTCCCTTGGACTTGCCCTTTTTACAGTCTTGTTTGGAACAAGAGATGTAGAAGCTACGGCCCAACATGAAGGGATGGTAATGGCTGTAGCTTTTGAGTCTGTTTTCAAGCTGGTAGCTTTTCTGGTAGTTGGGGTTTTTGTCACCTATTTTATTTTCGATGGCTTCAAAGATATTTTCGATCAGGCAGCACTTAGAGGCTTTGACCATTTGTTTATGCTTCAAGGTGAAAATGGCGTTTCGGAGTGGTTCTGGCTGAGTGTTTTGTCCATGATGGCCATTTTGTTTTTGCCAAGGCAATTTCAAATGGGTGTTATTGAGAACTCAGACGAAAATCATTTGGATAAGGCCATGTGGCTTTTCCCCTTGTACTTATTGTTGATCAATGTATTTGTACTTCCTATAGCGTTGGGAGGAATGGTACATTTTGCCGGAGAGGCTATTGATGCAGATACTTATGTGCTTGCTTTACCTATCACTTATAATCAGGGATGGCTTGCCTTATTGGTTTACTTGGGAGGTTTTTCTGCAGCGACGAGTATGATTATTGTCTCTACCATTGCGCTGAGCAATATGGTCAGCAATAACCTCGTTATGCCACTAATTTTGGTCAACAGTAAGGTTAAGGTTAAATACCAGCACAGACTTGGCTCGATTGTCCTTTGGATCAGAAGGACCACCATTTTTCTCATTATACTTTTGGCCTATTTGTATTATAAAGAAATATCTACGCAGTTTTCATTGGTGTCGATAGGTCTGATTTCATTTGTGGCAATAGCCCAGTTTTCTCCAGCGATCATTGGAGGGATATTTTGGAAGAGGGGGGCAAGGCTTGGTGCTTTGGTTGGAATCATTACGGGATTTGTCATTTGGTTTTACACTTTGGTGGTACCGACAATAGTGACCGCTGGTTTCTTGCCTGAAAGCCTGATGACAGAAGGGCTTTTTGGAATACATGCACTTCGTCCCTATCATTTATTTGGCATGACCGATATGAGTTATGTTACCCATAGCCTCTTTTTTAGTCTTTCAATTAACTTGATTCTTTATATTACGATTTCACTTTTTTCTTCCCAGACATCCAAAGAACATAATCAGGCTGTGGTATTTGTGGATATTTTTAAATACAGCACTACTTTGGATAGCTCGATAATCTGGAAAGGACAGGCCTATCTACCTGATCTGAAAGCCTTGCTTTTTAATTTTTTGGGTGAGCAAAAGACAGAAGAGTCGCTTCTTGAATATGGTAGGCTTACAGGTAAACCAATTGATAACCAGAATTTTGCCGACCCTGAACTGGTGAATTTTTCAGAAAGGGTCCTTTCGGGTATCATCGGGTCAGCATCTGCCAGGATCATGGTAGGTTCGGTGGTGAAAGAAGAGGAAATCAGCATGGAAGAAGTTTTGGGGATTTTAAGAGAAACCCAGGAGCTTAAATCGCTGAATCTTCAGCTTAAGCAAAAGAGCAAAGAGCTTGGGAAAGCTTCTGAAAAGCTTCAAAAAATGAATGAAACGCTTAGGTTGAACGATATGCTCAAGGATGAATTTATTTCAACGGTGACCCATGAGATGAAAACGCCTATTACTTCTATCAGGGCATTTTCAGAAATTTTGATGGATGAAGACCTGCCCGAGGAAGACAGGAGGAGATTTCTGGATATCATCATTCAGGAAACCAATAGGATGACCAGATTGATAGACCAGGTTTTAGATCTGGAAAGATTCGATTCGGGAAGGCAGCAATTGAATTTGGAAAAGACAGACCTGAGGATTTTAGTCCTTGAGGCAACAGAAAGTATGATCCAGGTATTTAAAGAAAAAGGTCTTCAATTTAGCATGAGCTTGGATTTCGATGAATTGCCTCTTTTTGTGGATGAAGATAGGATCAAGCAAGTGATTCTGAACCTTTTGTCCAATGCTTCCAAATTTGCAAAAAGCCGGATTATTTTACATGGAGTAATTGTGGGCGATACCTTTAGCATACAAGTGAAAGATGATGGGAAGGGAGTTCCCGAAGAAGAAGTGCCTTTTATCTTTGATAAGTTCTTTCAGGTAAAAAACCAGACCAGTAAAAAGCCTATTGGAAGTGGTCTAGGGTTGGCCATTTCAAAAAAAATAGTAGAATATCACAGGGGTACTATTTCAGTGTTCAGGCAAGGAGTCTTCACCTGCTTTGAATTCACCTTACCGATACAGGATTTGACAAGAAAACAAACAGCATACCAGATAACAAATGAGTAATATATTAATAGTAGACGACGAACCCAATATCCTTCTTTCCCTGGAATTTCTTTTCAAAAAAGAGGGCTATAAGGTTTTTATTGCAAGGGATGGAGAAGAAGCCATGACACTGATTCAGGAATCTGTTCCAGAGTTGGTCATCTTGGACATCATGATGCCTAAGGTGGATGGTTATGAGGTCTGTAAATACCTCAAACAGCGCCATAAGGGAGTGAAAGTAATTTTCCTGACCGCAAAAAGTAAAACGCAGGAAATACAAAAAGGGCTGGATCTTGGAGCCGATTTATATCTGACCAAGCCCTTTTCAACGAAAGAACTGGTTTCAAAAGTCAAATCATTAATGAGTTAATCAATTTACAATAACCTATAAAAATTACGATATGAGTGATAGAATACATACCCTGAGCGGGTATTTTTACGAATACCAGAAGTCTGTTACAGAGCCTGAAAATTTCTGGGCAAGAATAGCTGATTCATTCCATTGGAAAAAAAGATGGGATAAGGTATTGAAATGGGATTTTGAGGGTCCCAATGTACAGTGGTTTGTGAATGGTAAACTGAACATCACAGAGAACATCTTTGAAAAAAACTTATTTGCTTATGGTGACAGGACAGCGATAATTTGGGAATCTAACGACCCCAATGAAGAAGGTAGAAAAATAAGCTATAGAGAATTGTACCATATGGTATGTCAGTTTTCCAATGCCTTAAAAGCAAAAGGTATTCAGAAAGGAGACCGTGTGATTATCTATATGCCGATGATACCGGAGGCAGCTGTGGCAATGTTGGCATGTGCAAGAATTGGTGCAATTCATTCTGTAGTCTTTGCAGGGTTTAGTTCGACAGCTTTGGCAGATAGGATCAATGACTGTGAGGCAAAAGCCATTTTGACTTCTGATGGGAACTTCCGTGGCAATAAAAAAATCGATGTCAAGTCGGTAGTAGATGAGGCCTTGGAAAAGTCATCTGTAGAGACTGTGATTGTCTGCAAGCGTACTGGTCAGGAAGTGATGATGGAAGATGGCAGGGATTTTTGGTGGCATGATGTCATTGAAGGTAAGGATGATATGAATGTCGCCACAGAAGTGGACAGTGAGGATCCATTGTTTATACTTTACACTTCAGGTTCTACAGGAAAGCCAAAAGGGGTGGTGCATACCACTGCCGGTTACATGGTCTATACCAAATACTCATTTGAAAATGTATTTCAATATTCGCCTGGAGACATCTATTGGTGTACAGCGGATATTGGTTGGATCACAGGCCATTCCTATATCGTTTATGGACCTTTGTTGGCTGGAGCGACTACCCTGATGTTTGAAGGGGTTCCAACTTATCCGGATCCGAGCAGGTTCTGGCAGATTATTGAAAAATACAAAGTTAACCAATTCTATACAGCGCCGACCGCCATCCGGGCTTTGATGAGTTATGGTACAGATCCCATTGACCCTTACAACCTAGATTCGTTGAAGGTATTGGGTTCCGTGGGTGAACCGATCAATGAAGAGGCCTGGAGATGGTATTATACCCATATTGGTCAATCAAGATGCCCTATTGTGGATACATGGTGGCAGACGGAGACAGGTGGGATTCTGGTTTCTCCGATTGCCGGGATTACGCCAACCAAACCAGCTTTTGCTACTTTGCCGCTTCCTGGGATTCAGTTGGCTATTGTAGACCCTGATGGGAATGAGCTGACGGGCAACTCTGTAGAGGGTAACTTATGTGTGCGTTTCCCTTGGCCATCTATGATAAGGACTACCTGGGGGGATCATGATAGGTGCAAGCAAACCTATTTTTCCACTTACAAGGGAATGTACTTCACTGGGGACGGCGTAAAGCGCGACCATGATGGATATTACAGAATTTTGGGCCGTGTGGATGATGTAATTAATGTGTCCGGGCATAGAATGGGTACAGCTGAGGTAGAAAATGCCATCAATGAACATCCGTTAGTCATCGAATCAGCGGTAGTAGGTTATCCTCATGATGTCAAAGGACAGGGAATTTATGCCTATGTTATCTGTGATATGTCACATAGGACAGAAGAGAACCTGGTAAATGAAATAAAAGATACGGTATCCAAGATTATTGGTCCGATAGCCAAACCGGACAAAATTCAAATTGTGCCTGGATTACCTAAAACAAGATCTGGTAAAATCATGCGTAGAATACTCAGAAAAGTGGCTGAAGGCAGCACCGATAACATGGGAGATACTTCTACCTTATTGGATCCTGAAGTGGTCAATCAAATCATTGCAGGTCGTAAGTAAATCGAAAGGGGATGGGGAGTTAAGATTTCCCATCCTTTTCTAAAAACCACCAATGGTAGAAATGTACGTCTCGCTGACGAAGGAAGAGTCTCATAAAAAAGAGGTGAAGCTTCACTACGTTCAGAATGATGCGTAATATTGTCATTATCCTTTCTGTACTTTCCCTATATGTTAAATTCTCATGATGATGCGGCAAACTAGATATCATTCCTATTCTGTACCTGCCAAATGTTAAAATCTCAGTATGGCAAATGTAATCGTCAATAGGGTCAAAGAGTTTCTAAAACGCTACCCTCCATTCACTTTTCTCAGTGAAGACTCACTTGAATCGGTGGCCAGGGAGGTGGAGGTTAGGTTTTATGGTCCTAGGGAATATCTTTTTGGGCAGGGTGATCCTGCCCAAAATTTCTTCTTTGTCCTGAAGGAAGGTTCCGTGCAGCTTACTGAGCATAAAGAAGGTCAGGAAAAAGTTGTAGAAGTTTGTGATGAAGGGGATGTTTTCGGAGTATTGGCCCTTTTAGGCAAGCGCCCCTATATTCTCAGCGCACAGGCCAGAGAGGAAACGCTCATTTATGCTATCCCGGTGTCGATTTTTGAAAAAATCCTGAATGAAAACAGCAGGGTAGGCCTGTATTTTGCTGCTGGATTTGCTTCAGGTCAAGTGGTCGTCAGGACAGACCTTTCCCAATCCCAAAAAGCCCGCTCAGTATTTAAGGATGTTTCCCAGGATAATGGATTGTTGATGTTTTCAGGTCAATCCAACATCAACTATTCTTCGGATGTGCTGACCTGTCTGGAAGGCACGCCCATCAAAGAGGCCGTCAGGCAAATGGCCGCAATAGGAGTAGGTTCAATAGTGGTGGTGAACGCCAAGTCACATCCTGTAGGAATCATTACAGATAAGGATATCAGAAACAGGTTGGTTGCTCAGCAAAAAAGCTATGATACACCTGTGGACGAACTGATGACCTCTCCTGTGATGACTAAAAGTAAGGAAGCCAACTTTTCAGATTTATACCTTACTATGATCAAAAACAGGCTACATCATCTGATATTTACAGAGGACGGTTCTGTAGATAGTCCTGTTACTGGTATTCTTTCTGATCATGATATTTTGCTTTCACAAGGAAGCAGTCCTGCGGTGCTGATCAATGCGCTGCTGAACACCTGGGATGTCAAAGAGATGGCCAAAGTCCGGGATCAGGCGGAGAGATTGTTGAGGTATTATTTGGAAAATGAGGTTGCCATTGATTTTGTGGCCAATATCATTACTGAAATCAATGATATTATCATTAAGAGGGCGGTAGATTTGGCAAAAACAAAGCACGATCAGGATCATCCGGAGGCTTCTAAAGTCAGGTTTTGTTTTCTCTCTTTAGGAAGTGAAGGGAGAGAGGAGCAGCTCTTAAGGACAGATTTGGACAACGCCATTGTTTTTGAGGATGTCCCTAAAGAAAAGCTAAAAGCAACCAAGAAGTATATGCTGCTGATAGCCCAAGAAGTCATTGAAACGCTCTTATCCTGTGGTTTTCAGCCCTGTCCTGCTGACATGATGGCCAATAATCCCAAATATTGTCAGCCTATGTCTGATTGGAAAAAACAGTTTTCAAGTTGGATCCACAGTCCCAATCAGCAGGCCCTGATGAATGCCACCATATTTTTTGATTATAGGCCGATTGTTGGTTACAAAGCTCTTGCGGAAGAACTGACAGAGCATATCTACAATGAAATTGGAGGAAAAACCATTTTCTTAAATTTTCTAGCTAAGAACGCCCTGCTTAACCCGCCTCCCTTGGGCTTTTTCAGGAATTTTATAGTGGAGAAATCAGGAGAGCAAAAAGATAAATTTGACATCAAACTCAGGGCGATGATGCCTTTGGCAGACATTGCCAGACTATTAGTGTTGAGCCATCAGGTTGTAGGGATCAACAACACCTTCAAAAGGTTTGAAAAGCTGGCAGAATTGGAACCCAACTATTCTGAATTAATGCTGGAGGCAGGAAAAGCTTATGAGATTCTAATGAGGATGCGGGCGATTGAAGGATTGAATTCGGGGAGTTCAGGAAGGTATATTCAGCCCGAAAAGCTGGGCAAATTACAGCGTCAGTTATTGAAAAATGCCTTTGCTCCAATTGACGAATTGCAGAAAATCATCCGCGTGAGGTTTCAGTTAGACTATTTTGGAAGCTGATATGGGGATATTAGATTTTTTATGGGGTAAAAAGGTTCCGAAAAGCAATTTTGTAGAGGAGTATGAAGGGTTATTTGAAAAAAAGATCCCTGCTATTAGACCCATTGATCAACTCACGTTCGTGGTTTTGGATACTGAGACTACAGGTCTTAATCCCAAGAAAGATGCTATTGTTTCATTTGGCGGCATCAAAGTTAAGGGCTATTCCATGCAGATTCAAAGTGCTAAGGAGATGTATTTGGAGGTTCAGGTAAAAAATAATGACGCGGTCAAGGTTCATGAAATCATTCAAGCCAATGAAATCATACCAAAGGAAGATTTTGCCAAAGAATTGCTGGCATTTGTTGGTGCAGATATCATTGTGGGCCAGCATATAGGTTTTGATATGCTAATGTTGGAAAAGGAACTACAAGCTTATGGTTTAAAAAAACTTTTGAATCCAGTTGTGGATACTCAATATTTGGCTATCCGCTTAGAGAAAGGACCTCATTATGATGCATCAATGGGAAAGCCAGGAGAGTTTGGTTTGGATAGTCTGTGTGAGCGTTATGGAATACCTTTGGATGACAGACATACGGCTGCGGGGGATGCATTTTTGACGGCACAGCTGCTGATGAAGCTGCTCAAGCTTGCTGAGCAGAAAGGTATTAAGGATTTTGGTGCATTGACCAGATCTTTTTGATTATTTATATTCTTTTTCAAACAGGTGAATCAATTTTTCTAAATGCTGTTGTTTTACAGGTTCTCTGTGGTTGATACAAAAGTCAGTATGGAAATGATGTTTGCTCAAAAAGTCGATTTGGATCTCAATCCAATATTGTCTGGTTAAAGTAGGATTAAAATGTAAAATTTCCTGGTATAGCCCATTGCTTATTGTAGTATAAGAGTCCGTTCCCAAATATTCCAAATCAGCATCAGCGATAATTTTTTCCAATAAATTGGTTGGTCTCTGGGGGATTTTGGTTGCCATAATCATCCCACAGATTTTTTTTATTTCAAAATTATTAATTCCATATTTTCCCAAATTATTTCTTACCATTTCGCAGCCAATCTCTTCATGGTTGCTACTTTTTTCGATGTACCCTATATCATGGAAGAGTGCGGCAATTTCCAAAAGTTCCAGTTCTGAGTCAGATACGTTTTCTTCTTTGCCGATTGCCCTGGCTTTTTCTATCACATACTTGGTATGGGCCGCATTATGATAGGTGAGGTGTGGAGGAAGATTATGCACAAGTTTCGGCATAAAATCTCTATAAATGTGATCTAATTTCCTCATATAAAGCTATTGGTATCCGATTTTCTTTTTTATCACGCCCCCATTCACTTCCTTGATGCTGTGTACATAAAAAAAAGCTTTTGGGTCAATTTCACTCACAGCTTCCTTAATTCTATGTATCTCTAATCTTGTCACAATAGTCATGATGATGTCACAATCATTTTTGACATCAAAACTTTCCGGCAGGTAACCCCGCTCTCCTTTGTATACTGAAATGGCTTTGTTAAAATCTTTAACGATCAACTGCTTGACCAAATCATAGTCTTTGGAGACAATGGTCAGTGCTGTATATTCTTCAAATCCATCTACAACATAATCAGAGGTTTTCATGGCCGTATAATAAACCAAGATGGAGTACATGCCCGTTTCGATTCCGAAACTATATGCAGCACCCAATATGATTAGGGTATTCAATGCTAAAATGATTTCTCCTGAGGTAAACCCGGATTTTTTTTGGGTGTAGTAGCCTATGACCTCTAATCCATCAATGACTCCACCGCCTCTTATAACAAAACCTATACCTAATCCAACAAAGAACCCCCCAAATACAGCAATCAACACTTTGTCAGTGGTAAAGATTGGGATTTCTATAAAGTACATTCCCAAAGCGAGCAGCAGGACGGCAATTGTCGCTTTTACTCCGAAAGTCTGACCTATTTTCTTGTATCCAATCACAAGAAAGGGAATATTGAAGGCCACCAGCAGAATGCTGATGTGGATATCTGAAAATCCTGTGACTAAGATTGAAATGCCGGTAACGCCTCCATCCAGAAAATTATTAGGCACCATAAATCCCTGTAAGCCAAAGACTGCGAATAAGATGCCTATGATGATGTAGAAATTGGATTTTAAAGAAAAAACTGATTTCCAATTGATTTTTTTTGATGGGGTCATGTAAGAATAGGTATCAATGTTACTGGTTAAGACATATTTTGGTAAGCTTACTCCAATACTTCGTAGGCACGCAGGGGTAAATGTTTGTTTTTCAACTCCAATAATCCCACTTCTTTACACTTGAATGATTCCTTCACCAGTTCATAACATTTTTCAGAAATCAGGATTTGGTTTTTTCCGGCAGCAGCTTGAAGTCTTGCCGCTATATTAACGGTATCACCTATCACGGTATAATCCAGTCTTTTCAATGTAGATGAACCGATATTTCCGCAGACCATATCACCTGTATTGAGTCCAATAGAGACATCGGGTTTATATCCGCCTGCATCTAGCCCAATATCTGCTTCGTGGATTTTTTGTCTTATTGAAAGACAGGTTTCAATGGCCCTGTCCAAATGGAAGTCTCCCTTAAAAGTGGCCATCACAGCATCTCCCATAAATTTGTCCACCACTCCCCTTTCCTCTATGATTTCTTTGACCATAATGTCAAAGTAGGCATTCAAGAGGTTTACCACTTTGTCAGCGGGTTCATTTTCTGAAATGGCCGTAAACCCACAAATGTCGACAAAGACCACGGTGCCTTCTATGATTTCATTATGTGCAAAAGCATTTTCGATTTCTTTGCCGCCCATGAAATTCAGGACTGTTTCATCTACGTACATTTTCAGGATATTATTTTCCTTAACTGCCTGGAAGGTCTTTCTGATGGATTGGACATGTTTTAAGGTCCTGTCTATGGTAATTTCGAGGTCAGCAAAATTCACCGGCTTGGTAACAAAGTCAAAAGCACCCCTGTTCATGGCAGTCCGGATATTGTCCATATCTCCGTAAGCCGATACTATGATTGATTTGAGCAGTAAATTTTGCTCACTCAGTTTGGAAAGTAAAGTCAGACCATCCATTTCAGGCATATTGATATCACTAAGAACCACATCCACATCCTTGTTGGCCTCCAGTTGTTTCAATGCCTCTACGCCATTATGGGCGAAGAGGAACTCATACTCATGTTGCCTGATCTTTTGCCTGAATTTTTGTTTGATCAGAACTTCTAGATCTTCTTCATCGTCAACGACTAAAATCTTTGCCATTACTATCTATATTTTATCCTTCAGTTGGGCAATTTCATTTTTCAAGTTTTCAAAATCTATTGGTTTAGTGAAAAAACCCTTAGCTCCTGAATTGATCGCTTTGTTGTAATTGTCTGAATCGCCGTAGGCAGAAATCATACTCACATTGATGTTGGGATACTTAGATTTAATTTTTCCCAGCAATTCAAGACCCGTCATGCCAGGCATATTGATGTCGGAGAATACATACACAAATTTTGGAGGATTTTCACTTCCCAGAATGGACAAGGCTTCCTCCCCTGAAAAAGCAAATTCTAAATCCAATTCATTATTCCGGATCTCTTTTCGGAATTTTTGACGGAAAAGCATTTCCACATCTTTTTCATCATCTACAATTAGGATTCTCATAAGTGTTTAAAAGTTTATTTGTTGGGTATTTTAATTATGAATTTTGTGAAATGGCCTTCTTTGGACTCAATTTTCAGGGAACCTTGATGCGCTTTGATAATGTCTGAAGTAATACTCAATCCTAGTCCAGTTCCTTGTGTCCCCTTTTTGGTAGTAAAGAAAGGCTGTAATATTTTGTCCTGAATATCCGATGGGATGCCAGGTCCATTGTCTTCTACTACGATGTGTACCCATTGGCCCTCAATTCTGGATTGCACTGTTAAAGTTGCAGGCCTGATGGGATTTTCTTTGTCATGGTTTTCAGTAGCCATTCCGCGCATAGCATCAAAAGCATTGTTACAAAGGTTTAAGATTACACGGCTGAAATCCTCAGGATTTAAGGGTATTGGCTTGATGTTTTCATCCAGCTTTAGCTCTATTTTGACATTGATGGGCTCTTTTCCTGCCCGCATGCCATGAAAGGCCAAGTTGACATATTCTTTGATCAGCTGATTGATATCTGTGGGTTCAAAGGTGCCATTGCTTCCCCTGGCATGGAGCAGCATAGAGGTGACAATTCTATTGATGCGGATACCGTGTTGCTTTATTTTATCCAAATTTGATTTAACATCCCCAAGAATTGATTTGATTTCTTCGGTTGCTTCATTCTGATTTACTTTTTCAAGATTTTCATCTATTTCACTCAAAAATTCAATACTCAGCTCAGAAAAGTTGTTGATGAAGTTCAATGGGTTTTTGATTTCATGGGCAATGCCAGCAGATAAAAGGCCTAAAGTGGCAAGTTTCTCATTTCTGATGACTTGCTCCTTTATGTTTTGAAGATCTTTTTGTGACTGTTCGAGCAAGGAAGATTTTTCCTTCAAGAGTTGCCTCAGCTCGACAATTGTTTGCTCTAAATCTTCTTTCATGACTTATTCCATTTCAATCTTAATCAGGTCTCTTTGATTGAGGCATTTAAAAATCCATTGCCTAATATTTTTTTAAATTCTGCTTTTGAAGCCAAACAAAATAAGCTTCATAGGCGAAATATCATATCGCATTCTAATATAGTGAAAATATATTCAGTTTTTCCAAGTCTTTTGATTTGATTCGACAACAACTCAAATTACTAAAGATCATTTAAAGTTTTGGGCAAAATTTTTTACCAATGATAATCCTTATTAATTTGATATTCAGTGAATTAAATTATATAAAATAGTACACAAAGATTCATTTACCGTGGATAATCACGTGTTTTTTTAATTTTTTTTACTTAGCGCAAAAAGTATATAAATTATTTGAAAAATTTCTTTTTTCGAGATATTATCTTGCCATAGATAAGTTAAAAGTGAAATTTGAATATAGTTTTTTCATTTCTTGGATATGTTTGATTACCAGTTGTAAAATGAATACCGTGAAAATATATTTGTTATAAACAAAATTGTTTAAATTAACACAAAAATTGAATTACACATATATAAAAAACCATTTCAAGTTGTATACAGCTTGTTTTTAAGTTTGACAATTATTGTAGTAGTTCAAGGCTTTGCGACCGACCTTGTGCATTTTTCTTTCAGTTCAGATTTTTAAAAAATTAAACTTTATTATTATGAAACGTACAGTAAAAAACTTGGCTTTATGGGTTTCGGCTGGATTTATCCTTTACAGCTGTGAAATGTCTTCCCTTTTGGAAGATGATAAAGTGATAGACCTTTTAGAAGAGGGGGTGAATGTATCACAAGGAGGTTCGGAGTCTTTCAGGATGGCTGCTTTAGGAACAGATTTGGATTATCCAGATTATATTACGGATGAGTTGAATGCAAGGAGTTCTGTTCTGATAAATACCTATAATATTGAATTTCTAAGTAGGGTGGTCAACGATTCAAACGCTGACAATATCACAACTACATTCAATTATAGGGTAAGTGGTACCGGTATTCAACCCAGCTTGGACAGTTTTTTTCTTGAAGTCCCAGAATGTGCAGTCAGTCCGCTTTCGTGGACACCGTCCAATGCTTCGTCATTTAACGAAGGGTATATCAAATGGAACAGTTCAGTTACTCCAAATAGCACTCAAAACTATGCAGTGACTTATCCCGGCATAGTAGGTATAGGCTTAACTGAGGCCGTGGTTACTAAAGGCAGCAACTCTCAGTCTGGTGTTGTCTTGGGTCCATGTGAAGGGATCTTCACCTTACAGGGCAGTATTTACATCGATTCCAATGAAGATGGTTCAAAACAAAATTCTGAAAGCGGCTTATCAGGTTTCCCTATACAGTTGATCAATAATGACAATGGTAATGTTATCACTACAATCCAAACAGAAGCTAATGGCTCCTTTTTGTTCTATGTTTTTGAAGGCAGTTTTACCGTGAAAGTTGTCACAGACCTGATCAACAGAAATTACAATCCAACTGGTGAGATAGAGCTGAATGTGGGTTTTGTCAATAAGGATGAAACCGGACTTGACTTTGGGTATTTGATTGACTCCCAAAAAATGATCAAAGAGTTTGAAGATGGAACCATTCCCTTAGACACTAAGGATTCCAAATTTTGGACAGCAGAACTAAGGAACCCAGGAAAGGGTCAATCTCAATATAATAGGGCTCAGATGTTGGATATTTTGGTGAAAATTGAAGGTCTACTACTTCCTGTTCCTTTTAATTTCGGATCGGATAAGATTGCTACAGCTTTAAGTATTATCACAAAGCCCATTAAAACAGAACTTGATGCATATTTACAACAATTGTTGACAGCTGAATTGAACATTGTCAGTGGAAGGGGTGCCAAGACGCTTGACTCCAACGGTAACGTGATATCTGATGATAAATTCAATGAAGCTCTGCTACGCTATGCAGAACCGATTGCATGTAGTGCTTTAGGAGCATGTGACTCAGGCTCAACTTCAAATGCCCGAGTTATTACTTCTTCAACCATCAATGCTTCCACTTCAGGGTCTCTTCGGGATGGTACTGAAGTTCTTTCCTCTTTTAATGGTACAGGAGGTATTAGAATAAGATAAATATTTGCTATTTTTGACTAATGCTGAAGCGGTTAATAGTCTTATATTTTGTAATCATATTATCCATTATTAAAGCGGAAGCTCAAGAGCTTCCGCTTACTCATTTTACAACTGCCAGCGAAAGTAATCCTTTACCTTCTGCAATGGTGACCAATGTCTACCAGGATAGAGAAGGCTTTATTTGGATGAGTGTTTTTTCCTCAGGTTTGATTCGGTATGATGGTGCCAATATGGTGCTTTATGCCCAGCAGGATGGTTTGCCTGATTTGGGAATATGGCAGGTTTTGGAAGATAAGCAGGGCTATTTGTGGGCATCTTCAAATGCTGGTATACTTGTGTCAGAAGAGCCGATTTCTTCTTACAAAAGTGGGAGAAGAGTACGGTTTACGACGCAATTTGGGGGGATTCCTTTATTTGATGAGGCATTGACCATCAACCATCTTGCTGCTGATAGCCATGGGAAAATATGGGTGGCTACTGTCGCCGATGGGATGATTGGTTATTTCATCAATGAATCAGGATTGTTGGAAGTAGACACTGTTGCCACAAATTTGAATTCTTCCATAAACCTTTCAGTAACTGCAGTATTTCCTAAAAAGACCGAGGGTTTGATTTTTGGATTGGAAGGGGGTATTCTGGCAGAGATGAAGAATGGGCAAATTGACATCGTCTATTCACCCCGTTCAGGATCAAATGAGCAAAACTTTGTTTCCATTTTTGAGGATGATCTCGGCCAGGTATGGACCTTTAAGCAAAATGGAGAGTTACTGCGGTTTGCTGGAAATAGACTTGAGCCTGAATTGGTTTCCAAAGAAGCCCAGACCAATATCACAGGGATATTTGTCATGGAAGAAGGAAATATCTGGACTTCCAATGCAGCTTCTGGGATCAAGAGGTTTGACGAAAAATCAATAACAAATTTGGGTGGCTTTACTCGGGCCAATGGACTGTTGAGTGATAATATTTTCCATGTCTATAAAGACAGAGAAGATAATATCTGGATTGCCCAATCAGGTGGTGTTTCAAAACTCCGCTTTAATTATCAAGCCTTCGAGAATTTCACAGCTGAGTCCAATGCAGGAGAAAAACCAGTCCTTCCTTCAGCAAAGGTCAATACTGTTTTGGTGCCAGGAACCATTGATTCTCCTTGCAAGGTTTGGGTGGGAACGGAGGGTGGTCTTTCCTGTATCCATCAGGATGGACAATCTACTGTTTTTGACGAAAGTGACGGTCTTTTGGGAGATTGGGTCAACGGTATCGAACAAGATCAGGATGGAAGAATATGGGTAGCTACCACTCAAGGTTTGAATGCCATTGTTTTTGATCAGAAACTCATTATCAAGGGGGCGGAAAACATCAAAAAAATAACCATCAGGGGAAAGAATGCATATTTGTTCAATATTCCGGAAAGTCCTCCTATCATTGCTTCGGAGAAGTTGACAATTCCGGGAAGTGGTGCATTTAGGAGTGTTGAAAGTATATGGTTTCCGGGATTAAGGAGTTTAACATTTGTATTGGGCCAAGAAGTTTTGGAATTAGATGAAAATTCCGGCTTACCTGCTCAATTGTTTAAATCGGTTGCAATAGATCAGGAAGGACACTTATTTGTCGGAACATTGGACAAGGGTTTGTATAAATCTGAGGTACCACTGACAGTAGAAAAACTGCAGGACCCAAGATTCCGTTCTTCCAAAATTTTTATGCCTTTTTGGAACACAGAAAATGGTGCACCTACCAATCATATAGAGAAACTTCTTTGGCATGAGGGGAAGATATGGGTAGGAACACAGCAAGGCTTGATTGCATTAGACCCTAATGCTCCCAAGATCCTAAACTTGATCAACAAAGAATCAGGTTTACCGGCAAATAACACCATAAGCTTTGCGGTATCACCTAGCTCAGGAAATTTCTGGATAGGTTCCAATCAAGGGTTGACTGAATTTGATCCCAGTACCAATGCTGTGATCAGGACAGTTACAAGATTAGATGGTCTGATCGACAATGAAGTTTGGCTGTATGGATCTTTGAAGATTGATCATAAAGGTCAGGTATATTACGGTACGTCTAATGGATTGTCCATTTATCATCCTGATTTTGATAGGATTAATAATGTTCCCCCCATTGTACAGTTTACTTTAATTGAAACCTCAATGGGTTCTGAGGACCGCAATGAAATTACCTTTGAATATGCCGCCATGAGCTTTGCCAATGTTTCCGGTGTCAGGTACAGAACCCGATTATTGGGTTATGATGACAATTGGTCAGAGCCGAGTACTGTTAGAAGATTGCGTTATACCAATCTTCCTGCCTTTTTTTGGTCAAAAAAATATACCCTGGAGGTCATGGCCATCAATGAAAGCGGAGTGGAATCATTGGAGCCTATCCGCTACAGTTTTAATATAGAGCCTGTATGGTGGCTACAATGGTGGTCTTTTATCATCTATTTGGTGATTTTAGGTTTGATACTTTATGTGTTTGATAAGTACCAAAGAGCCAAACTGATCAAAAAAGAAAGGGATGCGGCGAGGTTGAGGGAGGCCGAACTTCATGCCCAGACGGCAACTGCCAGATCAATGGCAGCAGAGGCTGAATCAAAGGCCCTTCAAACGGAAATTGAGAAAAAAGCCATTGAACTTGAAAAAGTTCAGGTTCTGGAAAAGGCATATAATGAGCTTAAATCTGCCCAAAATCAGCTGATTCAGGCAGAAAAAATGGCCTCATTGGGAAGGTTGGCTACAGGCATAGCCCATGAGATCAAGAATCCTCTGAATTTCATCAATAATTTTGCATCCGTCACAGTGGAGTTGATTGATGAGCTCTCAGTTGCGATCAAGGACAATGATCTCGAAGAGATTGATTACCTGATGGCCAGCCTGAAGGAAAATACTTCCAAAATTGAAAAGCATGGCCTGAGGGCAGATGCAATTGTACAGTCCATGGCCCAACATGCAAAGGTCAGCAAGTCAGCATTTGATTTTGTGGATTTGAACGGATTGATTGAACATTATCAAGAAGTAGCAGTCAAATCTAAAAAATCCAAGACTCCTGATTTAAAAATTATAGTTGAACTTGATCTCCAGAAAGACCTTGGTAAGGTGAAAGTATTCGCCCAGGAATTGGGTCAGGCCCTGCTTAATATCATAGGAAATGCTCTTGATGCAGTTTGGTCAGAAAAGAAAGCAAAAGGAGAGGCTTATGAGCCAAAAGTAATCATCACCAGTAGGGTGATAGAAGATTTTATAGAAATCAAAATTGCGGATAACGGACCGGGTATTCAAGAAGAAATCAGGGAACGGATTTTTGAACCTTTTTTTACGACCAAACCCACAGGGGAAGGTACTGGATTAGGACTGAGTTTATCCTATGACATCATCACGCAAAGCCATAGCGGCACGCTTACTGTTGAAACGGAAATAGGTAAAGGCACAGCGTTTTTTATCCATATCCCCCGTAATTGATTTCCCCTATTCTCACAGAGGCAGATGAATGGTAAATGTAGTGCCTTTCCCTACTTCTGAGTTGACTGATATTTCGCCTGCATGCAACTTGATGATATCATAAGATAAAGATAATCCCAAGCCTGTGCCCTGTCCGGATGGCTTTGTAGTGAAGAATGGCTGGAAGATTTTGTCCTTGATTTCATCAGGTATGCCAGAACCATTGTCGGAAACAGAGATTTCAATCTTATTGACAAGATTTTTTGTAGATACGGAGACAAGGGGTTGGTACTTTTTCTCCCAATCTTCATTTGGATTGGAACTATTGAAGTTTTTACGTTGGCTGTCTACCGCCTGAAAAGCATTATTGATCAAATTCAATAATACCCTTCCTATATCCTGGGAGATCACATTTACTTCAGGAAGGTTAGGATCAAAATCCGCTTTAAAATCAGCATTAAAGGATTTGTCTTTTGCCCGTAGTCCATGGAAACTCAACCTAAGATATTCATCAGCCAAGGCATTGATATCTGTGGGTACTTTTTCCTCATTACTTGTTCTGCTATGTGCCAGCATGCCTTTGACAATGGCGTCCGCCCGCTTACCATGATGGTTGATTTTGTCAAGATTTACCCGCATATCTGCCAGTATCTCTTTGACCAATTCTTCATCTCTTTCATCAGGATTTTTAGCCCATTCTTCTTCAATTTCTTCAATCAACTCATTACTGACTTCTGAGAAGTTGTTCACAAAATTGAGGGGGTTTTGGATTTCATGGGCTATTCCTGCAGTAAGTTGTCCCAGCGAGGCTAGCTTCTCCTGTTGAACCAACTGATCTTGGGTGTTGCGCAAGGTTTTTAGGGTGATTTCCACATTTTTTTTGGCGATTTCCAGTTTGGTGAAGTCTTCATATCGGTCATAGGCAACAGAAAAAGTGTCTGCCAATGAACGTCCCAATTCAAGATTTTCTTCTGAAAGGTGCTCAGTATTCCCTATATAGAGCATACCTTGTTTGAATGGAATAAAATGAAGTTCTAGATTTACCGGGCTTACCCCAGCTCCATAATGTTCTTTTGACTCAATATAGCCCTTATTGGCCAAGGTTTTTACCCAATTATTGAAGTCGGATTCTTTCCAGTTCTCTTTGTATACTTCCTGCCTTTTCCAGGCACTATATACTTTTTCTGTCAGTCCAATTCCTTCATAGGGGATATGTAAGACGGCAATAGATTCTTTTTGAGGGGTGTTGAGGAAGATCTGGAGGAGTTGTGCTTCTTCATCAATGATAAAAACCCCACAACGGATAAAAGGGACCTTCATGTTCTGTAGCTCCTCCCATATCAATGGAGAAATTTCTTTGAGGTCCTCGGCCCTTCTCATAGAAGCGATTTCAGCCCTGATCCTTTCCTGGGATGCCTGTCTGGAAGAAATGAAAGCTAACTTCTCAACTGCCAAGCGTTTTTGTTCAAGTTCTTCAATGGTTTCTTCCAGAAGAATTGATGTGGTTCGCTTTACTTTCTCTGTACGTTCTAATTTAAATTCAACATAAGCTAATTCCTTATCAATATTTTGAATAATTTTTTTCATTTCCACAAGTTGCTGACTACTGATCGATTCAGCCCCTTCAAGCATTTCTAAAAGCTGTTTGAGGAGTGGTTTCATATAAATAGATATGGGTATTAATTTTGGGTCTTTTGATAGAGGTTTTAGTGCCTGGAATGTAATTTATTAAAATTGAAGGGTTTATGTTATTGTTTTTCAGATAAAACCACCAAGGAACAGGTGTTGTTGTGAAATTCATGCTTTCCTTTTGTAGCCTTTCCCATTTCCCCATAGCTGAAAAAACCGATAAGTGGCGCATCCCAAACATTTTTTACCTGATCAATCTCTTCACTTACCATTGGGCCTAGGGATAAATGACGGGCTTTGCAGGAGAACATGATCATGGCATCCGCTTCCGGAATTTCATTGGTTTTTACTGTCTCACATTCACTGACCACTTTGTCAATGACAGAGTCATCCGGAGGAAGGGAGAAGCGTACTTTTGAACCTTGTGGAACACTTCCTGCACATACGAGGGACCTATCTTCTTTATTGGCAAATAAGGGCGCACGGATTACCGGTTCTGAACCTTCACGCTGCAGCTGCATAGGGAATTCTGATCCAACATTGATGATCACATCTTTCCACTCATCCAGATTTTTGTTTACGCCCATGTATTTGATGACCACATCCAATGCAGGCTGATCGTCTATGGTGTAAACCACATTACCTTCACTTTTGGTAATGGTGCGGATAGTTCCTACCGGTTCCCAACCACTGGTGGCAAGACCTTTTACCTGAATATGGTCTTCATCCAGTATGATGACCACCAAGCCGTTGATACTGTAGTTACCATTTGTGAACACATAGGTGCCTGACATTTTGAAATCATCACCTGCAAGTCCACCAAAGATGGTCACTTTGGATCCGACTACTTCTTCAATTCCACGGACAATCATCTCCCCATCAGTGCTGATACCTCCTGAAGCCACGATAAATGCGGGATTAGAAAAAGTTTCGAGTCCCAGTTTACCGATAGATTTCGCCAAGTCAATCGTTTGGCTATTACCTGTTTCAAGGTGAGTGAGTTTATAATATTTGTGATCAATATCAAGAAGCATGATGGCGACGGACTCTTCACCGATTTCCCCATCAATAAATTCCCCAGCTGTAGTGGAGCCGAAAATATCAATGTTGTGTTTTTCCAGAAGACCGCAAATGGCCTCCCTGTCTTGGGCAATGGATAGAAACACAATTGCAAGAGTAGGTTTGAATCCGTCTGCAATGGCCTCTGAAAAAGCAGTTTCAATTTCATTTGGTGAATTACCTCGAAGTGTTTTGGCTTTCATGCTTGTAGTTATTAGGGTTATTGGGAAAATTTGAATGCTATTGTATGGTAAAATTAAATTTTTGAGATGCCGTCGCTTGCAAAGGGCTTGAATCCAAATCCTTTGACCAACACATAATCACTCATGATTAATGCTCCTTCGACCCAACCTTGTTCCGGTGACCAAGACTCATTACACACGAAGAGGTTTGTAGCAGGATTATAAATTTTCGGATAAACATCTGTCTGATCATTGACATTAAGTTTATACTGATGATAGCCATATCCGAATTCGCCTTCACCCCAAACCCGGTAAGTGCTGAGGACAGGCATGGGTACGGTTTCATTTTCACTCAGTCCAAAAAGTAATTTGAGCTGTTTCATCATTTCAATGACCAGGGCTTTGGATGCCGGATAGGTGCCTGAAGGGTTTGTGGGGAATTCTTCAGTCTGGTACTTGTCGCCTATATTTTGGAGTTCCATCCAGAAATTTCCCCTGATATAATCTGTGTATTGGGTGAGAGCTGCCGGTCCGTTATAGGCTTTATCTTTTTCATCATCTGTAGGATACTGGGAAAAGGTATAAGCAGATCCTAATGGCAGGTCTGTAAAATTGGGACCGTTGGTAAGGTTGATTTTTCCATTAGAATGCCACCAACGTTCCTTGAAATACAAGCCAACTTTGGTCAATTCCATGTTTTTGACACTGTTCATTGCATTGATGAAAAGGGCATTGCCGGACAAAGCGGAAGAATTTTCCGCCAAAATCTTGAGCGGTTTTTTTGGAATGGCCAAAATGACTTTTTTAGCGGTATAGGTGATTTGTTCTCCTGAATTAAGTTGCTTGCCTTTGGCCTCATATCCAGATGCATTGGGAGTCAAGGATTCTACGGTTACCTGTAAGTCGATCTGTCCATTCAATTTTTTGATTTCAGCTTCTAAGGCAGATGGCAGGCTTTCAAATCCTTCCAAAAGCGTTTTGAAAGGGGTTTTGTCGGGTTTGGGGAAATCAAAAAGTATCTGAAGCCCTTCTCCGGCATTGATGTATTCCTGAAACGGTCCCATAAACCCAAATACATGGCTCAACATCTCGATACACTCTTGGGTGAGGCCATATTTGCGTAACATACTCCAAAACCCCCATTTGTTGATGATTACCGGTTTGCCTTCATAATCTTCAAACGTACAGTAATTTCTAAATTTAATCCATTCGATTGGTGACTTGGGAATATCTTTAATCTTGTCTTTATTTTGGCGCATGATTTCATTCATGACTTCTTGAAGTATATCGGATGGATTTTTACCTTGCTCTGAAGGTGCCAATGCAAAAAGCTCTGACCAGATTTTCTGATTGCTGTCATTCACATCCTTTTGGGAGAATGACCTTCCTCTGACATAATAGCGATTATTCTCATCCCCCATGATAAAATCAACAGGTGTGAGCTGATGTCCTGCTTGCTGCATGGTATTGATCAGTTTCCATAGGTGCTGCATCTGCCCACTTTCTTGAGGCACAAAGCGCATTCCGCCTTCCTCATCATGCACGGTCACTTTATTTCCGTTGACATCGTTGATGTCCACAAAAGTGGTTTCCAGTCGTCCGCCGGTGCGGTGTAGTTTTTCTACTACTTGAATATGAAGACCAGGGTTGGCAGATAATAGGCGCCAAGCAGCAAAAAGTCCGCTCATCCCTGCGCCTATGATTAAAATATCAGATTGTTTTGTTGTGTTGCTCATGTTTCCTGATTGGTGTTGAGGGATCATTTATTTACAAATTGAGACCAGGCGGAAGGATAATCCCTCTCGTTCAGGTTGATATTCACTAGAAAAGTGGCATCTGGATTAAGGTTGATGGTTTCCAGGACATTATGGAGGTCCTGTACGGTATTAACATTGGCAGCCAATCCATTTGATGCATTATTAGAAAAAGCATTCATCAAGCTTACATAATCCCACTGTTGTAGGACATTGGCATCTTCAAAAGGAGCTGTGGAACCGGGCTTATATGGTGCTGGATCGAGTAGCATTTGCTCCACACCATATACCTTATTGTTCATGACAAATACTACCGTGTTTCTTTTTTCCATGACCATAGTAGATACTGCTTGACAGGTAAGTTTGAAGGCTCCGTCCCCAACTATTACCAGTGTGCGGGTTCCTTCTCCGAAGGAGGCACCAAGTCCAGCAGGTACACTCCATCCGATGGATGCCCAGATATTTTGTGCTTGTATACCATTAGGT
This sequence comes from Fontibacter flavus, assembly GCF_042432905.1. Taxonomy (NCBI): domain Bacteria; kingdom Pseudomonadati; phylum Bacteroidota; class Cytophagia; order Cytophagales; family Cyclobacteriaceae; genus Fontibacter; species Fontibacter flavus. The sequence continues at coordinate 1,931 of NZ_JBHLWI010000016.1, read as the reverse complement.
CTTGTTATTTTCAAGGAAGAGGTACCACCAAATGTGGAGAGACCAATATCGGCAACAATGAGGTGCTCAGCTGTGATAAAAGTGTCCAAAACCTGGTAGAATCCATCATAGGTAATAGGATCTGAAACTTTCGGGGGTGTAGGTGGGGTGGGAGCTGAAGGAGGAGACCATACAGGACGGTAGCCATACTTCTCAATCAGAGCCAGAAGTGCATCTAGCAAGTCAGAAAGCGATACCTGAACATAAAGTTCGTTACCGGCTTTTACCATACTTCGGGAGACATCAATGTCACTGATCATTCCCAAGTTGCTACTGTTTACTCCAAATTGATTCAGGTCTGTATTCCATACCCCCAGACCGATCAGACAGTCACTTTTTTGGATAAACTGATTGGTGTAAGCTGAGGTAAAGACCCCATCGTGTAAACCTATAAACCATGGGTTATCTTCGGGGATAATGGCTTTGCCAAGTAAACTGTTGGCAAAAGGTGCTTTTATTTTATCCAAAAGAGCGAGAAACTTATCTTGAAGGCTATAGGTCTGGATCTCTTTTCCGATCCATAAAACTGGGGCTTTGCTGGCAGAAAGTTTTTTATAGATAGACTGTGCAGCGCCGTCAAGGGCTGTGACGATTTGCTTTGCATATTTATTGGGGGGAGTAGCAGCAGCCATTTCTCGTAGTGTAGCAATTGGTTCGTAACTTGGAATTGGGGAAAGAATACCTACAGGATCAGCGCATGGCATATAGTAACAATCCTCTGTGATTTCAATTGCCACGGGTTTCTTTTGACTGATGCAGGTTGTTAAGGCGCTATCAATCTGAGCAGGAGCGTTAATGGGGTTGCTGATTTTTTCAAATGCGACCGTTACAGGTTTATAAATTTGAATATTGGCATCACCGCTTCCAACATTGTGGTGGTATAATTCGGCACCATTAATCTCGTCCAGCGATTTGGTATTGCTCAAAGTACCGATAATGGCGACTATAGGAATATCTTCCACAAAAGCACCTCCAATTGCATTTAATAAACTGAAGGATCCGACACCTGTGGTGACGGCAACCGCTCCAAGGCCATGGATTCTGGCATAACCATCAGCAGCATAGCCTGCATTGAGTTCATTACAGTTTCCAATGCGTGTCAGAGATGTCTGCGTATCGACAATTTCAAGAAGATCACTGGTATAATCACCTGGGACTGAAAACAGGTGGTTTACTCCCAGCTGTTGTAATCGGGTACTGAGATAGGTTACTACATTTGTTGAAGCCATGAAGGGAAAAGGGTTAAACTATTAAAAGAAAACTTTAAGTGATTTAATCATAAAATATGCGCAATAAAAATAAACTAATGATACAGAGAATAGGGTTAAGGCTTTGGAATCAATCCAAGTCCATATGCTATTTCATGCGGATTCAAATTTCCTTTTGCACCAGCATTTAGGGGGTAAAAACTTGGGATTTTCCTAAATGCTGTTTAGGCAAAAAACTGATATAGTCTTGTAATTATCTGCACAAAATAAGGTAGTGCTAAACCTAAAATCAATGATGACGAATAAATAGACTTATCAATTTATGCCCTCTTCCCCTCATCTCTTAATATTACTTAAATAAATTCTATAATGAAAGTGAAAAGGAAAAAATGAAAGCAAGATAAATGACTTTATTCAGTTGGTTGTCAAACCGATATGGAAGTAAGTCTGAATTCAAAGGTAAAGATTGAAATTTTTGGTCATTACGCTTAATGTGTTGATTTGTGCATCAAATACATGAAGACTTAAGTTTGAATTTTGCTCATGTGTTCCTGATTATTGGGGGTGTCCGAAAAGTCGAGACACCCTTTTTTTATTGTTGATCTTCTCTAAAATTATTATTTTAGAGTTGAACAAAATACAACAATGTCTAAGGTAGTTTTTAAAAATCAGACTGGCAATTGT
>NZ_JBHLWI010000015.1:0-31580 GCF_042432905.1 Fontibacter flavus | reverse complement strand
GACCAGTATTATACGTGTCAAGGAAAAAATCTAATCAAAAATCCCCAATCATGACTTTAGATTTTCAAAATCAAAAAATTGCAGCATAAAAAAGGCTGCCCTTTTCGGACAGCCCCTTTTTTATTTGCGGGAAATTTGATTACTTCAATTTGTGAAAAACCGATGGATAACAGCCAAAGCATTTTTTAAATATTTGACGTGGAAAAAACTTATCAATTATTTCCTGCTGCTTATTTCATTTCAATATAGCAGATGGCGTAAAAAACCCATCATGTGGGGTAAGCCTACTACCCTTTCGATAGAGCCTACGACAAGTTGCAACCTGAGATGTCCTGAATGCCCAAGTGGTCTGAGGAGTTTTACCCGACCTACAGGAATGCTGCAAAAAGATTTACTTCAGGACATCATCCATCAATCCAAAGGAACGCTCACCTACCTTCACCTGTATTTTCAGGGAGAGCCATACCTACATCCCCAGTTTTTGGAGCTGGTACAAATAGCCGACCGGGAAAAGATATTTACCTCCACATCTACCAATGCCCATTACCTGAATGAGGAAAATGTAAAAAAAACATTACAGTCCGGCCTCAAACAATTGATCGTGTCAATGGACGGCCTTACCCAAGAGGTTTACCAAGACTATAGGATTGGAGGAAAACTATCAAAAGTGATATCAGGTTTAGAGCTGCTGTTTAAGAGAAGAAAAGAGGCGGGACTCCTATTTCCTAGGGTAATCCTACAGTTTTTGGTCACAGGTAAAAATGAACATCAAATCCCTGAACTCAAGCATTGGGCTGCCGAATTAGGGGTAGACGAACTACAGCTGAAAACCACACAGATCTATGATTTTGAAAATGGTTCTGAACTGATTCCAAAAGACCTACAATACTCCCGGTATATTCCAGATGGTCAGGGAAAATGGAAGCTCAAAAAAGAAATCGAAAACAAATGCTGGAGAATGTGGCAGGGAGCAGTGGTTACTTGGGATGGTAGGTGGGTACCTTGCTGCTTTGATAAAGATGGTGAGCACGTCATGGGCAAAGTACAGGAAAAGAGTATTACTGAGATTTGGAAATCCCCTAAATATCAGGCATTCAGAAGTCAACTTCTTACCGATAGAAAACAGATAGAAATCTGCAAAAACTGTACAGAGTAGTCCGACTCTTGCTGAATTTACGTTCATGACTATTTCTTTACAACTGGGAATACTTATCTTTACGCTGATTTTATACTATTTTAATTGGAAAAAATGCCAAAAAACTTTTGAAGGAGGCTATTCAAAATTCTTTGAAAGTTAAGGTTGAAACATATGAAAGACTATCCTTCCAAGCACTCCATCGCCCAAAAAACCGGATTGCATTATTTCTTTTATCTCTTGATTGGATTGGCTTTTTTGCTGGTTGCACCACAGCAATCCCATGCTCAGAGTCTTGCCGATATTGCCAGTGTCAATGTGGATGAACTGACAGATGAGCAGATCCGTGAATTGGTAAGAAGGGCAAGTGATGCCGGCATCAACGAAATGGAACTGATCCAAATGGCCAGGCTACGTGGACTTCCCGCCCGTGAAGCAGAGAAACTCCAAAGAAGAATCGAAGAACTCGATCTGGCTACAGCCAGTACTCGAAGCAGGACAACTGCCTCCAAAAGAGATCCCAGGCAACAGGTGGACTTCAACGAAATATCCCAAGGGATTCTAAAATACCAAACAGATATAGAAGGCCTTGAGGGTGCTGACTCCAATATTTTCGGGTCTGATCTTTTTTACAACAAAAACAGGAGATTGAGTTTTGAGCCAAGCCTCAACATGGCTACGCCTAAGAATTATATCCTAGGTCCTGGAGACATGGTTTACGTGGATATTTATGGCCAGTCCGAGCAATATTATGAGGCAAGCATCAATGCCGACGGGTTTCTGATTCTGGATAACATTGGCCCTATCAGTGTTTCTGGCAAAACCATCGAAGAAGCTACCGCCATCATCAAAAACAGGGTTTCCGGTTTTTATACAGGATTAAGAGGCAATAACCCCAACACCTTTTTACAGGTAACATTAGGAAATATCCGGACCATTAAGGTGCATCTTGTTGGGGAATTACGGTTACCGGGTACTTTCACTTTGAGTGCCTTCAGCACGGTATTCAATGCCCTTTATGCCGCGGGTGGCCCCAATGATAACGGGACCATGAGAAACATCAAAATCGTCAGAAATGGAAAGACTGTTGCCACCATAGATGTTTATGACTTTTTGGTCAATGGGCAGGCCAACCTAGATGTACAGCTCCAAGATCAGGACGTCATCTTGGTCGAACCTTTTATGGCTCGGGCCAGTGTTAGAGGTGAGGTCAAAAGAAACAAGACATTTGAAGTCAAAGAAGGAGATACCTTTGAGGATCTGTTGCGTTATGCAGGAGGCTTTACCGACGAGGCTTTCAAAGATCGGATCAATGTCACCAGAATTACCGGAAAGGAAAGAGCTGTATCCGATATTTACAACAATCAGTTCGGCCTATTCCTGGTCAAAGGTGGAGATGATTATACCGTCGGTAAAGTATTGAACAGGTTTACGAACAGGGTTCAGATCAAAGGAGCTGTCTTCAGAGAAGGCAATTATGCACGGACGGAAGGACTTACCCTAAGCCAGCTGATTAAAAATGCAGAGGGTTTAAGAGGAGATGCCTATCTGGAAAGAGCAAGTATCCTGAGGACCTTTGATGACCTGAGCACAGAAGTATTGACAGTCAACCTTGGAGAAGTACTCAATGGCACAGCTCCGGACATCCAATTGAAAAGGGAAGATGTGGTCAGGATTTCCAGCATTTACGACCTTAAAGAAGAATTTTATGTGCAGATCAATGGAGAGGTGAAGAATCCTGGCACCTATCCATATTCCAAAAATATGTCTGTTGAAGAACTGATTATTTTGGCAGGTGGATTGAGAGAAGCTGCCAATTCACAGGATATTGAAATAGCCCGAAGGTCTTCCACATCAAAGGAAGGAACCTTTTCTGAATTGATTCCTGTCGGTCTTGAAAATGGCCTGATCAGCAGTAATTCCTCAGCAGTTTTGGAACCTTATGATATGGTTCTTGTAAGGAGAAAGCCCAACTTCACCTTAGATAGAATCGTGACTGTAGAAGGACAGGTCAATTCTCCCGGTATGTTCTCCATCCGTTCGGCTGAGGAAAGAATCTCAGACCTTATCCAAAGAGCAGGAGGACTAACTGCTTTTGCTTATGCCAATGGTGCCACTTTGATCAGGAGAACGGAGTTTTATGAAAACGAGTCTGAGCAGATCAGACGTCAGCGAAATCTTCTTGACTTACAACAAAAGATGCTGATGGATCCCAATAACTCTGAAGCGCAGGAGCTCTTGTTGGAACGTTTGTTCAAAGATCTGGGCAATACCCCAACCGATAAAGGTGAAGGTGCTGCAGCTGCTGCATCGAAAAAAGAGGTGATCTCCGGAATTACTGAATCAAGAGCAGACCTGACTCCAGCTAAAATCAGACAAACGGAAGCCGTAGCGATTGACCTGGAAGCCATTTTAAAGAATCCCGGATCAGACCTAGACCTGATTTTGGAGGAAGGAGATATTATAGCCGTCCCAAGGCAATTGCAGACGGTAAGAATGCGCGGAGATGTAGTCTATCCAGCCACAGTAAGGTTCGAAAAAGACAGGGGCATGAAGTATTATATCAACCGTGCAGGTGGCTTTGATATCCGTGCCAACAGAAAAAGAACCTACGTCGTCTATGCCAATGGAGAGGTAGCCAGGACCAAAAGCTTTTTGGGTCTAAGATCCTATCCATCAGTCAGACCTGGTTCTGAGATCATTATTCCTACCAAAGGTCCAAGGGTACCGGTACGTCCAGGTGAATTGGTGGGTATCGCTACAGGTTTGGCCACTTTAGTTCTAGTCATCACCCAAATCAACCCTTAAGATGCAATCAAATAAGCATTTCGTAGACGATAAAATCACCTTACGGGAATTGATTCTAAGAGTGAAATTTTGGATCTCATTTTTCTTGGGGCAATGGAAGGTGCTGATGCTGGCAGGCTTGATTGGCGCTGGATTAGGAGCTATCGCATCCTGGATGAAAAAACCCGTTTTTCATGCTGAAACATCATTTGTACTAGAAGAAGCAGAAATGTCAGGACTGGGACAAATGTCAGGTTTGGCTTCGATAGTCGGGGTAAACCTGGGTTCATTAGGGGGTTCTTCAGGACTGTTTCAAGGGGACAATATCATGGAATTGTACCGCTCGGACAATATGCTCGGCAAAACACTTCTGAGTCCCTTTGATGAAGGAAAGTTACTCATAGAAAGGTATATTGAATTCAATCAACTTGACGAAAAATGGAAGAAAAAAGTAGATCTCAATCAAATGGATTTTTCCAAACCGAGAGAGACTTTTTCAATCCAGCAGGATTCAGTGATCAAAGAAATTGCCAAGGGTATCAGAGAGAAGCAGCTCTCGGTAGAAAAGCCAAACAGGAAGCTTACCATTATTCAGGTCAATATTTCGTCCAAAGATGAGAAGTTTGCCAAGGTCTTCAATGAGAAGTTAGTGGAAAATGTGAATACTTTCTACTTTGAGACCAAGACCAAAAAAACAGCAGAAAACTTGAGTATATTACAGCACCAGGCGGATTCGGTAAGAACCATACTTGACGAGAACCTGGCACAATATGCGGCAATTTCAGACCGTATCCCTAATCCGAATCCCCTTTTACAATCAGGAACTGTAGAAGGAAGGAAAAAGCAGATTGACGTACAGGCATCATCAGCTATTTATGCAGAGGTGGTCAAAAATCTGGAAATAGCGAAAGTCAACCATCGGAACAATTCTCCATTGATTCAAATCGTAGATGCTGCCAATTACCCATTGAGAAGAACGGAACTAAAATTGGTAAAGGGCGTGGTAATAGGGGCGTTTACCGCTCTATTTGTAGTGTTCATTTTGCTGTACCTCCGGAAACTCTACCAGCTGCACATCCAAAATGATTGAGCGCATTAATCTTTAATCATGTTTGAAAAAATTTCTTCTTTTCCGTTTGGCGCTTATATCAAAAATAAGTCCATTCAGAATTTCATTTTTTTAGTGCTGATTCAGGCATCAAACATGCTCATTTCGATCATCTCAATGCCATTATTGATCCAATCCATAGGGGTTGATCAATTTGGCCTGGTCAATCTTGCCCTTTCCGTGATCATCTTTACCAATATTGCGGTCGGTTTTGGCTTCAATATCAGTGGCCCAAGAGAGGTGGCCATCAATCAAACAGACCGGAAGGGCTTATCAAAGGTGGTCTCGCAAATTCTTTTTAGCCGGATATTTATGGCAGGCGTGACAGCTTTATTACTGCTTGTTTCGGCATATGGCTTCAATTTCTTTAAGGAGTACAAGACCATCTTGGTCTTTTCTATCATTTTATTGTTTTCCGAGGCAACGCTACCCCTATGGTTTTTTCAGGGAATGGAAAAAATGAAGTTAATCTCCATTACCAATGTCTTCAGCAAACTGCTATTTCTCTTTGGTATCGTCCTCTTTATTCATTCTCCTGAACAGTCCAAATGGGTGAATTTCATTTTAGGTGTTCCCGCCCTGGGGCTCAATCTATTTTTGCTATTGTACATTTACTATGTGATGGAAATCCGATTCTATTGGCCAAAAATCAAAGCCATCTGGTTTTCTCTCAAGGACAATGTTTACCTGTTTTTATCCAATATTGTTTCCCATATCACGGTGAGTGGGGGCTTGATCATTTTAAGTTTTTTTGGCAATGACACTACACTTGGAATGTTCAGTTTGTCCGAAAAAATCATGATGGTGTTAAGAATTCTCCCAACACTGATCATTCAGGCAGTCTATCCAAATGCCTCCAAACTTTACCAAATCAGTCAGGAAAAATTCATCCGTTTCTTGTTTAAAACCTACGTTTTTGGTCTGGGGGCTGCACTGCTTTTGTCTTTAGCAACTTTTTTTTCTGCCGAATTTATCATCACCATCCTGGCAAAAAGCCGATTGGAACAATCCATTACTTATCTTAAGATCTTGTCATTTATCCCTTTCCTGGCATCGCTTAACATCATCAATGGCATCATTCTTTTTGTCCTAAATCAGAAAGAACTCTTATTCAAGGCATCCTTGCTCATGTGTTTTTACATGATAGGCATGTCTTCTCTGCTTACTTACAAGTTTGGAGCCGTTGGATTGTGTGTCGCGCTCTTGTCTTCGGAACTTGTTATCTTTATTATTTACTCATTCTTGATTTACCTTAAAAACAAGCAATTGGTCCATGCATTCTTTAAGTTGTCCTTCGGTAGCCATCATCGTCCTTAATTGGAATGGATACAGGCACTCCAAAGAATGTTTGCAGACTTTAGAGGGCCTTTCTTATCCAAATTATCAGATTGTCCTGGTGGACAATGCTTCTGAGGATCATTCCGGGGAGCTGCTGAAAAAGGAATTTCCACATGTCACACTCATTCAAAACAACAGTAATTTAGGTTTTACAGGCGGGAACAATGCCGGGATATCCTATGCACTCGAACATGGATTTGACTATGTACTGATGTTGAACAATGACACGCTGGTCTCCCCTGATTTTCTGGACAAGATGATCGAAGATGCAAAGAAACATCCTCAGGTTGGCATCGTTCAGCCCCTGATCCTTCTGATGGAGGATACATCCAAGATATGGAGTGCAGGTGGCAAAATGAAAGAATGGCAAGGCACGGCGGAAACAATCGGGGATAGAATGTCCTTAGAGGCCTTTGAGTTAAAAAGTAGTGAACTCGAATGGGTAACGGGATGCTGCATGTTGATACCAACACCTGTCATCAGGAAAGTAGGGCCTTTACAAAATTCCTTTTTTGCCTATTTTGAAGATGTAGACTGGTCATTGCGCATGAGAGCCGCAGGGTATAAATTATACCTGAGTCCAAAAAGCATCATCTACCATGAGGGAAATGCTTCATCCAAAAAACAGTCGAAAGAAGGCACTTTAAGTCCAACTGTCTTTTACCTGCATTCCAGAAATCAGCTCTTTCTATTGAGACGACATCTTAAATTTCCCCAATCCCTAGTAGCATGGCCCTTTCAATTGGGAAAATATCTGGCTTGGATAAGCTATTTTTGCTTGCGTGGAAGATTTCAAAAAGCGAAAGCAGTAATCCGTGGAATTAAAGATGGTCTGTTTTTGGACCATACTGTCAATCACCCCCTATGTCCCTAATCGTATTCCTGATCATATCGATACTGACCGTCATCCTTACCTCTTGGGTAATGAGGAAAATGCTTTTGGAAGGAAAGTGGGAGTATGCCATTTTTTTTGTTTTGTATTATCTTCCTTTTTATGTCACAGGATTAGGTCTTGTCTATTTAGGCTCTAGACTTCCTCTGATGGTTCAGGTATACCAATACCTCAAAGAATTGGTGATTTTTTCAGCGATCCTTAGTTTTATCCTGTATCAAAAGAATTTGTTGCGATTCCCTATCCGTCTGCACAAGGTTGATATTTTATTTCTGTTGTTCCTGGGTTTGGGATTCCTGTATATGGTCCTGCCTTTGGGAGGGGCCACATTTTTAAACAAGGCCGTCTATTACAAAAACATGTTGATGCCTGGCCTGATTTACTTTTTGGCGAGAAATACACAGTTTGACGACCAAGAGGCCAACAAACTCTTCAACGGGATTTTTACCATTGCCATACTCGCATTTGTGGTAAATGTGGGTGAGTTTTTAATTGGCACACATTTACAATCTCACACGGGTTTTGCCTTATTTCAGCAAGACATCAAAGACACAGACCCTTCGGGAAATTTCGGATTGACCTGGACCTTTGAGACCCAGGCCATTACGAGAAGATTCGCTTCCTTTTTTGCCGATCCTTTGGAACTGGCAAGTTCTGTTTTATTGGGATTTTCGGCAGGCTTGATTTGGTTTCTCACCAGTAAAAGAACAGACTGGACCTTGTATGGTTTCGTCATGTTTGCATCCTTTGCCAGTTTATTGTTTTCTGCCTCAAGAGCTGCCTTTGTGTCGTTTTTTGTGATGATTTTCTTTATCGCTGTTATTTTTAGACTATACCGCCTTATCATGTTTGGAGGATTTATGTTTTTATTGTTTGTCGTCTATGTCCTGGTATTTGCCTCTGAGGATTTCTATTATTTTGTGATTGACACCCTCACATTCGAAAACAGTTCTTCTGTGGGCCACGTGGTGGAATGGGTATTGGCATTGGACTCCATGATTGCTGATCCTCTGGGTGTGGGCCTTGCCATGAGTGGAAATGTGGGCGCAGTAGAAGATGAATTAAGAATTGGCGGGGAAAACCAATACCTCATCTATGGGGTGCAATTAGGATGGATTGGTATGTTCCTCTATATCCTGATCCTGGCGGTTGGCATTACCACCTCCATTAAAGTTTTCAGACAATCCGACAATATCATGACTGCTCGGATCGCATTTGTGGCAGCCGCAGTAAAAGTCGGGCTGATTCTTCCCTTATTTACTGCTAATGCAGAATTATACAGTTATGTGGCATGGATGTCCTGGTGGATGGTAGGCTATGCTGTCAATGCTGATCAAAAAATCAAGTACCAACAAGCCATACAAGAATGAAAAAAAGGGTATTGGTTGATCTGTTTTATCTGAATACCGCACTGACCGGTATCAAAACCTACATGCTGGAATTTTGTGAAGCTGTACAAGAGTACCCAAATCCGGATTTAGAATTGATTTTTACCCATGATCCAAAGCGACAGTCCACCACTACTTTTTTCCGGGGACAAATCCCACGTTGGAGAAAACTTTGGTATCATGTCTATTATTTTATTTGGAAGCAATTTCTTCTACCTTTTAAAGCCAGAAAGGCCAAAGCAGAAATCATCTTGAGCTTTGACTTCGTAAACCCTGTTTTTGCAGGCAAAGCAAAAGGTTATACGGTCATCCATGATGCTTTTTTCTGGCAGATGCCGCATAACTACAGTAGCCTTTGGAGGAAATACTTCCTGAAGATGATTCTATTGGGAATTAAGAGCAACAGCAAATTGATCACCACCTCCTACTTTGCCCAAAAAGCCATTCTACGGGAAACCCCTATACAAAATACTCCAGCAGTCATCTACCAGTGTCCCAAAATTTACGATGGGCCGGGTGATGCTGCTGTTTTGGAAAAGCTGGACTTAAAGCCCTTTCAGTATTTCTTTCATTTAGGCTCTTTTGATAAGCGCAAAAACCTACCCCTATTGGTAGAAGCTTTTTACTTGTTTCTAAAGGATAATCCCGGTGATTATAAGCTGGTATTGGGAGGAGAAAAGGGCTTGTCAAAATCCCTGGATGATTTTGAGCAGGTAAAAGCGAAAATTGCCGAATACGAATTGGAAGACCGGGTCAAACTTCCCGGGTTTATCTCAGACGCTGAGGCCAAAAGCCTCTATCAGGGAGCAATGGCTTACGTCTTCCCTTCCCAAAATGAAGGTTTTGGCATCCCGGTAATTGAAGCCATGCACTTTCAGACAGCAGTGATCATTTCTGATCAGGAGGCCTTAATGGAAGTAGCTGAAAATGCAGCTTTGGTACACCAAACGGGAAATCCTGTTGACCTCAAAGATAAAATGGAGGCCTTGTCCCGAAACCCTGAACTGAGGGCAGATTTGGTTCAAAAAGGAAACCAAAGAAAGGAGATTTTTAGCAGAAAGGCTTTTGCGAAGGCCTATTATAGTTTGATGTTGGAATAGGTTTTGGAAGTTTTTTTACATGCAACTCGACTTTTATCACATTGCTGTCTTCAGCTTTTCAATTGCATCAAGATAGCCCGCATCTGCTTGCCCCAAGAAGTCCAATTGAGTTCTTCGTCATACTTTTTACGGGAAGAGCGTGAAACTGCCTGGTATTGATCATCATCCAGAATCAATGACTCAATTATCTTGGCATAATCTTCATTGCTTGCATCATAAGGCAATAAAAATCCATTTATGCCTTGCTCAATGACTGAAGAAACCCCACCTGTATCCGTGGTTATTACCGGTAATCCAAAAGAATTGGCTTCACAAAAAGAAATGGGCGTACAATCTGCCCTTGTGGGCATAAAAAACAAATGAGCATCCAGGTACAGTTTCTCCAATTGAACCGCATCTTCTTTTTTATTTTTGTTAAGAAAGGGAATTACACGCATATAATCCCTTTTTTCCGGGGGTATGCAGCCACATACGGTCAACTTGATCTTATAACCTTTCTCGACCAAAATATCCAGTGTTTTCAACACAATATCTCCTCCCTTTCTTTTCCAATCAACTCCGACAAAAAGGACATTGACACCATCATTGATACTTTTGACCAATAATTGAGGATCAGGAGCTTCATCCAGATTGGGCCCTAGTTTAACGATGTGTGTATTTTTGGACCCATAATCTTTCTTTGCAGATTCGTATGCCCATTGGGATGAAAAAACCTGGGCTTGGGAATTATCCATTGCCTGTTGCTCTATTTCATTGCTGATACTGAGTGATTTATTGGATATATTTTTGAAGGCATCATAGTAATTGGAGATCAAGGAAAAAGTGGCATCTGAGTAATAACAAACAGGAATTGAGGTATCCAAATAGGCCAATTCTACAGAAGCTACCGGGGCAAAAAGCACATCGACTTTGTACGCTTTCTCTTGGAGTAACCTTGAGAAATACCTCCCATAGTATTTACTGATGGTATGGTTATGGGCAACATTGAACTTCTTCCCATAAAAAACCCTATGGAATACCTTGGCTATAAACAATTTGGCATCCATGATCTTTTTTTCCCAATAACGATGTTTCACAGGACCTAGGCATTTCACTTGCGCAAACTCCTGGCTCAGGGAGTCATACATGCGATAATAAGTTCCAGACCAAGTGGTTTTATCCTTTGGGTCCGGTATGGTAAGAAACCCTATTTTTAAATCACTCTTTTGCATCCCGATCAGAATTCTTTCCGGCTAAAAGTGAAGAAATAGAAAATCTTGACCTTTAGTTCAGAAAGTTTATTAATTTACTGTTAAATAAAAGTCAAAGTTATTGTTTTTTTCTAATCGATTTTCCCTAATAAGGAAAGCAGACCTATGAAGACCCAAGGCATCAAAAGAATAATAAAAAAAAGACTTTCTAGCCCAGAAGATTGACCTCAAAAAAGTGAAAGCTTTTGCAATATTCAGAACAAACCGACAACCTCCTGTTAACTGCACCTTATAACATATTTTTATGCATAAATTACATTTTTCTTTATACTAAAGCTAGAAAGTTTTGGGATTAACAAAAAGTATTAGCATTATTGTCATTGGTTTTTGAAAAGGTTCATGACCTTTTAATCAACTAATAAGTCCTGAAAACCAGATCTATGGACAGCCTACAGGGAGAGACAAATAGTAGTCAGCAACTTCTACAAAAACAACTGGAATTACAACAGATTCTGATTGATATTTCTTCCAAGTATATCAATATGAATCTGGATGACCTAGAGAAAAATGTATTGCTTTCTCTAGAACAATTGGGCCATTTTGTAGAGGCTGACCGTGCTTACATTTTTGAGTATAATTTTGTCGATTACACCGCATCCAATACTTATGAATGGTGTGCTGAGGGCATTACTCCTGAAATTGACAACCTTCAGGGTATGCCCATGGAATATATTCCCCATTGGGTGGAAAAACATCAGAAAAGGGAGATTTTTGGGGTACCGGAAATAGATGAGCTACCGGAAGGTCCTTTGAAAGACATCCTTTTGCCCCAAGGCATCAAAACCCTGATTACATTCCCCATGCTTTACAATCAGGAGCTCTTGGGTTTTGTGGGATTTGATTGGGTGAAAGAGGTCCACCAATACTCAGAAACTGAATTAAAGCTTCTGCTGGTCTATGCAGAGATGCTTGTCAATATCAAAAAGAGGTCCCAGCTGGAAGTAAATCTCATCAAGGCAAAAGAAGAGGCCGAAGCTGCCAATAAATCAAAGTCTGAATTCCTGGCCAATATGAGCCATGAAATCCGCACACCTCTCAATGGGGTCATTGGATTTACCGACTTGTTGATCAATACCTCTCTGACCTATGAGCAAAGACAATATGTGCAAAGTGCCAACTCCTCTGCCCACATCTTACTTGGTATCATCAATGATATCTTGGATTTCTCCAAGATAGAAGCTGGAAAGCTTGAACTTGAAGAAGTAGAAATAGATTTACTCGATCTGGTAGAAGAGACAGCCGATATTGTCAAATACAACACCAACAAAAAAAACATTGAGTTTTTACTCAATATCCAGGTGGATCTGCCAAGATTCATCTATGTAGATCCGATCCGGCTGAAGCAGATTTTGGTCAACTTACTCAGCAATGCCATCAAGTTTACAGAACAAGGTGAAGTAGAATTGTCAGTCTCTTTCGAGCAAACTGACCCCGAAAACAAAGAAGGAATATTCACATTTACCATTAGGGATACAGGAATCGGTATTTCCGAGGCTCAGCAGGAAAAACTGTTCAAATCATTTTCTCAGGCAGACAGCTCTACGACGCGGAAATTTGGCGGAACTGGATTAGGCTTGGTCATTTCGCAGATGCTGGCAGAAAAAATGGGGTCCTCCATCCAATTATCCTCTGAATTTGGAAAGGGGTCTATTTTCTCTATTTCTCTGACAAAATCCTATCAGGATCTCCTGCCAATGGAGAAAAGGGAATTTGACAGCCTCAAAAAAATCCTGATCCTGGACGACAATCAAAACAACAGGAATATTCTTGAAAATATTTTAAAACATTGGAATATTGGAACTACTTCCGTTGAAAACGGTATTGCTGCTTTGACATTGTTGGCAGGAAACCAGGATTTCGATGTCATGATCGTGGATTACCACATGCCTTATATGGATGGTCTATCCACTATCAGAGAAATCAACCGGTTTTTTCATGAACACCCAGATAGGAAAAAACCAAAAACGATCCTTTATAGCTCTGCTGATGATGATACCATAGAAATGCAGGTTAAGGAGCTTAAAATTGATGCACTTTTGCTTAAGCCTGCCAAAATTTCGGAACTTTTCCATACTTTAAACAACCTGAGCAGGAAACCTTTGGAAGATGTTGTGGGAGATCAAGCTGCGCAAACTTCCATTCCAAATCCGCCTGAAAACGATAATAAAATCAGGATTCTCATAGCAGAGGATGTTCCCCTTAACATGCTGTTGGTAAAAACCATCGTCAAAAACCATTACCCTGAGGCCATTATTGTTGAAAGTCAAAATGGACAGGAAGCCCTAAACAAATACCATTCAGAACATTTTGATCTGATATTTATGGATGTGCAGATGCCCTTAATGGATGGTTTTGAGGCGACCAAAAAAATCAGATTGCATGAAAAAACACATGGAGGTGATATCCCAATTGTAGCCCTGACCGCAGGCGCATTGCCAACAGAAAAAGAAAAATGTATGGAGGCTGGAATGGACCATTTCCTGACCAAACCCATTGACAAGGTAAAACTTGCCGAAGTGATGGAAAGAATCCTGAAATCCAAAAGGTAAGGGCAATCCTATTTGGATTTTGAATTTTTAAGTTTGGATTTTCAAGTTTGGGTTTTGGAGCTTTAAGCTTGGAGTTTGATTCTTTGAGCTTGGAGTTTGATTCTTTGAGCTTGGAGTTTGGAGTTTGGAGTTTGGGTTTTGAATTTTGTGTCTTGCATCTTGAGTCTTGTCTCTTGAGTCTCAACTCTCGTCTCTCGCATCTCATTTCAAATTCAATAAAACGGCATAAGCATTCATAAAAATGTATATTTTCCCAAGCCTTCAAGATCAGTTCAAATTCAAAAGTTTTTTACCATAAAAAGCTGTAATTTTCGGAATTATTGAATTGAAAAACTTTTATGAGGCAAGAACAATGCCCTGTTTGCCATGCTAAAGGACAAGTAGGCCTTCTGCATCTTTCTATTCAGAAATGTGAACAATGTCAAGTATCCTGGACCTTGATCCAAGAAGACATTGACGTTGATGCACTTTATGAGGACAAGGTCTATGCTGTGGTGGACAATAGAAAGTCGATTTTTGAAAGGGTAATTTTCAGCGAAGCAGAAAAAGTCATCAGAACAGTTACTGGGATTATAAATAAGACCAATCCCATAAAATGCCTTGATTTTGGATCTGGTAAAGGACAGTTTTTACTCAAAGCAAAAGAGGCAGGGTGGCAAACACTTGGCTTAGAAACTGCTAAGGAAAGGGCTGATTTCTCAAGAGAAAAATATGGGCTGGATGTAATCGAGAAATACTACCATTCTGGAAAAATCGGAGAGGGTGAATTCGACGTCATCAGCCTGAATCATGTCTTGGAACACTTGCCGCATCCTATCGAATTATTACAAGAACTTACTGAAAAAAATCTGAAGCCGGGTGGGATTTTGATAGTAGAAGTCCCAAACCTCCACAGCTGGCAGTCCAATATCGCTGGAAGCAAATGGATGCACCTGGATATTCCCAAGCATTTGACACATTGGCATGAGCAGGTACTTAGCCAAAAAATAACGGCACTCGGATTTGACAAGATCAAAAGTCAATACTTTTCAGTACATTTGGGGGTTTTAGGGATGTTGAGTGCCCTGCTTGGCAACCTTGGTTATAAGGGAAACATTATTTACGATCTTAAAAACAGAAAAAATCCCGGGCTTCTTATCGGGATCGCCTTGATTTTGCCCTTTTCATTTCTTTTGGAGACGCTTGCTGTTCCCTTCAAAAAAACAGGAATTTTAAGGCTATATTTTAAAAAACATGAGTCAAAAAGGTAAAATTATTTTTTTACATAGTTCATCCGAACTTTATGGAGCCTCTAAGATCCTGATTTATGTGATCGAGATTTTCAGGGACTTGGGCTATTCTCCTTTATTGGTTTTACCTGGAGAAGGACCTTTCAGGGTAGAAGTAGAAAAACGCGGGATTGAGGTTGCTATTGTCAACCTGGGTATCCTTCGGCGTAAGTACTTCAATCCCTTTGGTATCCTGAACCGCATCAGAAAATTTCTCAAAGCTTACCGGTATCTTAACGAGCTCCATAAAAAAGAACCTTTTACTTTGGTGTATTCCAACACCCTTGCCGTCATCGTTGGTGCGATATTTGCCAAGAGAAATAAAGTCGCCCATATTTGGCATATTCATGAAATGATCAACTCTCCGAAATTTTTGGTCCGTTTTTTGGCAAGGCAAATTGATGCCACTGAAATAAGACCGATTGTAGTTTCGGAATCTGTAGCAGCACACTGGTCCAAACTGCTTTCCAATGTAAAGCCTGAAGTGATTCACAATGGGATCGATTATACCCCATTTCTAAATGGCACTGAAGGGCTTTTTGCCAAAACAGGCTTACCGGAAGACAGAAAAATCGTCACGATGATCGGAAGGATCAATCCCGGAAAAGGTCAGTTGTTTTTTCTGAAAATGGCCAAAGAGGTAATCAAGGAACATCCGGACGCCCTGTTTCTAATAGTAGGGGATCCATATCCAGGTTACGAGTATCTTCTGGAGGAAATCGGAGCCTTTATCCAAGACAATGCCTTAGGTAAACACGTCATGGATTTGGGATTTCGGTCAGATGTTCCGAATTTGCTGAAATGTTCGCAGGTATTTGTATTGCCTTCTGTACTGCCGGATTCATTTCCGACTGTGGTATTGGAAGCCATGGCAGCGGCAAAACCGGTCGTGGCCACCAAATCAGGTGGAGCCATGGAGATGTTGGTAGAAGGTGAAACAGGCTTTTTGATCGATATAGAAGATGTCAATACAGGCAGTGAGCATATCAGTTACCTGCTAAGTCATGCCGAAAAAGCCAAAGAAATGGGTCTTAGGGGCAGAGAAAGAGTTTTACAGGAATTTAGTTATGGGCAATTTGCCCAAAAAATGGAAAAATATATATGTCAGATACTCCCGGAAAAGAACAATTAAAAGTAGCCATCCTCGGAGCCAAAGGATACCCTTATGTATATGGGGGATATGATACATTGGTAAAGGAATTGGGAGAAAGGCTACAAAAAAGAGGGGTGGACTTAAGGGTGTATTGCCATAGAGCCTTGTTCAGAGAAAAACCTCCGGTGGTAAACGGGATCAAACTGATCTACACCCCGGCCATTGAAACCAAAAGTCTTACACAATTGACCCATTCTTTTATCTCCATGCTGCATGCCTGTATGTCGGATGTGGACGTGATTTTTGTGGTCAACAGTGGTAACGGTCCTTTTGGGGTGCTTTCCAGAATTTTTCGTAAGCCTACCGCCATCAATGTGGACGGTCTGGAGTGGTTGAGACCTAAATGGAGAGGATTAGGCTCCAAGTATTTTCTCTGGGCCTCCAAAATGGCCACAAAATACTACGACCGGATTATCAATGATTCGGATGAAATGCACCGAATATACCGCGAAGAATTCGGTACAGATTCTACCATCATCGCTTACGGGGCCAATCCTGCGGAAACTGCCGATATTTCCAAAATCAAAAAATGGAATCTTGAAAAAGGAAGCTATTTCCTGATCGTGGGCAGATTGGTTCCTGATAACAATGCCGACCTGATCGTAGAAGGTTTTATCAAATCCAACTCAACTAGAAAACTGGTGATTGTTGGTGATGTTCCATACCGGGATGAGTTTGAAAGCAAATTGAAAGAAATCCCGGATGAAAGATTGCTCTTTACAGGATATGTTACAGACCCTGAAGAACTGAAGTCCCTGTACCTGCATTCCTATGCTTATTTTCATGGACATGAATATGGGGGTACGAACCCTGCAATGCTCAAAGCAATGGGCTATGGCTGTGCCATCCTGGCTTTGGATACGGTATTTAACAGGGAAATGCTGCAAGACGGTAAACACGGCTGGTTCTTTGCCAAAAAAGGTGATGCTGTAAAAGATTGTATTGAAAAAGCAGAAGCCCAACCCGAGTCCATGCGTTTCCTAAGGGAAACAGCTAGAGAAGGGCTGATTTTAAGGTACAATTGGGATTATGTGACAGATCAGTACCTCAAAGTATTCGAAGAACTGAAAGAAACGAAGAAGACGGCAAAACTCACGATTTCAAAGTAAAGCGGTATATCACCTGCCATCTTCCTTCAAGTCTTTTGAGTAGGGCTACATCCTTCACAAAGTAGTCTGCTTCAAAGCTTTTCGTCGTAATATGCTTCCAATAAAGGTCAAAGTTTTTAGGCTTTAGGTCCTTAAAAGATATGGTCATATGCGGATGAAAAGCTTTGTCGCTTAGCTCATTGTTAAGCTTTAGTTCCCTCTTACAAAAGTCATTCAGCGCTTTTTGCAAAGCATTCAAGACACCTGATGGCTGCACATCTACAAAAATCACCCTCCTACCAAAATGATCGAAGCCCTCAAACTTCAGGTCAAATGCCATAAAGGGTTCAAAAAATTCCTCCAGTTTTTGTATCAGTACCTGTTCCTTATTTTCATTCCATTCAAAGGGCATTTTGACAGTGATATGGGCTGGGGACTTAAGGGCATATTTGAGGTTATAAAGTGCCTTCATTTCCTCCTTTAGAGAGGTAGCTGCCTCTTGTATCGGCCCTTCAGGCACCAGTGCCAGGTAATATTTTGCAGGGATTCTTGCCATTTAACACAAATATATCTGTTTTTAGCCCCTTTTATATTTAAATCATGAAGCTTTACCGTAAATTACAGGAAGAGTTTTCGAAAGAATATTTAAAAGTGTAAATTGAAAATTCATAAGTGATAACCGTATTATGAAGAATTTTGACAAGGCCATGGTCGGCCTGGACCTCAGTAAAATGGATGATATTTTGGTCCAAAAAGTGGCCAAATTCTCCAAGCTTATTGGTATAAAAAAACTGTATTTTATCCATGTAGCCAAAAACCTGGCTCTTCCTGAAGAGATCAGCAAAAGTTATCCTGACCTGCTGGCTCCAGCAGATGAATCCATTCGTGCGGAGATCAATACCATCGTCAAACAGCATGAGTTTCCTGCTGAAATTGACATCGAAGTGATCGTCGAAGAAGGCAAACCTATGGATACTGTGCTCCGATGGGCAAAAATCAAGGACGTGGACCTGCTTATCATGGGCAGAAAAGAAGATCTTGAAGGTAGTGGTTCTCTTGCCAAGCATACGGCTCAGCGCGCTCCTTGCTCAGTCATGTTCTTCACGGAGAAAAGTCCGCTTAAAATCCCCGAAAAATTATTGGTGCCTTTGGATTTCTCTGAGCACTCATATATCACGCTACAGTTTGCCAATAAACTCGCTGATGAGTTAGGCTGCAAAATATTGGGAATGCATGTCTTTGCAGTGCCTGTTGGATATTATAAGACAGGAAAGAGCCACGAGGAATTTGAGAAAATCATGGAAGGCCATGCCCAAAAAGATTATCAGGATTTTATCAAAAAGCATAACTTACCTGAATTCGAATGTCTGTTTTTATTGAAGCAAGACGGCAATGAGGGCAGATTTATCATAAAGACAGCCAAAGAACAGCATGCAGATATGATCCTGATGGGCAGTAGGGGAAGAACAGCCTCTGCTGCAGTCTTATTGGGAAGTATTGCCGAAAAACTGGTGAACGTCAACAATCAGGTACCGATGATCATCTTTAAGAAAAAAGGTGAAAATATGGACTTTATGGAAGCCCTGATGAAAATATAATTCAGCCTTTGTAGAAATACAGACAAGCCTGATCTCCAATGCCCTTCTGATTATACAGAAGGGCTTTTTGTTGATACTCCTTCATCCTTTGGGCAGAGGTCAATGAAATATAGAGAGGATGCTGTACGTCCCTTAAGGAAACACCTCCTTTGTATAACTCAGTACCCCAAAACTGGAAAACGGTGCTATCAAATACCACTTTATGGGCTTTGAATCCAAAACCTTCGGCAAGTGCGGTTAGGCCCTTCACTGATGGAATGGTCAAATGTCTTGGCGCATCTAACTGAACCCAATTGATGCCCTCATCTTTCCATACCTGCGCATCGCTCACAGGAATTCTGACCAATAACCAGCCTCCTTTGTTCAATTTGCCAAAGCATTGTTCCAGCACCCGATCAGGGGACTCCATATGTTCTAGAGCATGGTGCATCATGATCAGATCAAAACTCCCTTCCATCTCAAAGACTGACTTTTTAAAAAGACTCAAACGAGGATTTATGGTCTTTTCCCGATCAATAAATGGATCATAGCCTTCCAAATGGATAAATCCTGCCGCATACATTTCATAGAGCAATTGCCCATTGCCGCAGCCCACATCAGCAATACGGGCATGCTTTGGCACTTGCATTTCTACCATCCAATCCCCAAAGACAGGAGGCTGAACGGGTATTCCCACTCTAAAAAGGCTGTACCGAATTAGCTTCAGAAAATTCTTAAATGGGGAAGATTGGACCAGCTCTTGGAAAGAGTAATAATCTTTGGGATAGTAATCACCAAGATTCGCGGGCACATCTACCAATTGTAAACTGCCACATACGCTACAGGATGCATAGTCAAAATGCTCCCCAGAACCGAACATCATCTCTTTGACATGGTGGATGGTAAAATCCCCCTCATGACCACAATATGAACAGCTTAGCCGCTTATCAGTAGGCATTTTCTCTATTCAACATCAGTTCGTGGAATGTTTTCACACAGATTTTGATATCCAACAGCATAGACCAATTTTGGATGTAAAAATAATCCAGTCTGAACCGCGAACGGATCTGATAAGGATTCTCAATTTCACCCCTGAATCCTCTCACCTGTGCCAGGCCTGTAATCCCCGGCTTGATCATGTGCCTGGAATTGTATTTTTCTATCTGATTCTTAAAAATCTTATTCATAGGCAGCGTATGTGGCCTTGGGCCGACAATAGACATATCGCCTAGCAATACATTCAAGAACTGTGGCATTTCATCCAAGGAGGTACTCCTCAAAAACCTCCCGATACGGGTTACCCGAGGGTCATTTTTCACCGCCTGTTTGGAATCTGCATAATCATTGGGAGTCATAGAGCGGAATTTGAGGCAATTAAAGATTTTATTGTTTACCCCATTCCGCTGTTGGATAAAAAAGACAGGCCCTTTGGACTCTAATTTGATCAATAAACCTACCAGTGGAATCAGCCAACTCAAGATAAAAATGGTCACCATCAAAGAGAAAAACACATCGAAAACCCTTTTCATCCACCTGTTAAACAGGTTATCCAATGGAATTTCATTCACATTGATGACAAAAAGGTCTCCATATTTTGAAAAAGAGAGGTTTTTTTCCAATTGAAGAGAATTACCAGGAATCACCTTCACTTTAATGTAATGCTCATCTGCAAAATCAATCAGTCTTTTTACCAGCTGTTCATCAAATAGCTCATTGATGTAGATAATATCCACTTGTTTTTGAACCGCATTCTCAAAAAAACTCTTCATCCCTTCTTTATCCTTTACGAGTCCCTGATCCAAGTCAAAATAACCCAAAAAGCGGATACCGAAATCTTTTCTCTTTTTGAATACACTGGCTAATCGCTTACCCACTTCTCCTTTTCCTACGATAATGGCATTTCGGAAATTGTATCCCCTTGACCTGTATTTTCTCAATATCAAATGAGTACCTACCCTGTAAACACTCGAAATCAGAAATAGTAACAACGACAAAACAGCAAAATAGGCCAGTCTGTTGGCATCCATATAGACAGGCATCCAAACGATGGCCACGATGGCAAGAAACCACACCAAGGAAACCAATAATTTATTGAAAATCTTATCAGGATCTGAGGTTCTGTCCCATCGATAATCCTTTCTCAGCACGGTGATGACCATCCATACCATGATGAAAATTAGAAAAATCCCTAAATCCGGACCATTGTACTGCCAAGGCTGACCCATCAAAAATGAAGTCAACAAAACTGCAATGACCACCATCGCTACATCTCCCAATACAAAGAGCCATGGGAAGAATCTATCGAAGCGTTTTTTCATAAAAGTTCAAACAAATTACCAGGGACAATACGTAAGCATTCAATAAATGTTTTTGGCTCATTTATTGTGCCAATATTTAATACCTTTGACACGAAATTATTGCCAAAAGTAACAACAAATCATTTAGTAATATTAATTTTGCGTGAATTAATTTGTTATCAATCTTGAGATTACGGATTTTCGGATCGCACAATCCTATCATGAAATATTTTAAAGCCATCCTGGCTTCCTCAGATAAACCTGATTCATTGGGCTATGCCTTTAGGAACAAAAGATTCCAGATTTTTGAGCAGCTGATCAATCAGAATTTTCCTAAAGACAAGACGATCAAAGTCTTGGATGTAGGAGGCACCGCCTATTTTTGGCAGGATAGGGATATTGTCCGCTCCGGAAGGTTGCAGATTACCCTTCTCAATTTACATGCTGAAAACAATCTGCCAAATGGCATCAAGAGCTTAGTCGGTGATGCTACTGACTTGTCCCAATTTCAGGATGATCACTTTGACCTGGTTTTTTCCAATTCTGTAATTGAGCACCTATATACCTGGGAAAATCAGCAAAAGATGGCCCAAGAATGCATGCGCATCTGCAAAAAATTCTTTGTTCAGACACCTAACAAACACTTTTTTGTAGAAGCCCATTATGCGATTCCTTTCATCCAATACATACCCAAAGCACTGACCTATACCATACTGACCAAAACACGCATAAGCCGTCTCCGAAAGTGGGATCCCCGGGATGCCAAACAGTACCTCGAGGAAATACGGCTGATCAATAAATCGGAAATGCAGAAACTCTTCCCAGGCGCCAAAATCTACAAGGAAAAAATGCTGGGCATGACCAAGTCATTTACCGCACATAACTTGGATTGAAGCTTTGCCTGCCAAAAATTTGAAGAAACCGACACCAACAAGATAAATCAAAACATAACACCTCTATTCCAACACAATGATGAGCAACGTCAAATATGTACATACTGAAGTAATGCATAATTTAACATCGCCACAAATCATTGTTCCCTATGTGATGGACTTGGTCAACCCAAAATCCGTCTTGGATGTGGGCTGTGGGATAGGTACCTGGCTGCATGCTTTTAAGGAAAATGGCATAGATGATATTTTTGGCATTGACGGGGATTATGTAGATAAAAATTTACTTTCAAAGTATATTTCTACAGATCAATTCAAATCCTTTGACCTGGAGAAACCCTTTGACCTTGGAAGAAAGTTTGACCTGCTCATCAACCTGGAAGTTGCCGAACACCTCAAAGAATCTTCCGCCAAAACCTTTGTGGAAAGCCTTTGCAAGCATGCAGATGTGGTGTTGTTTTCAGCTGCCATTCCGAAACAGGGCGGACAAAACCACCTCAATGAGCAGTGGCCAAGCTATTGGCAAAATCTTTTTGCACAACAGGGTTATGTATTTTTGGATATCATGAGGCCTCTGATTTGGGAAAATGATGCGGTGGAATTTTGGTATAAGCAGAACATGTTTGTCGTGGTGAAATCAGAGCATCCACTTGCCCAGCAACACACCCCTTCGGCAACAGCATTGGTGCATCCTGACTTATTTCATGCCGCTCGCCTGCAACTTGAAAACAAACTGAGCTTCAAAAAAATCAAGAATAAGCTCCTGTCTTTTTTCAAGTAATCATTCTTACCCCTTTCTCAAATCTTGTGTCTTGTGTCTTAACTTGAATTTTGGAATTTGGTCTTTGGATTTTGGATTTTGGTCATCTCAATTCCTACTCACCTTCCCCAATCCGCTCACATTTTCGGTCACCTGCTTGGGATTACCCTTATAATTGACCGCCCCTATCCCGCTCACATTCAAAATCAATTCCTCTTCTGCATGGACTGATATCATGCCAATCCCCGAACTGTACATTTCTACCTTTTGGCAGATCAATTGGGAACCATCAATATTCCCCACCCCTTCATTTTCGAGGTACAGTTCCTGCGAGGCACCTTTCAGCTCCATATTGCCTACAAAATTCAGTTTGGCCTCTATCTTTTCCGCTTCCAGTTCCAGCACAATATTGCCAACCCCCTTACCACTGATCAGGAATTCATCCAGTTCCAGTACAGAAGCGCTTTTGATCTGACCGGCTCCTTCAAACTCCAGTTCGCTCAAGTCCTTGAACTGTAGGTGCACTTCCAGTTTGTCATTTTTACCAAAAGTATTTTTACCATCAGGCAGGCTGATGGTAAGCAGGTCTCCACTTTGCTGAACCTGTAGTTTATCAACCCATTCGGCATCCCCTTCTATTCTGATGGATTCCTCATCACCTTGGCTAAGGTAGAGGTTGACAATTCCGGAAAGCTTCATTCGGGAGAAGCTGTCCAAACTGCGGTTTTCTGTCATGGCATCTCCTTTTTCTTCGGATTGTTGGGGTTGGCAGGAGAAAAAAATAGACCCGATAACGGCGATTATCAAGAGGCTTGTCTTTTTCATAGCTGGGGAGGAAAGGGTTACAGATTTAATTTCTGTCCCAAATCGGACAATAATTTGTTAAATATAGATTTGAGATATTCAATATACTGATTTTTTGAAAGTAAGACACTTTTCCAAAATTCTTATTTGTTCTTTTACTTTTAAAAAGTGAAAGGACATTTTCTTCCACTATTGAGAAGCAAAGCATTTTTACAGCAGAACAAAGGGTCCTTAAATTGTATCATAGAATAAAGGGAAAAAAACCGAAGCCAGAGTTTTCGGGTTTTAATGAGAAAATAATGGGAGAGCTGTATGAATAGGTTGGTGGAAGGCATTGATTTTTTCCTTACAATTAAAAATCCATAGATTTATACATGGGCAAGCCTAAGGACAATAACACGCTTTTTCCAATTTTAGACCTACAGGAATTCCAGGCCAACAACCTGGGAGGGCTCTGCATTTTAGATCATAGCATCCAAGGCAAAAACATCATCGAAACTCCCCATAAACACGACTTCTTTCTTTTTTTCTTAATCGAAAAGGGAAAGGGTCATCATAGAATAGATTTTAATTCATATCCTGTCAATGACCGTCAACTCCATATTCTTCTCCCTGGTCAGGTCCATGACTGGGCTTTGGACAAAAACACAAAGGGATTTCAGTTGATGATCGGGAAAAATGAATTCGAGACTATTGGAGGATATCTATTTTATGCCACCTTCCTCCATACCCAGTATTCCGTTATTGACCTTCAGGAAGAAGAATTCAGGTTGTTATTTCATGAATTTGATCAGATTTACCAGGAATCCCAAAAGCCCGAGCCGGATAAAGACTTGATCCAATGGCGCTGTAAAATTGCCATTAAACTCATAATCAGAGAAAGAGAAAAAAATTCCGATCACTCCAAAAGGCCACTGATACCCGATTTGGTCATGCAGTATATTTCCTTGATTGATAAATTCTACAAGTCTGAAAAATCCATGTCCTTTTATGCGGATCAGCTCCACGTCACCCCAAATTACCTGAACATCATATGCAAAAAATCTTTGGGACAGACGGCTTATAGCCTTATCAAATCCAGAATCGCTTTGGAATCCAAACGCTTACTTTCCATCAGCAGCATATCTGTCAAAGAATTGGCATTTGAATTAGGTTTTAGGGATCCGGCCAATTTTTCCAAATTTTTCAGGGAAGAAACAGGACTATCCCCTAGTGATTTTAGAAAAAAGTGATAAAATTCACCTAATTACACCTGAAATTTATCATTCCATTCCTTGCCCAATGCCTAATTTTGATCTTAAACTTTCCACTATGTCAAACAAGCAGCTCAACAGAAGAAATTTCCTTTCCCAGACCATCGCCCTTACAGGAGCAGGTTTGCTATCACCAAGCTTTGGATTTGCCGACAGCAGCAGTGAAATGTATCCAAACCAGCCCCACTCCAAATTCATGCTTAAAAATGTAAGGATGGAAACAGGCTTTATCCGGGATGAGATCGAAGTCATTGCTACGGAAACCAAGCTTTTCACCATAAAGGTGGAGAATGGGAAAATCATCGAAATTCTTCCGAACAACCCTGTTGCGGATGCGATTGATGCCCAAGGTTACCTGATGCTGCCTGCCATGAAGGACATGCATATACACTTGGATAAAACTTATTATAGCGGACCTTGGAAGGCAAGGGAAAGTAAATTCCGCACCGTCAAAGAGCTGATCGAACATGAGAAAGAGGTCATCCCCACCCTTTTGCCCCATTCTACAGAGCGGGCCAAGAAACTGATTGAACTGCTGCATTCCAAAGGAACCGATTTTGCCAGAAGCCATGTCAACATAGAGCCCACCTCCAAATTGGATTCTTTGAAAAACCTACAAAAAGCCCTAGAGGCCAAAGAAGCTGGTTTTGGGGCAGAACTGGTGGCCTTTCCCCAACACGGTGTCTTTTACTCCGGATCGCAGGACCTGATGCGAGAGGCAGCAGACATGGGTATTGATTTTATCGGAGGCGTGGATCCCTATTCTATCGACGGACATATTGAAAAGACCATGGACTTTACCGTGCAACTGGCATTGGACTATGGTAAAGGCCTGGATATACACCTACATGAAACGGGTGAGTCAGGACTGAAAACAGTGGAGTACCTGATTGCCAAAGTCAGGGAAAACCCGGTATTGAAAGGTAAAACTTACCTCAGCCATTGTTTTATTTTGGGAGCCTTGGACAGCAAGACCCTTGAAGCTACCTGCGAAGCCCTTGCAGATGCGCAGATCGGCATTACCACCACAGTACCGATAGGGTATAATGTGATGCCTATTCCCAAGCTCATAGAGCATGGCATTCCTGTCATGGCGGGTACAGACTGTGTAACGGACCATTGGCAGCCATTTGGGACGGGCAGCATGTTGGATAAGGCCAAGACCATGGCAGAATTATACAGGTACAACCATGAATTTGGATTGTCCCGATGTCTGGGCATAGGCACTAAGGGCGTAACGCCATTGGACAAGGACGGCAATCAGGTCTGGCCCAAAGTCGGGGATGAAGCCAGCTTCAATTTGGTGCCTCCTGTTCCGCCGAAGCCGTGGCCAGGTTATCCCCCGTGAAGCATTTGTACCATAAAGGCAATTTGGTCTTTGAAAGTAAAAATTGTTAGAAGGGCATAAGTCCCAAGATAGGTTTCCTATCAATGGAATGGTATTTGCACGTTTTCAAAGCGTTAAATGAATTTGTAACAACAAACCAAATTAACCATGAAACGTAACGAACTGATTATCAAACTTCAGGAATGTGCCAATGCTTGTTTTCGCTGTGCGGACGCCTGCCTTCAGGAAAAGGACGTGAACCATATGAAAGACTGTATCCAAACAGATCATGTCTGTGGTTCTGTATGCTTGACTACTGCTAAGGTGCTATCAGGGAGTTTCAAAGAAGTAAATGATCTGATCAAGTATTGTGCGAAAATCTGTGGCCTATGTGCTGAGGAATGTGCTAAACATGCTCACGATCATTGTCAGGCCTGTGCCAAAGCATGCAAAAATTGTCAAGAAGCCTGTCTAGCCTATCTGAATAACTAAATTACAGAGCCTGATATATGATGTATCAGGCTTTAATTTTTACCCAATTTAGCGTCTTAGGCTGGACCCAAGTATTGGGCTTGGACTCATAATCTAGGATTATGATTTTTTGCGCTATATTCATATCAGTAAAGCCATGCCCAAAAAGTCAAAACCTACCCTTATCAAACCCTATCCCGAACCGAAAATCTCTGTGCCCAGATTTTCGGAGGCAGAGGGCTTTTATACTACCCCCCAACGCTCTTTCAACATGTCCCAGATCAAGGGCATGAATACCAAGCCTGAGCTTTTGCTCAGAAAGGCCCTTTGGCATGCAGGTGTAAGATACAGAAGCAACAAACAAAGACTCCCCGGCAAACCTGACATCAGCCTCATAAAATACAAGCTGGTGATTTTTGTAGACGGTTCCTTTTGGCATGGGCATGATTGGGAAAACCGGAAATCAGCCATCAAATCCAACCGGGACTTTTGGATTCCCAAAATCGAAAGGAATAGGCAGCGTGACCGGGAGATCAACCACTACTACCTATCCAAAGGCTGGACCGTGTTGCGCTTTTGGGATTTTGAGGTGAAGAAGGAATTGGGGAGCTGTGTGAAAAGGGTGGTGGATGAATTAAGTAAATGAGTAATTGGGTCGACCTTATCCCTCAAGAATTTTAACCAAATCTGTATTGATATAATACACCTCTCTGCCATCCTTGATTTGAACCAAGATTCCAGCTTCTTGTAATTCATTAAAGTATTTATTCAATGTTGTTCTAGAAGATATGTTCAGGCGGTCTCCAAGGAGCTTTGCTTTCATATACGGTTGCCCGAACAATAATTCATTAACTTCTTTATTATACCATTTGATAGTTCTTTTTCCATGTTTAAGTGTGGACTCCATTTGATTCAATATGCTTATTATTAGCTGATTGGTAAGTTGAGCCGTTTGTTCCACAGCATCCAGCATATAAAGGATCCACGGTTTCCATCTACCAGCCTGGGTAACCCCAGCAAGGTGGTGGTAATAATCGTCTTTATGGACGATGATGTATTTAGAAAGATACAATATCGGCTGATTGAGTAATTCCTTTTTGACTAGATACAATAAGTTTAAGATTCTTCCGGAACGCCCATTCCCATCAGGAAAAGGGTGTATAGCTTCAAACTGGTAATGTGAAATACACATTTTTAGGAGTGGGTCAGTATCCGGATCTATAATATCATTTAAATAATCCAGAAGGTTACCCATCAAATTTTCAACAATACCAAGTCCTCTTGGTGGGGTATAGATTATTTCTCCTGCCCTAAATTCACTTTGCCCTCGTCTGATTACTGTCAATGAATGTGGGGGCCTTATTCCCCCTGAGGTATTTTTGATCTGTCTAAAAATTGCTAAGATGCTATCCAAGTCTATTTCTCCTTTTTCCTGAATCCGTCTATACCCTTCCCAAAGTGATTCCCTGTACCGCAACACCTCCTTAGTAGAAGGACTGGCTTGCCCTTCTTGAATAGTATCAGAGACAGCTTTATACAGTTCATCCTGGGTAGTAAAAATATTCTCAATCTCAGAGGATGCCTTTGCCTCTTGGAGGGATATTGTATTGACAAGCATATATGGGTTTGGTAGCCTTTGTACATTGCCATCAACAGAAGCCAATGCTCTAGAAGCACTGACAAGTTTCTTCAATATTTCGACATCTTCTTCTATACCTGTAGGAGGTAGAAGAGGAAGGCTGTTAAAAGGTTTTGTTCTGTCGTAAACCATAGCTTATATATGTTCAGAAAAGATACTTTTTTTGAACATGTCTGAAATATAACCATAATTAGTGGACATATTTTAACCATATGTCCATTTTATTAAAAAAAATGGACATATAGGGTTTTTGTGTCCACTATCAAATCCAACCGCGACTTTTGGAAATCGAAAGGAATATGCAGCGTGACCGGGAGATCAACCACTACTACCTATCCAAAGGCTGGACCGTACTTCGCTTTTGGGATTTTGAGGTCAAAAAGGAATTGGGGAGTTGTGTGAAGAGGGTGGTAGATGTATAAAGTAAATTAAAGTTGAAATAAACCTCAGATTTCATATCCTTTTTCAATCACTTCCAAAAACTCCTTCAAATCTCTTTTGTCAGTTACTTCCTCTTCCGTCCATTCAAAACGCTCAAATTCATGATAGTCATGGTCAATCTCAGGGTCATAAGGATGATACTGCAATCTAGGTAAGAACCAATATTGCGGAACAAAAAACTCATTGGAAATCAATTTCTCTCTTAACTGTTCTGATGCTTTTCGAGGTGGCAAAAAATTAGGATTTGCAAAAACAACCGACCCGAACTGCTTGTAATTCGCTCCGTCACGATATAGGTAGTTTAATTTTAGATTTAAAGGTCTCTTCTTATCTCCGATGGGCATCTGATCCAAAAATTCCTCCAAATCACTTTCTGAATCAAATGAAGCAAGGGGTTCCATGCCAATTTCAAAAAACTGGATCAAGTCAACCAAACTTTCAAAAATCCTAAAATGCTTTCCTTCAAAATTGTACACATAGACTTGTTTGCTTTCCTCGAACCTTACCAAGTTTAAAATTTCTATTGATCTGGAAGGAGAAAGGTATTCTGTGGTAATGGTGATGATTTTGTTCATATTGAATAAGTTTCAAATCAAATATACAACAAAATAGCTTTTTGTAGACTATAGTCCGTGGTACAATAAGCCACATTTTTTCAGATTGCAATATGGACATCAAAGTAGCTTATGGCGAGAAAGTAAAAGCCATTAGAAAAAGTCAGAATGTTTCTCAAGAAAAGCTCGCTGAATTAGCGGACCTGGACCGAACCTATATTTCTGATATTGAAAATGGCAAAAGAAATGTTTCAATAGAAACAGTCTATAAGATCGCCAAAGCGCTTGAAAAACCAATGGTGAGTTTTTTTGAATTCTAAATTTTTATAAAAACATGATTGAAGAAGTAGTAAGTCTTATTAAAGAATGGGCACTTGAATTTGGTGCAAATAATGAAAATGAATTCACAAAATCTTATGTGTATAGAAACAACACTGGATCAGAGGCATTGAAAGATAATGGAGCTTTTTTTGGTTTTCTTCATCCAGATGAAGAAGAAAGAGGTGTATTTCATGATTTTTCATTCACACTCTTCCCTACTGACCAAGAAAAGCCTTGGTTACTTTGCTTAGGTATCGGCTCTAACGGTTTTAAAAAAGATCTTGAGCTCGCCAATAAGCCTGGAATGAGAAGACTATTTTCTCAACTTATTGATAATGAAGGATATTATAAAAATGACTTTAGTGATATTGAATCCGGATTACCAAAAAGCATTACTTCAAATCCAAACCTTCAGCATTTAAAAAAAACGATCAAGACCTATACCAAAGTATTACCTGTTTGTCAAGTAATAAATAACCCTCTTAGCGAAAGCGGAAAATCAAGAATCAAGGCTTTTTTAGCAGCTTATGCAAAAGTGAGAGAATGGGCTTCAAATCAAAATCACAGAAATGCCATATCTAAAGCCCTAAAACCATTTCAAAATGAAAAGTCAGAAGATGACCGAGAGTTAATTTTCGAATTATTGAAAGAAAGAAGATTTGTAATCCTTCAAGGCCCTCCAGGAACAGGCAAGACCACACTTGCCAAAGAAATAGCGACCAAATCATCGGCAAAGAGTTTCTTCACCCAATTTCATGCTGAAACCACATATTCTGATTTCATTTATGGCATAAGACCTAGCCTTAACAGCGATAACCTAACTTATGAAGGTAGAATGGGTAATCTGGCTGAGGCGGTATTGTACTCAAAAGAAAATCCCAATGAAAAAGTAGTTCTTATCATTGATGAAATAAATAGGGCAAACCTTTCCAATGTATTAGGTCCAGTTTTTTATCTCTTTGAACATAAAATGAAAAATGCGGAAGTATCTATTCAGATCACTCCTGAATTAGAAATAAAACAGCTACCCTCAAATTTCTATGTGATTGCTACCATGAATACTGCTGACAGAAGCTTAGCAGTCGTTGATTTTGCTTTAAGGAGACGTTTTGCATGGTATACTGTCAAACCGAAAGCTATTTCAGATTCAAATTTTTATAAAGATGACTTCAATAAAATTGCTGAAATTTTTGACTGGCATGCTACATCCAATGAGTTGAATCTTCAGCCAGGTCAAGGATATTTTCTTGCTGATTCTGATGAGGAAATGGAAAATAGAATCAAGTATGAAATTTTCCCTTTGATTAGAGAGTATTTACAAGAAGGGTTGCTTACTTCTGCTATTGAAGAATTCAATAGTTATTTTATGGATAGGATCAATCAACCTCTTTTCGAATGACAAAAGACCAAGGCTTATTTCATGAAATTCCTTGTTTAACTGAAAGATCTTCAACTATCAGCGGTAAGGAATTACAGAAAAAGGTATTTAAAGGAGCCGATAAAAGGGTCATTGGTCTTTATTTGCAAAAATTTATCCAATACAATTCAGAATTATTCAGCTTTTTGGGAATTGAGGCTAAAATCGAAGGATCGGATCTAGATGCATCTATTTTTTTTAAAACTTCTGAATTCATTGGTACCATCCCACTTAGAGCCCCTGATACAGGGAAGCAGATAGGCGATTTTGTTGTTTCCCCTAGGTTTACTGGAACTAACCGATTTGAAGAGTATGTCGAAATTTTGGACTTACTCGGTGATGAAATTAGTCCTGAATTCATAGATAGTCTCCCATTGGCTTCAAAAAGAGCTATTAGACCCCCGCTGTATTTAGAAGCTGTAAAATTTATTTCAGCCTTAGAAAAACTAGTTAAACAACACTGGAGAAAATTTGACAATAAGGAAATTCAATCATCCCAACCAAGTGGTCAAGTAAATTGGAATAAATAAGCAAACCAAAGTTTTAAAGTTGAACAGAGACTAGTTTACCCGACAAGAAAAAATTTTTTAAGCGAATTCCACTCGGAGTTTAGTGAAATCAGATTTGTATACGACTTGTGCAAATCACCTGACTTCCGCACTGGGACACCCAGATTAAAATCCGAATATTTCTTGTACTGATTTTTGTTCTTCGGTTAGGATTATTGTTTTCTTGATGACTTCATTGTTTGGGGTGATCAAACTTAATTCATG
>NZ_JBHLWI010000014.1:0-84633 GCF_042432905.1 Fontibacter flavus | reverse complement strand
AGTCGACCAGTATTATACGTGTCAAGGAAAAAATCTAATCAAAAATCCCCAATCATGACTTTAGATTTTCAAAATCAAAAAATTGCAGCATAAAAAAGGCTGCCCTTTTCGGACAGCCCCTTTTTATACATGTATGATTATTATTCTACCAGTTGTAATTTCACTAAGTTGGCATAAAATCCATCCTCTTTGATGGTCAGTTCTTCATGTGTTCCTTGTTCCACGATTTCACCTTCTTTTAACACATAAATCCTGTCCACTTTTCTGATTGTCCCCAATCTATGGGCAATGATGATGGTAGTCCTGTTTTTCATCAGTTCATCCAATGCCTCCTGTACCAATGCCTCTGATTCAGAATCCAAAGAAGAAGTAGCCTCATCCAAAATCAAAATGGCAGGATTTTTCAAAATCGCCCTGGCAATGGCTACACGTTGTCTCTGTCCTCCGGATAATTTAACGCCGCGTTCTCCCACTTTTGTGTCCAAACCTTCAGGAAATTTGCTGATAAACTGCCAAGCATTGGCTTTTTTGGCAGCCTCGATGATTTCTTCCTCCGAAGCTTCAGGTTTAGCATAGGCAATGTTTTCCCGGATACTGCCACCAAAAAGCAATACCTCTTGTGGCACAATCCCGATATTGGAGCGTAATTGCTTGAGGTTCCATTCTTGTAGAGGCTTACCATCAACACTCACAGTTCCGTTTTGTACTGGATAGAATTTCAGAAGGAGTTGAATAATCGTGGATTTACCGGCACCGCTATGTCCGGCAAGGGCTACTTTCTCACCTGCTTTGATGTCTAGCTTGATGTTTTTTAGCACTTCTACTTCGGGTCGGGTAGGATAGGTAAAGCGAACCTGATCAAAAAGGATATTGCCATCAACCTTGACTTTTTGGAAGTCTGCAGTGGAAACTTCAGGCGCTTCATCCAGAATTTCCAATACCCTTTCTGATGATCCAATGGCTTTCTGTACCTGACCATAAATGTCTCCAAGACCAGCGATGGAACCTCCGATAAAGGTGGTATACAAGACAAAAGAAACCAGGTCACCAATACTCATGTCTCCTGATGCCACCAAAGTAGCGCCATACCACATTACTGCCACGATTCCCCCAAAGAGGGCGAAAATGATAAAGGAAATAAAGGCTCCTCTAAAACCTGCGGCTTTTAAGGCAACCTTTACGACTTTGTTTAGCCCTTTATTGTATCTGTTGGATTCATAGTCTTCTCCTGCAAAGGACTTGACTGTCATAATCGAATGCAGCGTTTCTTCCACGATCACATTTGCCGCGGCCAGTTCATCTTGGGTTTGTTTGGAGAGTTTGCGGATAAACTTCCCAAAAACCATCGCGATGATGATCAATATCGGGAAGGTGGCCAGCATAAATAAGGTGAGTTTTGGTGTGGTGGCCATCAGGAAAACAACACCCGCAATAAGCGTGATGATTTGTCTGAAAAGTTCTGCCAAGGTAGTCGAGAATGTTTCCTGCAACATGCTGACATCTGCAGTAATTCTACTGATCAGTTCACCGGTTCTTCTTTTGTCAAAAAAGGTCATCGGTAACTGTACCATTCTGCTGTACAGGGAAACCCTTATGTCCCGCATACTGCGTTCCGATACTTTGGCAAATAACCATACCCTAAAAAAAGAAAAGATACTCTGCACCAATAGGATGCCCAATAAAATCAGTGCTATGGCGTTAATATCATTAACCAGCCAGCTTTCCCCTGATGCCGTATCAATCAATTTTCCGGCAACAAATGGAAAGGTCAGCAGGGTAAGACTGGAGAACAATAAAAAAATCAAGCCTGCAAAAAACGTCAGCTTATATGGCAGAACGAACCTAAATACTCCTCCGAGTTTGGATAAATTCTGTTTGTTTAGCTTTCTTTTTTCGTGCTCTTCAAGGGTTTTACCTTTCTTTTTTGCCATGGAAGTATGCTATTCTCTGATAATCAATCTGCAAATTTAAGGAATATGATCGGTTTTGAACCTTATTGCTTGTCTTAACTTTTGGGCTTAAGGGCAAAACAGTTCTCAATAGAGATTGTTATTTGATCAAAGGTGATTTTTAAATTAATCCTTTATCTTTTTTCCGGTGATTTTCCTTATAAACTGTTTTTCTTTTTCCCAGAAGAAACTGAATTGCCCAAAAACAAATCCCCACATCAACAAAATAATCTGGTAAAGCGGTAGTACAAGCAGAAGATAGAGGACCGTTTTCCAAAACCCTCCTCTTTCCATGCTGACACCCAGAAAATCAAAAATTGGTTTTTTGATAAACAGGATGGTGAATCCTGTCAAAGCAAATACGATTAGGACCAAAACAACCTGAAAGAGACTATTGAGATGCCACTTGGCTTGAAGTCTTTGAAGAAAATTTGGTTTTGAATTTGTCATGGATTTTGTTTTCCGTCTCAAAAGTATGGAATTAAACGGGAATAAACCCAAGTTTGAAGAACTGTGGTAGGTTAAGAGCCAAGTCAAAAGTTGGAGCTTTGGTAAGTTGGTGCCCAAGAAGGGCAGATATCTTTTAATTACACAGACCCGCCTGCAGCCGGCAGGGATGCACCGAGAAGTCACCGAGAGCCACAGGGGTTTTTACCACAAATGACAAAGTACCACAAGGAAAAGCTTATAGAAGGAGGGGGCCTTTAGTTGATGGATAGTTTTTGGTTTGTTGCTATCCCTACTCTGATGGGGTATTATTGGGTTAGACTTCCCCTTGTCAATTCGGCCGTAGGGAGAAATCTTTATAGCCTTGAGGTATTAGACCTCTCCTACGTCGAGGTGACAAGGATAGGCTTATTTGAGTAGTTGTTGTTTTGCTGGTGGAAGGCTTCATCTTTAAATTTCTTTAAAAAATATTATCCTCACTCAGATGGGTTGCTATCGACTAAGGCTTCACCTTGTCATTTTGCTACGTCGCGGCGGGGAGAAATCTAGTTCTGTTTTAGTCTATCCTAAAAACAGGATACCGGTTATGTTCCTTTTCTTTCCATGGACTGCGTTCATATACCCACCTGAGTTGTGCTGGACCACTATTCGCCAATTCAGGATTTTGTTGTTTCGCCTCTTCCAATGCTTTTTTGATTTCAGGATTTTGTCTCAGAAAATCTGCGGCCAAGTCTTCAAATACATACGCTGAATACCCTTCTTTGGACTGTAATATGGTATCAAAGAAGTTCCATGCGAAAAAGCTGTCCTCACTTTCAGGTTCCAATACTTCCATGATATACCGGTTGTTTTCTTGGTTCATGGGTATCAGGTAATCACCAGCCCTGAACCTCATCAAGGCCTGAGATTTTTCTACCTTTATTTGGCTGTGGAGGTAGTGGCCTTCAAATGGCCTTTGGGCAGTTTGAAAATCCACGATATGGTATATGCTAACCGGTAACAGGGTATCTGATTTCAATTGCTCCAGGTTTACGCCATTTCTCTGAAGGTTTTCGATGATGTTATGCCAGGCTTGTGGTATTAGGTAAGATTTGGGTTTGGTGATACTCAGACCACTTTTGTAATGGTCAAAGAATTTGACCTCCTTGGTAAAAGGTTGTTCCCTGTCATAGTAAAGTCTTGGATGACCAGAAATTTCAGAAGGTTTCTGTCCTGATTCATAACCTCTGAATTCAATCATTTTAAAGGATTCCCTGTCCAGTGTGTGGTTAAACTCGAATACCCTTTGGTTTTTTCTGGAATTTCGGTCAGCATTGGCAAAAGCCACAATTCTTTCCCCGTCTTTTTCCAATACCTCCATAAAAGTCTCGAAGAGGGCATAGGTGGAGTAGACACGCTGCTCATAGGGCTTGAGCATATGTGTTTCCGGCATAAAACTCAAAGTACTGAACAGGGCTGCATAGCCACTGCTGTACCTGCCATTATCCTTGAACTGTGCCCATCCATCTTCAGGCTTACCTCCCCAGGCATTTACATAAGGAACCATGGGAAAGTCTTTTTCTTTCATTTTCTGATAGAGCAGGGGGTTCATTTCTTTTTCAAGGTACTCTCCCAGCCTTTCGCCCAGCCGGTCATGTTGGGTAGAGATCAAGGTCATCACATGTTGGTAATCCGCCCCATTGCTGACATGGGTATCAATAAACACCTGTGGTTTCAGCCAATTGAAAATCAGTTGGAAGGAGCGGGCATTCTTAGTGTCGGCTTTGATAAAATCCCTGTTGAGGTCAAAGTTTCTGGCATTTCCTCTGAAACCATAAGCTTCCGGACCATTTTGATTTACTCTACTGAAGCTTCCCCTGTTCAAATGCCCTCCTATATTGTAAACGGGAATAATGGCCATTGCCAAGTCATTGGGTACCTGTTGCTTGCTTAAGAGAATATCCCTTAGGAACATCATGGAAGCATCGATCCCATCCGGTTCGCCAGGGTGGATGCCGTTGTTGATGAAAAGGACCAGCCTGCCGGTTTCATGCCATTTTTTAGGATCGAAGTCTTGTTGCCGGTCAAAAAGTACCACATGAAGCGGTAAGCCTGCGTCCGTTGTCCCCATTTCCACGATACGGACTTCTTCAAAATCATTGGACAAAGTCTGGAAATAGGCAATGACATCAGCATATTCAGGTGTTTCTTTGCCCTTGGTTTCTTCAAAAAGTGTAGGATATGCCGTTTGGGCTTTTAGGCAGAAGCTTGTGAAAAAGAATAGTAGATAGCGCAGGATTTTTTTCATGCCCGAATTTGGCGAAAATCATCTATTTAAACCAGAAAAAAACTTTAAGGAATATTGATTTCGAATCACCTTCAACTATATAAATGCTTTGTCCTTAAATCACTTTCAAGTTAATTTTGGCGATGAAAAGTAAAACCCTCCAAGCAAAGGACTGGAGGATTTCATTATGGAATTGAAAAGAAGTAAACTTTATGTGGATGACCATTTATCCTGGTTGTATCCCACTGATCTTAGTGATTTTCAATCAGATCTTTACAGGAACCAGTTGTATAGATTTGAACACCTAGGCCCACTATCTTTTTTTCTTTTTTTGTCCAATAATTACTGTCAATAAGAATCAAAGTTTTGTCAAATAAATCAGCGTGATTTTCAAACCAATAAGTAAAGGGAATATCTTTTTCTTCAAGAATTAATATTGTATTTAGATTAAGCATCCTTTTATCTATCCAATAAATGTCATTTCCCATTGGTGGACCAGGGTGATGAATAAATTTTAACTCAATGCAAGGGTCTTTGAGATTTAAATATTTTTTTTTGAAAATCTTATCAATAAATCTAACATTTTTAAATTCCCACTTTTTAATACTTTTTTCAACTTCTATATGATCAAAAGCAAGAATAATTAACACTGTGTCTTGAGGATTTTCTCGCTTATAATAACTACTATTAAAATCTTCAATATAGTTTTTAGATTTCACTATAACTTGACATATTCCATCTATAGCGAATCCAAAAAAACAAATTATTAAAACAAATATTCGCTTAGTTACAATTTTTTGTTCCATATTTTGCATTATCCATGTGGAAATCTATTTCATCTTTTTGATCGGTAGTTTTATCCTGATAATCCTTTTCATTTTTATATATAACCCCATCATAATCAGGCGCCCCTTAAATAGGGCCATTCGCAGTGATTCTAACTTCAAATGCCTTAAATCGGTGATTTAAAACAAATCGATCTTTAGAAAGATAATCTTCTTGAAAGATCATATAAATCTTCTGTTTCAGCCCAATTTGTTCTAGTTCACTCCATTCCTTAAAGGTCAGTTTTTCAGCAAACAGTACTCTAGCCTTTATCAGATCATTTTGACTGACTTTAATTTCTTCGCGATTACCTTCCGAAGGATAATCTACCCATGGAGGCATATGTGTGACTGTCACTGTATAATTTGGCTCATCAAAGGTTATATAAGCACCTACTGAAATGCCTTTTTTATGTTCCATAAAACTAATTTTTGAGCCCTTTTTATTTGTTTTTGGAATTAAAATATATGTTTTGTTTGAGCCTTCCTGTGATTTAAAAATTATAGGATTTACTAAGAATAATAAATGGGATTAATTAGTATTAGGTTCATATTTAATTATTGTTTTGCAAACAACAAGGATCTATCTTGATTTGTATAATCTTGATAACTAACGGATTGCCTATTCTTTTGAAGATGGAGTAATTTTTCCACCCCCTCTTTTTGGAATTCAATTAGGTTTAATCCTTGAATTGTAA
Organism: Fontibacter flavus; assembly: GCF_042432905.1. Lineage (NCBI taxonomy): Bacteria > Pseudomonadati > Bacteroidota > Cytophagia > Cytophagales > Cyclobacteriaceae > Fontibacter > Fontibacter flavus. The sequence continues at coordinate 78,449 of NZ_JBHLWI010000014.1, read as the reverse complement.
TCAACATTTGATCAACCCCCTCAACAACTTCCTCCATGACAAGATCAGTTCCGATCCAGGCAGGTGGTGATTCTGTGTTGATACCATACTTGGAAGCAAATAAGGGATTTTCAAGCCAAATGGTGTCTTTCTTTACAATTTCTGGAATCATGACTTCATCTGTTTTTCTTTCTGCTTCACGGCAGTGAGAAAGCAATAAAATGATGTACATGAAAGCACACCTGTTAATTATTAAAGTCATGTTTCATAGTTCCTTTTTTCTTCGTCAAAAATCGTCATGGATAAAATCAATATCTTTGTCAAAACCCTTATTTCTATCAATTAACATTATTCCAGTTTAATTCTTATTGTTTGTATATGATAATTTGGTTTTTTTAATTTTTTAATATCGCATTTACCCCAATTTCTATTTCAGCCAAATTCTGGAACACCAGGTTCTTCATTTGGCGTTCGGTTAAGATATCTTTGGCTTTTTGAGTAACTATAATTCCCCAATGTTTCTCTGGAAGGAAAAAGTCGCTACCATCCCAATTTTCCATTCCAGGGTGTAACCCTTTATAGTATTTACTTAGTGGTCCATTAGGCACTAATCTTTTTTCTATAATTTCACTTTTTTTATAATTTATTGAACCGCTTCTTCCCACAATGGAAAAACCATGATACACTTCCTGAATCTTTTCCCCTTTGTTATCAACAATTTCAACTGGAAAACTTTTCCAACCTGTGAGATTGTTTTCTTCCAAAAGTTTCTTCATCCGATCTGAAATCAAATATAAAATTCCCCAACCAGTACCTATTAAATCACAATGATTTTTGCCGGAGACATGTTTAAAAACAATTGGAAATGTGAATGATTCGTACTGTCCTTCTAATAATTTCATCGCATCAGTTTTGCCCTTATCATCAATTTCAGCAGTTAAGCTTATGGAATTAACTGTAAATGAATTACTTGAAAATTTACTTCCTAAATAATAAAGCATATTAATATTCATAATCTTTTAGCCAATTTCTTAAATAATTTTTCTAAAACAAGATTGCAATACCATATTTAGCCATCTCAGTTCTAGCAAATTGGAGTACTTGATTTGTTGTTGCGGTAGGATTACTATTAATAAAAATCCTCCATGCTTGGTTATAAGCAAATGCATTTGCTTGATGAGAAGCAGTTGGCCACCAAGCACCATAAGCAGGACTATGAATATTAATTCCTTTAGAAGTGAAGAAATTAGCAAATTCAGAAGTTTGTGGGAATACGTGGTGTGCCTGGGCGCTTGAGGGATTCATCCCTGTTTTGAGCGTTAAGTTAGCTCTAAAGTTACTAGAAGTAAATGACTTGTAAACAATATTTTCTCCTTGTGTTGCATACCTAGAAAAAAGCTGAAATGTCCTATTTCTAGCTAATGTGGACATATTTGGGTTTGCTAAAGCAAATGTTAATATTGTGCCCACATTCTCAGGGCTAAAAATCGCCATAAAAAAAAGACCCCGCTGCCTAAGGTAAAAATCATTTACTAACTTATTAATCTCTGTAAGGTCTCCCATATTAAGACCTGAGGTATTTAAGAGTTCATCTATTATAGTGACAAATTCACGTCCTCCATGGGTCTTGAGATAGTCTAGTTGTGCTTGCCTTTTTTGGTCAGGATTGTTTAAACTTTCAATATATTCTTCAATAGTTAAAGGAAAAGGAATACAATCCGACCCAAAATGATTGGTATTGTCACAATATGTGGTGCCAGTACTCCCTCCACCACTTGGACTGGTCCCGTTACCTCCTCCGCCAGTATATCCACCACCAAGATAATCAGGCGATACTACAGGGGCTGATGGCCAGCTACCAGTTCCTGTCCCTCCCCCAAAAGGATCTGGATTGTGACAAGTAGTTACATAAATTGAATGTGAGGACCCAATACCCATATGGATTCCATAAGTGTAGGGAAATTCTACCCAGTAGCCTGTGCATGTCATTAAAGCATTATGGGTTTGAATGCGTTTGGAAAGATCTTCTGTTTGATAAATATGGTAAGAAGTCAATCTTCCTTCCTCTACTTCAAAACTTCGCAGATGCTGCTCTGCATAGGTGAAAATATCAATTCTCCCTGACCATTCTTTAGGGATTCTATGGTACGTCATCCCTTTGGACTTCTGCCCATAACTGAAATACCTTGCTACCAAAACTGTATACCCCTTCTCTGAGTCGGGATGTTCGACAAACATTAAGGTTTCTTCAACCAAATCAGAACCAGAAGTTCCATATTTTTCAAAAAATTCTTTTGGAACCAATCCACTCAATTTACTTATATGGATTTCATAAACTTTTCTTTCATCTGAAAAATGGTATTCACTGAAATTTGACCAATCAGGCTCCTTTTCAAAGAAAGGCAAAATCAGGTCCTTGCCAGCTGTCCTGAGATTGATACCAGAGTCATCTTTTCTTAATTCCTCTTTGTGTGTTTCAAACCAGTTCCTGACTAATGAAAGGTCATCATTTGGCTGGGTAAGTTTTGATTCAATCTTATCTGCATCCTCAAGACAAGAGATAAAGAGAAGAGGAACCAGCAAAAAAACAGAAATTAAAGAAAGGCATTGATAGATTTTAGTACCTAATTGGGGAAAATGGGGGGGGTAAATTTAGGTTGTTGCATATTAAAATAGTTTGTTGATAAAAGAATTAGGTTGAAGTTAAATAGCTTAGTTTAAAAAGTCAAGTTTTAAACAAATAAAAATTATTTGAGTTTACAGAGCGCCCAGCTAGAAAGATTCATCCATCATCAACCGAAGTTTAGGGTAAATTCGAAAGAGGTTTATTAAAGATAGAATCAAAGAAATCATGGCTATTTTTTTATCCTTTACCCTTTCATTTTTTTAGGGTCTTGTCTGAAGTCAAAAAAATCTGCACTGATTGGATTTTGCCTAAATACTTGTGCTGGAATATGAAAAAGCCCTCCAAGGGTTTCAAACCCTTGGAGGGTTGAAGAAGATCAGGACTTCTTCAAAGTAAACTCCGGCAGGTGCATGATCTTGCCTCCTGCCATGGCTGACTCATGGGCCAAAATACCCACACAGGTGATATTGGCTGATTGTCTGGCATCAGGATAGGGCGCCCTGCCTTCATGCAAAGCACTCAAAAACTCATGCACCAAATGTGGATGGGAGCCCCCATGTCCGGCACCTTGAATGAATGATAAATGCTGGTTATCATCTGAATCATACACTCCTGCAGTGGTAAAAGATGCAATTTCCTCTGGTAATAGATGGGCATAATCAGGCACTTTAACCTTTTCAGGAACCTCACCGGTATGGATGACGCTGTCTTCATGCTCGATCAGGGTCCATTCAAAAGATTTTTTGGAACCATAGACATCAAAGCTTTCCCTATACTGTCTTGCAGTATTGAAGAGGGAGCGGGTCACCTCTGCTGACAGGTCAGAATCCTTGAATTTGATGTGACAGGTTTCGATCGCAAATGGAGAACCATATTTTGGAATCAGGTTTTCATCAATCCTGCCCGAACCAAAACAGGAAACATATTCTGCCTGTGCATTAGGCAGAGCCAACACAGGACCCACACAGTGGGTAGCATAATGCATAGGAGGTAAACCTTCCCAATAGCCCGGCCAACCGGCCATCTCCTGCTGGTGACTGGCTCTGAGAAACTGAATCCTGCCCATTTCGCCTTTTTCATACATTTCCTTTACAAAAAGAAATTCACGGGAATAAATGACCGTCTCCATCATCATATACGTCAAACCTGTCTCTTCACAGGCCTCTACAATCTGACGGCATTCTTCCACAGTAGTAGCCATAGGCACGGTACAGGCCACATGTTTTCCGGCCCTTAATGCTTTGAGGGATTGCTCGGCATGTGCCTGAATAGGCGTGTTGATATGCACGGCATCAATATTGGGGTCTTTCAGTAATTCATCATAATCTGTATACCGAACATCTACACCAAAGGCATCCCCGATTTCGTTCAGCTTTTCTTCATTTCTTTGGCAAATGGCATACATATTGGCCAAAGGGTGTTTTTGGTAAATTGGGATAAATTCTGCCCCGAAACCGAGGCCTATAATGGCGATATTGATTTTCTTTTGGCTCATATATCTTGGATTTTATTAAATATTTTAATGTGTAAAAAACCTGTCTCTGGCCCAGTCCTTCAAAAAAGCCAGGCCCTGTTCTGCGAAATGGTCCTGACTTGGGGCAAGTGGTTTCCAGATGCAGACAGCACCTGCGAGTTCCTGAACATTGGGCGTAAAACTTTCTATGGAAATACAGCCTTTGTATCCCACAGCTTCCAGTCCTTTTTTGAAACTGTCCCAATGGGTCTGACCTGTGCCGGGAATGCCCCGGTGGTTTTCGGAAACCTGCACATGGATAAGTTTGTCTCCTGCCAACAACACAGCTTCCTCCAAACTCCTTTCTTCAATACTCAAATGAAAACCATCCAATAAGACTTTAGCCCTTGGATGATTGATGTCAGCAATGAGCTGCATCAACTCCCTGGTATTGTTGATCAGATCTGTTTCAAACCGGTTGAGGGATTCCAAGGCAATCTCCTGTCCCCATTCAGCAGCCATCTGACATACTTTTTGGAGATTGTTGACAGCCCTTTCCCATTCCACCTTTTTTTGTTCCTCACTGACCAGTCTGGCTTTTCCCACGGCAGAATACATGGGTCCTGCAACAAACTTAGCCCCTAGTTCTGCTGAAATCCGGAAACATTCTGCCAGATAGTCCAAACAGTTGTAGTGGAAATTCGGATCATCATGAGTCAGGTCCCGGCTAGGTCCAAATGCGCCACAGATAAGTGGTTTCAATCCATGATCGGATAAGGCCTGACTGACCAATTTTGTATCTACCAGCTTTGGGTCTTCCACAGGTATTTCCACCGCATCAAAGCCCAATGCTTTGATTTTGGGGAATAAGGCAATGGTATCCGAGTTGAAAGGTGAAGTCCAAAGCCATGTACTGACCCCGAAGGTAACTTGAAGTGCCATAGGTGTCTTGTTTATTCTACAATCATTTTTCCGTTCATAATCCTCCAATGTCCCGGAACTGTACAGACAAAAGGATATTCTCCGGGTTTGGTCGGCGCCATGAACATTAAGGTTTCAAGATTGTCCGGATCTACCAGCTTAGAGGCTATGATGATTTCAGGCATGTCCGGGATGTAGTTTTTCTCTATTCCTTTAGGATCTCTTGCCATTTCATCCGCAGCCTTGCCAACTTTTTCCAATGACCCGATTTGGGCTATTAGGAGGTTGTGCTGCATGAAGTCTTTGTTTTCAAAATCAATGATCACAGCTTGTCCCGCTTTGACCTTGAAGCTGGCAATGTCGTATTTCATTTCATGAGGAATGACGCCTATCTTGACGACTGTGGCATTATCTCTTGAGATGTTTGTCTTTTCTTTACCAATGACAGCAGCCATCAAATTGCTCATGTCAAAATCCGGGTTTTTGAAACTGATATAGCTGTCTCTTCCCATCCGTCCTCTTAGCCAGGACCATGCTACATAATCTCCAACCTGATTTTCTCCTCCCCAGTCATTGCCTACGCGCACATTCCCAGGACTGAGACTTTCTGTAAACAAGCCTGGGGTTTTTACTTTCCCGATCAGCTGATTGTCGATGTAAAGTTGCATCTCTCCGCTTTCAAGCAGGTTGGCATATACTGAGAAGAGATTGTTCGGCACTCCACCTTTTGGAGTGGAAATTTTATAGGCCTTTCCGTCTCTTTTGACCACCCAGTTGAGAACATCGTCCAAGACATAGAGGGAATAACCATTGCTTTTATTGCCTTGTGCTACGATCACTCCAATTAGTCCCTCATTTCCTTTGGCCAATTCTGTTCTGATATGGATTTCTTTTCCTTTGGCATCAGGCGGGAAAGCAATTGGGGCCCTACGATCCAGGTTATATTCTTCTTCCACCAGACTTTTTGCAATACGGTCGCTCAGGCTCAGCACACTATCTGCTTTATCTTTTGGATAGAGGTTAGATAGATTGCTTTCAAAGTAGTTGGGATGGTTCAATACTCCCGCGAAAATGATCTGTGCCAGGTAGGTGTCCTTGCCATTGGCTTCATCCAAGCTGGCCTGATATAAGAAATCAGCAATTTCTGGATTTGCAGGTGCCATCGCTATAGACTGGAAGGCTGATTTTCTCACATTCAGATCCGGATCCTGATGTAGTTTGGCTGCAGTGATGAGCTTGAAAGTTTCCATACTTCTTGGCAGGACCTCAATGGCATTCTTTCTGACGCCTGGAGATGGATGGTTCAATGCCTTAGTGACTATCTGAGTACTGTTTTTATCAGATCCATCCAAAAGACCTAATCCATGTAAGGTCCAAAGGGCATGGATGGCAGGGGTATTCAAGCCCAACTCATCAGTTTTTCTGTCATTGATCAGTTGGTGCAGCTCTTTTACGATGCCAGTGTTTTTATTCTCTACGATCAGTCGCTGTGCCGTCAATCTCCAGAACATGTTGTCGGATTTCAGTCCAGCAATCAGGTCTTTGTTATTGGAAGGATCGATGGACATGGTTTTGTAATTGTCATTGCCCTTATAGACCAAGCGGTAAATCCTGCCGTGTTTGGCATCACGCAAAGGATTGATATAGGCATTTCCTGCCCCGTTCTCAAAACCTTTTGGAGTTGGGTTATGCTGTATGATGAAGTTGTACCAATCTGCAATCCAAAGAGCACCGTCCGGTCCTACTTCTGCATGTACAGGGGAAAACCATTCGTCTGAACTTGCCAGGATATTGAATCCGTTTTTCTCTTTGAAGCCAGAACCGTCTTTTTCGATGATGGCATTGTGCAGCACACGTCCTGTTGGTTCTGCCACAAAGGCGATTCTGTTCCAGTATTTTTTAGGGAAATTTCTTGCTGTATAGAAATTATGCCCGGCAGCAGCAGTGTAACCTCCATGATAATCCACCTGCCTCAATGCCGGTGTCAAGTGGGGCATATCATAGTGGCTGTCGATTCCAAAGACAGTATTGTTCATGCCTCCGCTGATAGGTCTTCTGACAAAATCATTGGTCATGGCCAGGTAAGCGCTGTGCTGCCCATTGGCGGTGGAGATAAACACGTTGAAATCTTCTGAGAAACCTAAGCCCCAGGTATTGTTACTTGTCGAACCCAGGTATTCAAGTTCAGTGGCATCAGGCGTGAAGCGATAAATTCCCTGGGAAAAGTTAAACTCTTTACCGCCAACTTCTCCATTGAACCCTGCATAACCCAGTACGCCCCATATTTTATTGTCAAAGCCGTATTTAAGGTTGGATGGACCGGCATGGGTGTCGCTTTTGCCCCATCCTGTCATGACTACCTCTCTGACATCTGCTTTTCCGTCCCCATTGGTATCTTTCAAGAAAATAAAATCAGGTGCCATGGAAATGAGGATACCCCCATTGACCGCCATGATACTGGTAGGGATATTCAGGCCTTCTGCAAAAACAGTGATCTTGTCGGCCTTGCCATCACCATCGGTGTCTTCCAATATTTTGATTCTGTCATTTCCGCCTTCCTGTCTCACTTCATTGGGATAATCTTCTGTTTCTATGACATAAAGCCTTCCTTTTTCATCCCAGGCCATGGCCATAGGGTTGACGATGTCCGGTTCAGAGGCAAAAAGCTGTAATTCAAAACCCACCGGTACCTGTACCAATTTCATGGATTCTTCAGGACTCAAAGGAAACTGATAGAGTGGAGCAGGATCCCTGTTTTCGTAATTTGGAATATCCGCTACTTCAAATCTTGGTTGGGGGATTTCAAAAGCGGCCACTTGGGCGGCTACTTGATCACCTATGGCCCAAAGTACGCCATTGGCTACCAGTGTATGGAATTCCGGTTTGGACCAAGTTCTTTCATCATGTCCGTAGGCGGTGTAAAAAACCCTGCCTTTACCCTGATCTCTGATCCAGGTCCAAGGTTCACGGTGACCGTTTTCCTCTCTTTCCATCAGTACTGTCATATCAGGATTGATTGCAGTATGCAGGTAGGTTTCATCCCAGGTTTCGAAAATTTCCACCCCCTTCATAATAGGATGCTCAGGTGCAATGATGTCCACAGTGAATTCGCCAGTGCCGTGGGATTTGAACTGTCCGCCGACAGCGGCAACATACCAATCAGAGTTTCTGAAACAGTAAGAAGCCGAATGGAGCGGGATAAAACCTTTCCCGCTTTCCACATATTTCTTCAAAGCCGCTTCCTGTGCAGGTGTGATTTCATCATGATTGGCATAAATCATGATCCCATCATACATGTTCAGCGTTTCTTCATTCAAATCATTGGGATCCGAAGTATAAGTCAGGTTGATGCCTTTGTTGAAAAGTGGTCTTGCCAGGTAGGGCATGAGTTTTTCAGAATCATGGTGCTTGCTATCGTGTCCCAGGAAGAGGATTTCGGCTCTTCGCGGCCCATCATGCAAGGGATTGAAGCTGCTTTTGTCTTGGCAGGAGATCATTAAGGCCAAGATCAGGTAGGTGAAAATCCGACTTATTTTCATGAAGCGTGTATTTTGGGTAATGTTCAGTTTTTTTGGAAATTAAATTTTGTAAAAATCCAATTCTACTTCTCACTGTTTTTTGTCCAATGATGACTGTTTATTGATCATTTTATTTATTTTGGATAAAAATTTCGGCATTATTTAGGAAGTTATGAAGCTGGCATTAGAAAAATCGAGGATTCCTGCCAATAAGGCTTTCGTGGTCAGAGAACTGATTGCTCCTTATTTTGATAATCACTGGCACTTTCATCAAGAATACCAGTTGTTCTTAGTGCTGGAGGGAAAAGGAACAAGGTTCATTGGGGATCAAATGAAACCTTTTCGGGAGTATGATATGGTATTTACAGGGCCCAACCTTCCCCATCTGTGGAGGAATGATGCTGCCTATTTTGATAAGGAAAGTGAATTAATGACCCATGGCATTGTGGTATATTTTGGCGAAGATTTGTTGGGTTCGGCTGTCCATGAAAAAGAGGAGCTGGAGCTGATCAGAACGCTTTTTCAGAAGTCATTGAGAGGATTGGAAATCACCGGGCAGACTAACCTGATTTTGAGATCAAAATTGAAAGAATTGGTCAATAAGACTGGCTTTGACAGTTTTCTGTTGCTTCTTGAAATCTTGAGAATCATAGCTGCTTCCGCTGATTGTTCGCCGATTACCCAGGCAGGGTATATCAATAATAATAAGGAGTCGGAGAAAGACCGGATGCGGAAGGTATATGAATATGTCACGGAAAATTTCCAGAAAAAAATTCAGTTGCAGGAGGTGGCCAGCCTGGCCAATATGACTGAAAGCGCCTTTAGCCGGTACTTTAAATCCAGGATGAACAAGCCATTTTCCGAATTTCTTTCCGATGTGAGGATCAGCCATGCTTGTAAGCTACTGCATGATGCGGATATCAATGTCAGTCAGGTTTGCTATGAAAGCGGTTTCAATACCTTGTCCAATTTCAACAAGCAGTTTAAAGAAAGGATGGGGGTAAGTCCTTTGGTGTACAGAAGGGATTATCAGCGGACTTTGGAGTAAGGTTTGGAAAGGATGGTTGTCCAAAGTGGGTTTTCGGAAGGGGGATGCCGGAGATTTTTTACTTTTCTCAGAATTTTTAATTTCAAGAAGGGATAAAGGGGATTTTTAATCCGCAAGGGAAGTGGAGAACAAGGGATTAAAAATTCCAAACAGACAAGTTTGATTTTGTTTACAACATAGGAGGTACATAGGAGTTCACATAGTCTGCTTCACGGAATTTAAGAGGAAGGGTGGATAATATTTGATCTTTTTCTATCGAAAGGTTGTGCCTCAGTCACAATGTATCCTTGGTCAATTCCATGGGGATTACCATCGGTAGAAAAATAAGCGTTTCAGATCAATCCAATAATCGCAAAGGGATTGCCTTTTTGTATTCCCTGTTCCATGAAAATTATAATTTCAGAAGCTATAAAGGGGGGTAATCCCTTAGCTTCCTATCTATATTAAAATCAGTATTTTAAATACTGTGTATCACGGTTCGGGATTACAAATCCCGAACAGCGGAGATAGCCTTGGTTTTATTCGACCACTCTTGTATAGCCCACTGGCGTAGGTGGGGCACAGTTTGCCATTTCTCTTGGGATCCGAACATCATTACAACCCAAGAATGTGAGCACCAAAAGATTATTGTTTTCTTCTAAAGAAAACTCAGCAATTTCATTAGGGATTATCCATTCGAGCTGTTCTTTAAGCAAATTTGTCTGATTTGGTGGGTTTGAATTATCCTCAGCATAAAAACTTCTGATATCAGATATTACCAATCTTCCCTCTCTTTTGGAATATTTTCCTTTCGAATAACCTAAATATCCAGGCTGAAGTCCTTCTGTCTGAATGGTCCGAACAGAAAAACTTTCATATGTACCATTGTTTTGGAAAACGAAGCTAACCGTGTAGGTGTCTTCCTCAATAGTAAAGTCCCTTTCCCATTTTCCCACTAATTCTTTTGGGATGATGACTTCCTCTGATTCTACGCATGAGAAAGAAAAGAGGAGTAAAATGGAATAAAGTAAAGCTTTTTTCATGGTAAAAATGGGTTTAGTTTGGTAATATGTCCATTAACGTATAATTCCATCTAAATTAACCTTAATTGGCATCAAAACATAGAATATAATTTAACCCGACTTAGTAGATATTTAACATTATCTCTTTGTCACTTTTTGTTCCCGCAATTCTGCGGGACAGGCTTTGACACAAAAAGTAACCAAAAAAGTCAAGACGGACAGCCGCACACCCTGGCCCCCAAAGCTCCCGCTTTGAGTCCTTATCAGCCCGCAAGGCCGGAGCCGGCCCGGTCCGTCGTCACTCCCGCCCTGCCTACTTAGTCGATTCAGGTTTCAATGTTATGAGATTCTTTTAATACTCACCACCGCTTATCTAAAGTTAGCTACTTAACGTTACTTTGAAAATGTCTTCGAATTTGTGTTGTGAGTTTTAGATTAAGATCTCCTTGTCAAGAGATAAAAATAAGAAAACCCAGGGTAGTTTTTGACTTTTTTCAAGGATAAGTTTAGTTCTTTAAAAAATACAATGGTTTCTTGGATTTTGTCGTTTCATTGGAGTATCTACGGGGAGTGTATACCGTATCCATAGGGGAGCTATAGGGTAAGTATGGCTTAAACAGAGGGTTTTTAGGGCGAACAATTGAATTTTTTGGAAATAAATATAATAAAACAAAGTTTTGTTCATTAGAGAATTCTTATCCAATGGATAAAGAGGTTTCTTGGGAAAAGCAATAAGCTGTTAATCCTGAATGAATATTGATGATTGACCCATGCCGTGTATGGTCGATTTTACTGTACGGCATTTCCAGATCCTTGATCTGATAAGCATCTCCCATCATTGAAAATAACTCCAAAAAATCAAATTGCAAATTCATTGTGATAGTAAGGCAGGGCAATGCGTATAAAAATTATCTTCTGGATGGTTTTAGCATTGAGCCAGATTGCAGGGTTGGCAAACTACGCTTAGCGCCTGGGTCATTCTTCACCCAGATGGGGGAGCCGGCCCGGCGGATTGTCTTCCCCCGCTGCCCCCAGTAAACAGGTATTGGAAATTACGCTGTTAGGCTTTCATTTCAGAAAATGCACAGGAATGTACTAAAGTGATTTTTTGCTTCCCCCCTATGCATAGTCTCTTATCCGCACCTCTGAAGTTCAGGTGAACGCTGGGTGAAGTTTGCCCTCCCTACAAGCCGGCCCAAGGCTAAAATCATTCAAAGAATGATTTCTTCACCCCTTGTCCTATCCTAATATTCTTACCAATTTTTAATTGGCCAATTTATCCATATTCCAAAATTACAGAATTCTGTTCCTCTTGAATTACATCCCGACAGCTGTTATGGGGTCATTGTGATAATAAGGCAGGTGGTTCTCAATATGTACAGCATTAAACTCGTCATTAGTAACTCGACTCAAGTTTGGATCTGCATGTCCAGGTGCAAAGAATAAAAAATCCTTCCGTCCCTGCTCTGCCATAGAGGCATGTCCCAATTCATGTGTTAGACCAATAAAGCTTGGCCTTGCTGTATTTCCCAGTTGATTAGGACCGGAATTACTAGTCCCTGGTTTCCAAAAAATATCACCTCCTGATCCTGCCATGGCGGCCATACTTGGTGCCTGTAAAGCTAAGCCTGCCCTTGCAACACTTGAAGGTTCAAATCTGTTTCTGCCTTTTTGAATCGTATAATTAAAATCGGAACCCTCTAATTGGCGTAGCAATCCTTGACCAGAAGTGACAGCATTGCTATCATCAAGCGCACCTTTGACTTTACCTAAATAGCCATTTACCTTTTCCTGCGTAAGCTGTTCCGTCTTTGTTGTAAAGGTTCCCATTTTCGTAAAGAAGGGTTTGTTTTTCTCCCAATCCCAGAAACCCAGTTCTATCAGTTACCCAAAGGCTATCACCATTACCATCAATGTAATAAATCGGATTATTTTCTGCATAGTGATAAGGTGTAAGAGATGTGTATTTCTCTGCGAACCTGTCCGTCCGGTTAAAAAGACCTGTTGCTGGGTCATACATTCGTTGACCATAGTCATAATTTACTCAAACCACTTCCTTATTTTCCCTTCAAGGGATTCTTTTCGCGGCTCGTTGGATATTTGTCCTACATTTTCTTTAAATATTTTTTTACGGTTGAATTGGGCTTCGGTAACTGCAAAAAAGACAGAGAGAATAAGATAAGCAACGATTAAGAATCCTCCTTTTTTATCTTTTTGGAAGCCATAATTTAAAAACTTCCTTTCTCTGACAAAAAAATAATGATTAATCCATCCAAATATTAGCATAATAAGTATCGTAATATATTTATTCTCAAGCGTGGGTACTAAATCAAAATAATCTAACACACCGTAAAATGAAAATACATTAATACTTAAAGTTGTTGTACTTACAGCAGTTGCACTAAAAAGAGCTTGTGAATCAGTTTCTTTATTCTTGTCTTTATACAGCCTGTATATCCTGAATAAGAAATAATAATATACTTTCATCTGTTAAAATATTAACGCCCTACAGGTTTTTCAAACAACGTGTTACCTGTTGAATATTCATATAAGAATTTCCCTCCAAAATACATCAAACTGACTGGTGCTCCCCAACCGGTAAACCCAATACCTCCCATAATTAAATCAATCGAAGCTTCAGTGCCTGAAATTTGACCAGTTCTGTATTGGATATAAGTAACACCCATTCCTAAACCACCGACAACCTTTCCTGCAACTGCATATTTAGAAGCCGCATTGGCAGCCGCTCCTTGGCTGTTTCTTAAACCCTGTACGCCTCTAACATATTTTCCGTTATCTCTCTGTTTTAAGAGGCCTGTAGTCCTAATATTGCCTTTTGCATCAACCCAATATTTGCTGTTGTTTATACTTTTTTCTAATCCATAATAAGCTACTCCTCCTGCTGTTAATGCATTACCAGCACGATTCCAGTTAAAAGAGTAATCATTATTTCCCCCATCCATATCCCCAAATCCACCTGCACCAAATAAAGCCGGGCTTCCGAAATTTCCTGTGGAAGTGATATTCTTGGTACTGCCGTCTGCGTATTCCACATACCTGTGAATGCTACTTGTTCTTTCTCCTTGGGCATTTACACTGTAATTCATTCCAAGGAATACAGCACCTTTACCCTCTGAATACATCCCACTAAAAGAACTCCTAGAAACCGTTGAATTTCTGGAATCATAAGTTCCATACCCATCAGTCCATTCAAACATCCCATTCGGATCGATAAACTTCACAGGATTGTTGAAACCATAGCGGTAAGGTGTCCAATCTGGTGCTGCCTCCGCCAATGGATCCACCACAAACCACCTTCCAATAGCAGCATCGTATAATCTAGCCCCGTAGTCAAACAAGTTGATGCCGAGGTGGTCATTGAAGCCTGCCCTGCATCCTGGCTCTTCGCTAAAATGATCCAAAGAGATCATTTCTTAACGCTCAGCCCTCATTGTAGAGGTACTTATTCACTGGCTTTCCCTGCATACTGGCCCCTCCCTAAATCAGTTCCAATGAACTGATTTTTAACGGTCGGTCCTCCCAGGCTCCTGATAACCCAAGCCCTTTAATTCCACTCCCCACGGATTCCCAATATCGCTTTGCTCATCGGGACAGGCTATAATGTGTCTCCTGCACTACGATAGGACCAGTACTTTGTATGGAGAAGTTATCGTATCTACCTGTCGGTAGACAGGCCAGACATTCTCTGAAGTCTCATTGACCACGAAAGCCTCAATACTTGTGCGCCGTGGCGTATACCCGTCCTTCTCTACAAATATATCTTTTTTCAGCTTTTCATGTTTGTTCCGGGCTTTTTTGGACAACCTGCCCTGCATCCTTTACCGGACCTAAAAAGCTTTACCAAAGCTTTTCTTAACGCTCCGTCCTCAGAAGCATACTGATTGCTGTCTCTGTTCCCGATATCGTCTTGCTCATCGGGACAAGCTATATAGTGCATAGGCCATATATGCTTCCGGAACAGGTTTTTCTGAAGATTTGTAAGTACTAGCATTGCCGGGCTTTTTACTTATTTCCATAACAATGTACAAAAAAGTCGTTTCTTTCTTTTTTTCTGAACCCCTTTCAACTCGTTAACTACTTCTTCAAGTTTTGGGGACATCAAGCATGTTATTATAATTTGCCGCTCGGATTTAGTAATTATTCTTGCATAGTGATAGGATTCTATTGGAGTAATCTGAATACCCCCTTTATCTAAACTGGCGGATTTGTATAAGATAACATTGCTTAATTCTGTGAATTTAAATTTATGGGTATACCCATTTTGAGTACTTATAGTAAACTCGTCATCTTCTATAGTAATTACCTGCTTTCTGTTAGCGATGTAATATTCAATGTGCAAATAAAGAAGAGGCAAGGTTAGAAGGACATACATTCCACCAAAAACAACTACAAAATCTATATTAAATTTTAATAGATATAAGGCTACAAGCATAAAAATTGTTCCTATTAAATGAAAAGACAATACCCGTAATTGATTATATGCACTTATTCTCAATATCATTTTACCTCCCCGGATACCATCCTGATTTAATAGCGTTTTCAAAATTTGAGATTTGCCATAATGTTTCATTCCAAATTTATTTAGCCCCATTGTAAATATATTCACCACCAACAAAACCAGCGCCTATGAATGCACCTCCGGCAGCTCCCCAAGGACCACTATAAGCAGAACCAAATAAAAGCCCCACCTATAATCAAACTAAATGCATCGGTAGTTCTATATGCAAAAAGACCACCACTTATTTGACCATTTTGCATTGCACAATAATCTAAGCCAATACTAAGAGGAGCACCAACATAAGTTGAAGCGCCTCCTAATACTTTTCCGGTAGTCCCTAATAATTTATAAGTCGAGCTAAATTTTGAAAATGTTCCTATCTTATTGCTTAAAGACAATGAAGACCTGTAATCAAGCATTCCAATCTTATATGCTCGAATTCTAAAAGAAAAGCACCCTACAGCTCTAATCGCAATTCCGCTGCCTACTAAACAAGTTGTGGTAAAAATTAAAAAAAGAAAAAATCCCCTCCAAGAATCCTAATCTCTTGGAGGGAATTAAAATCAATCTGCTGTGCCGGATTTGATAATCTGTCCAAAGAATACCGCATTCAGGAACAATTTGTTGGTACCGTACCAAGTGGCCCGGAAGTTTGGATTGTCGACCATTCCTATGACACGGCCACTCCCCAGTTTTTTCACCTGAATGATACCAGTTTCTTTGATTTTTTCCAGATTTTCAGGATGGACATAACCACTAGCCAAAGGCTTATCTGTATAAACCAGTGGATTGGCATATTCATTTTTGGCTTTTTCCAAAAACAGGTTGCTGTTTCTGAAGGTAAAAATTTCAGGCTTTTCATATCCATATCCTATCGGATGGGTAATGTCCAGTTTTGCATGAAAAATGGTTCCGCTTGTCAAACGTGCACCGGTACTCTGAGTGAAATCACCATAAGGCTTTGGAGATGTTTTCTTTTCGTCATCCTCATCTTTTTTGAATTCAAATTTGGCAATTTCCTGATCTGCGAGCCATCGCATGGCATTGCCTCGGGCAATGATAGTATTTCCTGCAGAAGCCCAGTTTTTGATTTTTTCAGCTTCGGATTTGCCCAATGTATTATAAGATCCATTTGGCATCACTAAGACATTGTACCTGTTTAGGTCTGCGGAACTTATTCTTTCTATCGGCAAAAGTGTGATGGGCATATCCATTCGTTGATCCAGTAAATGCCAGATTTCACCCGCCTCCAGGCTGTTTACCCCAGTACTTACAATCAAGGCTACTTCTGGCTTTTTCAGCACGTCGATTTGTGGAGACCCCAGGTTGATGCCTCCTGTGTAACCAGTGTTGAGGGCATGAATGGTAAGGCCTGTCTCTTTGGCTAGTTGTTCGATTTCATCATCAAGGTCCTTTGCGGTTAAAGCTTTTGGATCCTTTGGCATGCTGACCAATATGCTGCCTCTTTTTAATTCTGTTTTATCTGCAAGTTTGATGGGTTCGTTGGTTACCCTGACCAAATAGCCTTTCTGCATTAATTGATAGGCCGCCTTTGGTGAATAATACCCTTCCCAGCCGAATCCGTAAGAATATGCTTCTTTTTCACCTTTTAAAGAGCCTTCAGCCATCTTGAAGTTTTCATCCAAAGGACTAACATTGGCCAGGTTTAAGATTCGACTGCTGAGTGCCATATAATCCAGGTTGAATGCCATCGGCATGGTCCAAGCGGATACATCATAGAAAAGGCTGTCCTGGAATTCATTCCGGGTTTCAAAGAAAGCCTTGATCAGTTTATACTGAGGTTGGTTAAGGGGAACGATGTAAGAGTTGCCTTTTTCAAAAGGCACTCCATTGACCGTGATATTTTCATTCAATGCGAATACCTTGATTGCATGTTGTTTGATCATGTCGGCCAAATGATAACTTCTGGCACCATCTGACTGAGAACCGAAAATAAAGGCCTTGTCTATATCTGCTTCAGCTTCTTGGATCGACTTTTTGTAGAAATCATGCATGGACTGGTTGATTTCCTTACGCATGGCTTTGGCAGCTTCAAAAGAACTGACGCTGGTTCTGAATTGATTCCTAACGGTGAACGCAAACGTCAATGGACCATAATTGCTTTCTTGAAGATGTCCTCTGGAAGATGCCTGTTCGAACAAAATACCGATGGATCCCTGAATGTCCGGATAGGTGGAACCATAACCGAAATAATATTCATCGAAACTTTCTTTAGCATAGTAGAGGGAACCAATATCTTCCATAGCCTTGGCATGGTAAGCCGCCATTTTTTCTGTGAGTTCTACGGTTTTCTTGGGAATCAAAGGGTGGTCACGAGTGGGTATTCCCGGTTGGAAAAAGAAGGTGGAATTTGATCCCATCTCATGATAATCTAAGTAAATATTGGGCAGCCATTCCTGAAATTTCTTCACCCTGTTGCGTGATTCCGGATGCTGTGCCAACAGCCAGTCCCTGTTGAGGTCAAACCAATAATGGTTACCTCTTCCTCCCGGCCATGCTTCACCCAATTCACGGTTGTTTGGATCTCCGTTGAGATTATAAGACCGATGGGAATTGACCCAGGTGGAGTAGCGGCTGTAACCGTCTGGATTAAGAGAGGGATCAATCAATATAATGATATTTTGCAGATCACCTTCAATTTCTTTGGCTGCTGCAAAATGGTAGGCTGCCAGTAAAGAGGAGTTGATGCCACTCGCTTCATTTCCATGTACGGAGTAACCAGCTTGCATGACCAGCGGCATGGTCTCGTAATTCAGGTTGGCAGTGTGGTCTTTTAGTTTTTGCCGGTCTTTTTTGATGCTTTCCAGATTCCTGATATTATCAGGGGAAGTTATGGTCAGCAAAACCTGAGGTCGTTTTTCATAAGAATGGCCAAAAACTTCAAAAGTAACCCTTGGAGAGCTTTCGGCCAATTTTTCGAAGTAGCGGATCAGCTGCTCATAATCTACATTCCATTCCCCGACTTCAAATCCCAAGACCTGTTTTGGAGTGGGGATTTTTTCATCATAGGTGAAATTGGAAGGAAGGTAATAGTCCAGGGAAATATCAGCTGTTCCTTTCGGACTTTTTTGTGCATAGCTGATAAAAGCCGACAAAAAAAATAGCAGCAGCAATACAGAATGTTTTTTCATGTTCATGTTGAATTAGATGGATTGAACTTACCAAATTTCTTTCAAATTGGCCAATAGGAAAAACCTTCACAATACCCTTTGTGTAAAAAATGGACTGAGATCAAAAAGAAAGGCCATACATTTCTGCATGGCCTTCATAATATTGTTTTAAAATACTTGGTTCTATTCTACCGTTACCGATTTTGCCAAGTTTCTTGGCTGGTCCACATTACATCCTCTCATCACCGCGATATGGTAAGATAACTGTTGCAATGGAACCACGGCCAAAAGTGGAACAAATGCCTCTTCTGTTTCCGGAATTTCGATCACGTGATCCGCCATTCCTTTTACTGTGGTATCTCCCTCAGTTACCACAGCGATGATTTTACCTTTTCTGGCTTTTACCTCCTGGATATTGCT
Source organism: Fontibacter flavus (assembly GCF_042432905.1). NCBI lineage: Bacteria > Pseudomonadati > Bacteroidota > Cytophagia > Cytophagales > Cyclobacteriaceae > Fontibacter > Fontibacter flavus. The sequence continues at coordinate 59,833 of NZ_JBHLWI010000014.1, read as the reverse complement.
GACCACTTTCTCGTAAGAGGAGTCTTTGGTAGCAATGAATACCACTGGCATCTCCTCATCGATCAGGGCAATAGGGCCATGTTTCATTTCTGCTGCAGGATAACCTTCCGCATGGATGTATGAAATCTCTTTCAGTTTCAAGGCTCCTTCCAATGCTACCGGGAAGTTGTAACCTCTTCCTAAGTAAAGGAAGTTTCTGGAATCCTTGTATTCAGCAGCGATAGCCTTTACTTTATCATTCAATTTTAGGGCTCTTTCTACTTTTGATGGAATCGTTTCCAACTCACTCAAAAGTTGCATATACCTGTTTTCGGAAAGTGTTCCTCTCTGATAACCAAGTTTTAGCGCCATCATGGTCAATACGGAGATCTGAGCCGTGAAAGCTTTTGTGGAGGCCACGCCAATTTCAGGACCGGCATGGGTATAAGAACCTGCATGGGTCGCCCTGGCAATGGATGAACCTACCACGTTACAAACCCCAAAGATGGTGGCACCTTTGGATTTTGCCAGCTCAATGGCTGCCAATGTATCGGCTGTTTCGCCTGATTGGGAGATGGCAATCACGAAATCTTTTTCGCTGATGACCGGGTTTCTATACCTGAATTCTGAAGCATATTCCACTTCTACGGGGATTCTTGCAAACTCTTCAAACAGGTACTCTGCCACCAATCCGGCATGCCAAGAGGTACCGCAGGCGGTGATGATGATCCTGTCAGCATTTTGGAACTTGTTCATATAATCCCTCAAGCCTCCAAGAACCAATCTGCCATTTTGGGCATCAAGTCTTCCACGCATACAGTCAGCTATGGATCTTGGCTGCTCGTTGATTTCTTTCAACATGAAATGTTCATAGCCGCCTTTTTCGATGGCTTCCAATTCCATTTCAAGTTGATTGATATAGGGGTTGGTTTCTACGTTTTCAATTGTCTTGATCTGAAGCTTATTGTCCCTGATGACAGCAATTTCATAATCATCTAGGTAAACTACCTGATTGGTGTATTCAATGATAGGAGTGGCATCTGATGCTAGGAAATATTCATTTTCTCCAACGCCTATAACCAATGGTGAGCCTTTTCTAGCTGCTATCAAAGTATCCGGCTCTTCCATATTCATGATGACTATGGCATAAGCACCGACTACTTTATGAAGCGCGAGTCGAACTGCTTCTTCCAAACTGCAATCATTGTTTACATAAATGTCTTCAATAAATTTGATGAATACTTCGGAATCTGTTTCTGATTGAAAGGTATATCCTTTATTCATCAGGTCTTTTTTCAGGACATCATAGTTTTCGATGATGCCATTGTGGATCATCGCAAATTTCTCACTTGAAGAGTAATGGGGATGGGCATTGACATCATTAGGTTCACCATGGGTAGCCCAACGCGTATGTCCAATTCCGATTTTGGAATGGAGGTTACTGAAGCCATTTAAATGGTTTTCCAGTTCCGATACCTTTCCTTTCTTCTTGTAAATACTTAAACCCTCTGGGTTTAACAAGGCAACACCGGCACTATCATAGCCACGGTATTCTAATCTTTTAAGTCCTTTGATGATGATGGGCAAAGCTTCCTGCTGCCCTACATAAGCTACAATTCCACACATAGGTAAAAATTTTAAAAATCAAATGTAAGTTTATTAAATCAACATAACAAAAAACAGTCCGGTAATTCAACTTTAATAAAATTGCTTTACCGGACTGTCATGCTTTGTCGAAATCAGTATTTAGAATGATCTCGTCTTCGAATAATATATTTTAAGTATTGGGCTGTTACCCTCCATGATAAATTCTCTTGTTGACTGTCTATATTCATCAGACCCTGTTACCAATGGATAGATGATAAAATCCCTTCTCTGGATATTTTTTCTGTAAATCGCATTGATGTGGGAGGTGATAAACTGTCTGTAGATATTTTTTTCCAAATCATGTGCCAATAAAGCAGGGGAATCGGAGAAAATAGGTTCGTCTGTTGTCGGATCGTATTGAGGCCTGCCATCAGGCTGGACTGCCATGACCCTGCCATCATTTCTTAGCAAAACTTTGTTGGTTTCATTGGTAAAGAACATTTGATGGAATTGTGGCGGTCTTAGACTGGCAATATTTCTGCTCAAAGGTCCCATTTCAAGAATTGCTTGATTGATGGTGATATTCTGAAGTGTGTCCAGAAAGGCATCCAATGGGCTCATGTCTAATTTCACCAATAATCCGGTATTGTTTTTAGATCCAACTTTTCCGCCAAGGTCATATGAAACATAGGGTTCTACAATGGCTTCAGTTGGTGTGCCTGTTGGATCTATGATCATTTGGTTGAAATGTCGGGCGATATTGGAGTTGACACCAGTGGCAATTGGGTATGCCTTTGATACAGTATCTCCTTCATTTCTGTAAAAAAACACAAATCCTGTATTGTTTCCAGGTCTTACTGTAAAAGATACTTTTTCATCTTCCGCACCTTTAAAAACAAGGCCTGGTAGGTATTCCCTGAAAGTGAAGATGTCTGTAAAAGCAGATCCTTCCTTCAGATCTTCAAATAGCTGATTTGTAAAGGGATTGTTTTCAAGTTTGGTGAAAACCAAAGTGTCTTGACGAGCTGAAAAATCAAAGGAAGTTGTAAAGATAGGTTCTTCATTATATTCCAGACTGCTGAAATTATAATAATTGACATCTTGGATTTGCTCATTTAGTCTGTGGACTTGAAAGGTCTTTTCTGATTCCAGTTCATCTGCCAGTACAAACCTGACATTAAAATTGAATCTGACCGAATCCAGTACAGCGTTTGCCTCTGGTTTGGCTACGTCCCTGTTGAAAAACAGTCTTGAATAACCAATACCTTCGGTTTTACCGAAGAAATCACTTTCCTCATGGCCAAAAACCAGAAAATTCGGGTTGATGGTCAATAAGGAATCCTGCTTGATAACAGTAGCAGATAGGGGTATTTCTTGGTAGAATACCCCTATCTGATTGTTGTTGGGATCCAGGTCTAGACCTAAGTTGGAAGGATCCTCGCAGGAACTGATGATGAATGAGATAATGAGACCTAGGGCCAGCTTAGCCGGCGAGGTCAGTATAGATGTTGTAGTAACTTTCAAAAAGTTGTTCGTCTTCTTCGCTGTTAATCTCACACTTCTTGTCTTTAGAGCACTCTTCTATGAGTTGGCTTAGGTTTTCGGATATTTCTTCGCTCTTGATGACCACGTCGGCATATTCCATCCCGATTTTCAGGAAGCCTTCGTAATCTTTTGATTTGAGTGGTGCTAAAATGGAATCATCAATATCTACCATTTTAACTTTCTCAAACAAATCATCGCCAAATTTATGGTTAAATCCGGTATTGTAAATAGCGAATACGGATTTTGTGTCCTTAAATAATGGCTCATTTTTGTAAGTTGTTTTGAGATACATTGGTATCAAGCTGGTCATCCAGTCGTTACAATGCACTACGTCGGGTGCCCAACCTAATTTTTTGACGGTCTCTATGACACCTTTACAGAAGAAAATGGCTCTTTCGTCATTGTCTTCATAAAACTTTTCCTGCTTATCATGGAAAACGCTTTTTCTCTGGAAATAGTCTTCATTGTCAATGAAGTAAACCTGAAGCTTTGCGTTGGGGATAGATGCCACCTTGATGATCAAGGGTTTCTCTTCCTCTCCTACGGCAATGTTGATCCCAGAAAGCCTCACTACTTCGTGCAACCTGTTCTTTCTTTCGTTGATCAATCCAAATCTTGGCACAAGAATACGGATTTCCATTCCTTTTTCCTGCATAGCCTGCGGTAGGGCCCTTACGAAATTGGCTACCTCGGAGGTTTGAAGAAAAGGATTGATTTCACTTGCAACGTAGAGGATACGAAGTTTTGACATATCTTGTTGTTTTAATTGAGGGATAATAATCGCACAAAGTTACAAAAAAAAAGTGGTAAAGCCATTGTTTTTCTGGATTATAATATAGTTTTGCCTCTATTTTACATTCCTTAAATCCAAATCCTGTGAATATCCTCCGTACCAAAGAGGCTGTGAAATCCGCACTGCAGAATATATCTGGACCCCAAAGAACAGTTGGTTTTGTCCCTACTATGGGGGCTTTGCATGAGGGCCATTTGGCATTAGTTGAAAAAGCAAAAGAATCTTCGGATGTGGTTTTTGTCTCCATTTTTGTAAATCCCACACAATTCAACAATCCGGATGACTTCGCCAAATACCCCAACACATTGGATAAAGACTTGGATTTATTGAAAAATACCGGGGTAGATTATCTGTTTATACCTGATATTCAGGAGATTTATCCAGAAAAGCCCATGCTTTCTATTGATTTTGGGGATTTGGAAAGGGTATTGGAAGGGGCGTTCCGTCCTGGTCATTTCAACGGGGTCGGAATAGTAGTTTCTAAGTTGTTAAATATTGTTAAACCTCATAAAGCCTTCTTTGGACAGAAAGATTTGCAGCAGGTTGCAGTGATCAAAAGGCTGGTGGCTGACCTTTCCTTTGATGTGGAAATAGTGGTAGTCCCAACTGTCAGGGAAGAAGATGGATTGGCTTTGTCATCGAGAAATTTGAGACTTAGCCCAACCGAAAGGCAATCGGCGCTAATCCTTTTTAAAGCATTAAGTTTTGCCAAGGATGAACTTTTAGCTGGGGAACCTTGGTTAGATGTCCGGGAAAAAATTGATGAATTGATCATGACCCAGATAGGAGTGTCATTGGAGTATTTCGAGCTTGTCCGCTCAGACAATATGAAGATTCTCGATAAGCTGGAAAAGAACATTCCTGTTTCGATCTGCACTGCAGCCTATGTGGGAGAGGTCAGGCTGATCGACAATATTGCAGTTATTGATTAAAATTGCGCAAAAATTAAATTCATGCATATTCAAGTATTAAAATCCAAAATTCACAGGGTAAAGGTTACCCAAGCGGAATTGCATTATGTAGGCAGTATCACCGTAGACGAAGATTTGATGGATGCGGCCAATATCATTGAGAATGAAAAGGTTCAGGTGGTCAATGTGAATAATGGAGAGCGTCTTGAAACTTATGTGATCAAAGGTGAGCGTGGTACAGGGACCGTTTGTCTCAATGGTCCAGCAGCCAGAAAAGCGCAAGTAGGGGATGTAGTGATCATTATCTCTTATTGTTCCATGGATTTCGAATCAGCAAAGCAACACAAGCCGGCAGTGATATTCCCGGATGATCACAATAAATTGATTTAAGGTGAAATTAAATTTGAAACAATGGGTCCAGGTAGTATTGTCTTTGGCAGTAGCTATCTGGATCTTTTGGTTTTTATATAAGGATCTGAGCATAGAAAGTCTAATGACATCCATTGCTGAGGTTTCATGGGGATGGTTAGGACTGTCCATTTTTATTTCACTTTTTGGTTTTTGGATAAGGGCTTGGAGATGGAAGCTGCTGATAGAGGCAGGTGAGAATTTCAAAGTAACAACTGGAAAGACACTCATTGGTCTTATGATCGGTTATTTGGTCAACCTCCTTGTGCCTAGGGCAGGAGAGGTAGCGAGGTGTGGGGTTTTATCCAAGACTGAAAACATACAGGTGGGCAAACTACTGGGAACAGTTATTTTAGAAAGAACAGTAGACCTGCTGTTTTTGGCATTGACCGTACTGTTGGCATTCGTTTTAGAGCGGGAGGTATTTTTAAACCTTTTCAATGATTTGGTATCCTATGAAGTTCTTCTACAAAAGATCAGTTCTGCTTTACCTTTGATTTTGGGAGGTTTAATAGTAGCAGGTATTTTTGTTTACTTTCTGTTCAATAAGTACAGGGATAGTGGGCTCATCAAAAAGCTCAGGCATTTCCTTAGAGATATGATCAACGGCTTGATCAGTGTAAAAAGAGTCAAAAACCAATTTGGATTTTGGGGCAGTTCTGCGATGATATGGTTTTCCTATTATCTGATGATGTTGTTAGTGGCATGGGCCATTCCATCTACTGCCAGTTTGTCATTAAGCTCAGTACTCATGGTGATGGTTATGGGCAGTATTGGCATGGTTGCGCCTGTACAGGGAGGAATTGGAACCTTCCATGCATTAGTGGCCTTTATTTTGATGGCTTATGGATTGACGGCTGAAGAAGGAAAAATCTTTGCCGTGATCATACATGGAAGCCAGGTATTGACCATCCTGATTGTTGGGATTGTAGCATTGGGGATTTTCTTTAAAATTACTTCCCAAAAAGCATCCAAAAGTTCTTAATTTCGTAACTACAAAAAGTAAAAGAAAGAAGCTATGATTATATTGATTGTCGTTGTGTTTGCCCTGTTGGGCTTTGTTGTCAGCAGGAAGCTGAAGAGTAAGTTTCACAAGTATTCACAAACATCCCTGAGGGCTAACCTTTCGGGAAAAGAAATAGCCGAGTTGATGTTGGCAGACCACAATATCACGGACGTAAAAGTGGTTTCTGTCGAAGGACAGTTAACGGACCATTATAACCCAATGAATAAGACGGTAAATCTTAGTCCGGATGTCTATTATGGTAGAAATGCCGCTGCAGCTGCTGTTTCAGCTCATGAATGCGGTCACGCCATTCAGCATGCCACGGCGTACTCCTGGTTGAAATTGAGGTCTGCAATGGTGCCTATGCAGAATGCAAGCGGTAAAATTTTGAATATTGTCTTGTTGGCTTCCCTATTTGGTGGTTTTGCACTTGGATTGCCTTATGAGCTGGTTGGCTATATAGTGGTCGGTTCCTATGGTGTGATGACGCTTTTCACTTTGGTGACTTTACCGGTTGAATTTGATGCAAGCGCCAGGGCCTTGGCATGGGTAAAAAACAGGAATGTTGTAACGACAGAAGAATATGGTATGTCCAAAGATGCCTTGAAATGGGCAGCGATGACTTATGTGGTAGCGGCCTTGGCGGCCTTGGCTACTTTGGCCTATTACATCATGATTTTCTTCGGAAACAGGGAGTAATCGGGTAAAAGAAACTTTATCATACGATTTGAGTTTACATTTAAGGGGCAAGAAATTGCCCCTTATTTATTTTGTAATTAACTTCCAATCGGAAATAAATTAAACCCAAATATATATGCGTTTCGACTATACAGAAGAGCACTTAGCAGTGCGGGATGCGGCCAGAGATTTTGCCCAATCAGAACTTTTACCAGGAGTAATTGATAGAGATACAGAAGCCAAGTTTCCTTTGGAACAAGTAAAGAAAATGGGAGAACTTGGTTTTATGGGTATGATGGTGGATCCCAAGTACAATGGAGGGGGAATGGATACCATTTCTTATGTATTGGCCATGGAAGAAATTTCCAAAATTGATGCCTCTGCATCTGTTTCTATGTCTGTAAACAATTCCCTTGTGTGTTGGGGGCTTGAAAAATATGGAACTGAGGCCCAAAAAGAAAAGTACTTGAAGAGATTGGCCACAGGAGAAATCATTGGAGCTTTTTGCTTATCAGAGCCTGAAGCAGGGTCAGACGCTACTTCTCAAAAAACAACCGCTGACTTAAATGGAGACCATTACTTGTTGAATGGGACCAAAAACTGGATCACCAACGGAAGTTCAGCTTCAGTATATCTTGTCATTGCCCAAACAGATGTTTCCAAGGGCCATAAAGGTATTTCTGCCTTTATTGTTGAAAAAGGTTGGGATGGATTTGTCATTGGTAAAAAAGAAGACAAAATGGGTATCAGAGGTTCTGATACGCATTCATTGATGTTCACAGATGTCAAAGTTCCAGTTGAAAACAGGATAGGTGAAGAAGGTTTTGGATTTACTTTTGCCATGGAAACACTGAACGGTGGAAGGATCGGAATTGCAGCCCAGGCTTTGGGAATAGCTTCCGGCGCTTATGAACTGGCATTGGCATATTCAAAAGAGCGTAAGGCTTTTGGGAAAACCATCAGTCAGCATCAGGCTATCCAGTTTAAATTGGCAGATATGGCCACTCAAATTGAAACTGCCAGGCTGCTTGTGATGAAGTCTGCCTGGCTGAAGGATAATGGGCAGGATTATGCTACTGCAAGCGCCATGGCCAAGTTATATGCTTCTGAAGTAGCGATGAATGTCACAACAGAGGCTGTTCAGGTTCATGGAGGCTATGGCTATGTGAAAGAATATCATGTGGAAAGGCTGATGCGTGATGCAAAAATTACACAGATTTATGAAGGGACTAGTGAGATTCAAAAAATAGTCATATCAAGAAGTATTTTAAGATAATCAATTAATATTTTTAAAAAGGGCACAAAATTTAAATTTTGTGCCCTTTTTCATGTTATTTTAATTTTTTATTTAATAATTCTACTGCTATGTAGAAAATTATTATACTTTTACAGAAAAACTTAAATCTGTTGCCATCATGGAATATTACAACAAAGTCATAGAATCGGTTGGCGTTCGCTTTTTAAAAGGCAATAATTACAAAGTAGAAAAACCCATCTCGGTTTTAGACTATCAGGATACCGAAAATTCGGTGGTTTTATTGCATCAAGGTGTTCTGAAATTTGGGGAAGAACAAGAACTTGTCAATGAAGGAGAAATCCTTTTTATACCGGCGGGTAGGAAAACTTCCATATCTTTTGGATCCGTGGGTAAGAAAAGTGAAATATCAAATGAAGCTTTTCAAGACAACAAGAAAAAATACCTTCAAACCATCAGTTTTAAGGAAATCAAAAATTTAGAAGAAGACTGTATCACCATCGTCAACTTTGAAGCAAAGGTTTTCGATGTGGTTAATTTTTTCAATTCACTTGGGATTCCTCCCTTTACCATAAGATTTAATGATCGTGTAGCCACAATTATCGAAGACATGGTCAAAGAATCCGAACAGAATACTCCTGGGAAAGAAAGGGTAATGAAAATCCATACAGAATTGTTAGTGATCGAAGTGGTCAGACATATTCTGAAGAATCGACTTTTCATGGAAGAACTTTCGACCAACAGCACTTATTTCAAGGATCCAAGATTGATAGATTTGTTCAATTATATCAAGAAAAATATTGGAGGGGATCTGTCCAATAAAGTCTTGGCCAAGGTGGCGAACGTTTCTGAAGATTATGTAGGTCAGTATTTCAAAATGTTGACAGGAATCAATCCACAGGATTACATCGAATACCAAAGAATGGAAGCTGCTGTAGAGCTCCTTAGGACCTCTAAGAAAAGTATCCGGGATATTGGAAAAGAAGTTGGTTATAAAGATACCGCCTACTTCTGTAGAAGATTTAAAATGATGTATGGTCTACCGGCAGGTAAAATGAGAAGGAGAGAATCACTCATTAACGTACAGGGATAAAAAAAGCCGCTTTGAAATTTCAAAGCGGCTTTTTTTTAGCTATTTAGCCCTATCTGTCCTTCAGGGCTTCACACCTGTCATAGGCAGGGTCTATGTCAATAAAGACATCCTCTTTGGCAGTAAGGAACCATCGACTTAATATTTCTTCTTCTTTCTTTCTTTTGGTGGCAGCTTTAAGCTTCTCGTAGTCGTCGTCCATGTTGGCTCTATGGGCAGGGAATCTTTCTTTATAGAAAAGAATCCTCACCTTGGTTCCTTCTCTTTCATCCTCAAATCTCATTGGTTTGGTGATAGAACCGACCTTCATACTGTCCAAAGTGAAATATAATACGGGATCTTCCAAAGTTCTTAAAGTTAATCTGCTTGAGCCATTCTGTGGATCAGTAAAAAAGCCCCCATTATCAGAAGTGGCACGGTCTTCAGAGTATTCTTTTGCTGCTTTGGCAAACTCAATCTTTTTTTCCATAATCTGAGTCCTCATGCTGTCCAAATACCTTTCAGCTGATTTGATATCCTCCTCAGATGGCAATGGTCTGATCAGTATATGGCGTGTATTAAAAGTATTTCCTCTTCTTTCCAAGAGCTGTATCATGTGGAAGCCAAACATGGTTTCAACTGGATCACTGATCTCTCCTGGCTTAAGCCCTAAAGCGGTAGCTTCATATTCTGGTGCCAATTCACCTCTTCGGAAGAATCCAAGTTCCCCACCCATCATAGCAGATCCCGGGTCTTGGGAATGTTCACGTGCAAGTGTTTGGAAATCAGCAGTGCCATCATTGATCATTTGTTTGAATCCTCGGAGTCTGTTGGCTATTTCTTCCTTGACTTCTCGATTCACTACTGGTTTTCTTACAATTTGTCCTACCGTTACCTCTGCAGAGAAAAATGGAAGGGAATCTCTGTGGATGGAATTGTAGAATTTCCGTACATCTGCAGGGGAAACCGTCAATCCTTCAGTGATTTTTTGCTGCATCTTTGTAATCACCAACTGCTCTTTCAAAGACTCTTCAATCTCAGCCTTCAGTTGGTCAGCTGTTTTGCCATAGATTTCCGCCAGCATAGATTCATCTCCTCCAAACTGTGACATGACCATAGAAAACCTTTGATCAGCTTGTATCATTACTTCAGCATCTGAAACCATCACGGAATCAAGTTCTGCCTTGGCCACCATCAGTTTATTGATCAACAGCGATTCAAAAACAGCACAGCGGGTCGGGGTTTCAAAGCCTTGCTGGGTTTGTGCAATGGCTTCCAAATAAGCTCTTTGTACATCAGATTCAAGTAAGATGTAATTGTTAACCTTGGCTACAATTTTATCAATTACCTGACCTGAAGGAGTTTGGCTTTCTTGTTGCGTATTTTGTGCATTCGCTAAAGAAAGGGATAATCCAAGAAAAATGCTCAGAATGAACTTAATTTTACTCATATATTTTGAACTCATTATTTTCAAGTGCACGGTTATAAATTTCTTTTTGTAAGTCTTCTACAAGCTGAATCCTTTTTTTGTTAATCAGGATCTTTGCAATTTCTTCTTTTACAAATTCCATTGGAGGAATCTGATCCTGGAGCTTGTATTCCAAGATTCTGAAGTAATAATTGTACTGATCGTCTTCTACTACGATCAGCTTATTGTTTCTGAGTAAACCAACTATATTGCCGTTGTTGGCCAATGGTGTATCGATGATGATGTCATCAATTCTTACCCAAGTTGAGTCTTCCAGAAAGTAATTACTGGCCTGTTGCAAGGCAATGTTCCGAATTGCTCCTTCCTGTTGGCCTTCTGGTAATCTCAATAACCTTTCCAAATTTTTATTTTGGTTGTTATTTCTTTCTATTTTGAGGAAGTTGACCCGGACAATAATTTCTTTCAAGGTGAAATTTTCTTTATTGGCCTCGTAATAAGCCGCAATTTCCTCAATGGATATTTCCTTGTTCAGCTTTTCTTCTGTGTAAGCCTTTTCAAACTCATACACCATTAGGGCATATTTATAATCTAAGAGCTTTCTGTTGATCTCCGCTTCATCAAAAGCCATGGATTTGGAAGCTTCCTTGATCATCAAATGCTTTTTGATCCAGGATTGGATATACCTGTTGATAATGTTGGTGCTATCCGTCTGAGAAAGATCTTGGGTATTGACCAAAGCAATATCCGACATCCTTAAATATTGTTGGTCAATGGAAGCAACGATAGGATCATCTTCCTGATCATCGCCTGTTTTAAATTTAAACAGGTCACAGGAAGTAACAAAAACAAGTAGTAAAACCAGCGAGATTTTATTTGTCAACAACGATATCGTAAATTCTCTTTTTTTCATCCTCATTTATTCGGAGGATATAATTTTCTTTTAATGAATTGACCAATTGATTGTCAAGGTAAGTCTGATAATCCTGTATTACCTTTCCTCTTGTTTCATTGAAATCTTTAGTTTGCGGTGCTACTTTTTCTCCTGTTAAGACAAATAGCATTTTTCCATCCACCTTTATTTCCTGTAATCCCTGCTTGATTCCTGATTTCATCAAGATAGGATGCGATTCCCATTCATATAAGCCTTCTTCCATCGTAAAGGCCAAAGGATTGTTCAACAAGAAGGTGTTTTCAAGCCTATCGGCAAGATCAGGTTTATATACCTTGTCAGACAGGAATCTCCTTACTGCTGGCACACTTTCTTCTTTACCCATGGTGACGATCAAAGCCCTAGCTCTTTCTTTCCATTGATAGTTGGCTTTGTTTTCTTCATAGAATTTTTGCTGTCCTTCAATGTCCAAAATGGCTTTTTGCCATACGTTTTCATTCATTAAAGAAAACAATAAAATACCATCCCTATACTCTTTAAGTAAAAGCCTATACTCCTCATTATTAGTCATCAGGTCCTTCTCTTCTGTCTCATTCAAGGTGACTTCGATGAATTTATCAAGCCAAGCCTCAAAATAACTTTTTGTTCCAAGCCTCACATTTTGCTTGTCTGCCTGTATGAATGCCAACAAATCACCAACGGTCTTATCTTGCAGCTGTACAGAAAAGAGTATATTTTCTTCTAATCCTTCAGAGATGATCAACTTCTTAGCTTCATCTCTTGAGTTTTGGTTGAAAATATCCTGGATTTGGATGATGGTGGTATCATTTTCAACAAAACTATACCTGGATTTTTGAATGGCCATTACCTGTGATTCAATCATGCTTGACCTGCTGTCACGGAGAATTCTGGATTTGATAGAGGCTTCCATATCTTCATAGCTTGCGATTGGTCTTCTTTCTTCCAATCTAATGATATGAAAACCATAAGGGGTTTTTACAGGAGGAGAGATTTCCCCTTCTTCAGTTAATGCAAAAGCTACCCTTTCAAATTCTGGAACTACTGCTCCCAAGCCTATCCATGGCAGGCTTCCTCCAGAGTTTTTGCTTCCAAGATCCTCTGAATATAATTTGCATACCTCATCCCAGTCGCTTTCCGGTTTCTGAAGCTCGGTATAGATATCGCCTACCTTACGAAGCGCTTTTTCTTCTGACACAGGATCTCCTGGTTGTGTTCTCACCAAAATGTGGGAAACCCTGATTTCCCCTGGGTTTGGTTTACGGTCTTCTAATTTGATGATGTGGTAACCAAAGTTGGTCAAAACCGGATCGGAAATTTGTCCTATCTGCAAACCATAAGCCGCATCTTCAAACTGATGTACCATTTGTAGGGCGGTAAAATACCCTAAACTTCCCCTATTGTCTTTTGCAGAAGGGTCATCAGAATGTTCATAGGCCAGTTCATTGAAATCTGCTCCGGCCTCAGCTTCCTCTTTAAGCTTTTGAGCCATCCTAAAGACAGCAATTGTATCTTCTCTCCCAGCATTGTTGGGAAATTGAATCAGGATATGGGAAGCTTTGACCACTTCCTGCATGCGGTTGTAAGCCTTCATGAGCTCACCTTCCTGAAGTGAGTTTTTGATTAAGAAAGGTTTGATCAGGTCTTCTTTAAAAATCTCAAATTCCCGTCTGAACTCTTCCAAAGTGTCCAGTCCCATATTTTCCGCTTCCTTCACCTTCAATTTGAAGTTGATGAACAGGTCCAGGTTTTCCTGAAATTCTTCTGGGCTTAACTTTTCTTCTTTTTCCTGGAATTGACGGTTTTTGGACAATAAATATAAAAATTCATCAGAGTAGACATCCTCATTGCCAATGGTCATCAATGGTTCAGGAGCTTCATTTTGACCATCATCTTTTACCAAGTTAGCTTTTGGACTACAGGAAATAGCCAAAGCTAAGAGAGAATACCATAAATACTTTTTGTTCATACTGAATAACATGCCAAAACGATACTGCAATGTTACAAATTTAAATGAAGAAATTCGGGGACTTAAGGTATTATCCTTTAATTATTAACAATTATTTGGATTTCAATTCCTTAAATAAACGGCAGGTATTTTTGCTGCCATTTGACTCAAACTCTATTTTGTCCATTATTTTTTTGACCAGCATGATCCCCAGGCCTCCTTTTCTTTTAGTCTTGATCACCTGTGATATTTCCGGTTCCTGATATTCCAAAATATTAAAGCCTTCCCCGAAATCCATTATTTCAAAAATTGCCTGACCGTCTAAAATCCGGGTTTTCAGTTCAATATAGGTAGTGGGGTTGCATGCATGCGAATGGATGATCAGATTGGCACAAACCTCTTCCACAGCTAAAATTACCTGATGTCTCTCAATCTCGGATAATGGGGTGTCATCCAAGATTTTTTCCAAAAAATTCCTGAGAATTACAAGCTGGCCTGTATTGCAATATAGCTTCAACTTATCCTTCATGAGATGGCGGCAAGCGCTTCTTCTTGAGTGGATTTAATAAGAATGAGTTTATCAAGTCCCAGAATAATGAATACCTGATGAACTTTTTCCAGCAGACCAAATATGGCCAAGCGGATATTTTTTTCCTGGAATTCTTCCAGATAGGACATAAAAACGCCCAGTCCTGCGGATGAAATGTATTCTAACTTACTGCCATCAACTAATAATTTTTGGACTCCTTCGCCCAACATGCGCTGAATGGCGGCATCCAAATCCACGGAGTTACTTGCATCCACTTCTCCGGAAAGCATGAGTACAGAATAGTCTCCTGTCGTTTTATGTTCAATATTCAACATGTCTTAATATACGCTGTTTAACTCCTTGGGTTTTTATTTGAACTTGATAACCATTAAGGTATAATCATCATCAGCAATACTATTTTTGCCAATAAACCGATATACCTCTTCAATAATCTTGTTTTGGATTTTTTCAGTGTCCAAATCTGCACAGTTTTTTAATACATTTTTCAGTCTTTCGTATCCGAATTCTACTCCCTTATCGTCCTTGGCTTCCACTATGCCATCTGTAAACAGCACCAATACATCTCCACTTTGATAGTGAAATGTCTTTTCGAATACATAATTTTCAAAGAGTTGGGTTCGGATGATACCAAGTCCCAAACCATCAATACTCAAATAATCACACGTTTGTTTTTCTTTATTGTAATAAAGTGTGGGGCAATGACCGGCCCTACTATAAGTGATTTCTTTTTTTTCAGTATTCAGGTTGAAGTAAGAAGTGGTGATAAAGTGGTTCTTTTCCAGACACTGACTTAAAGCTTTATTTGCTTTGGTCAAAAATTCTTTTGGACTTGGGTGCAACTGCACAAGGCTGTGGAATATCCCCTTCATTTGGGACATGTTGAAGGCGGCTGAGGTTCCTTTCCCGGATACATCTCCAATTATGAGCGCGAATGTATGCTCTCCTATTGGCTGTGTTTCATAATAATCCCCACCTACCTCATCAGCTGCTACCGAAAAACCACAGATGTCAAAACTTCCGTCATGGTGGAGGGTGTCCGGTAAAAGGCTCCTTTGAACGCGCTGGGCGATTTTCAGTTCTTCCTTATACCGTTCATTTTTAATGGCCTCATTCAGCAAGCGGTAGTTTTCAACTGAAATGCAGGCCTGTCCCACAAAAGTCGAAATGATGTTGACCATTTCCTTGTTGAAACCGTCTTTCACTTCTTTTGTCAAAAAGAGGCGGCCAATGGTATCCTGATTGACAACTAAGGGAATCATTAATGCTGAATGATAAAGAGGATGGTTTAATTTCCCCTGGAAAACCTTGTTGTCATTGTCTGTTTTTTTCCAATCAAATTGGCTAAATGGTTTACTATCGTTGATCAGCTTATAAACTTTTGCCAATTCCTCTTTTTCAATAAACCTTTTGTGGATGATAGTTGGGGTATCAGCCTCATTTTTTAATTCAAGCCAGCCTGCATCTGCATAAGAGGCACTCATGCTGGAATCAATCAGGATATCCAATACCTGAGTTTCATTTTGACCGGGTTTGATTGATTGACTGAGTCGCTGAAAATTAATCGCCTCAACCAGCTTCTGTTCAAATACAGATGAGGTAGGGAGATTGAATAATGTGACCAAAAAGCTGAACAGAGAATAAACAAATACAAAAGCAAAGAGGCCTATCAGAAATAAATTATCAGTCAGGTTGACAAGAATCTGTTTGGCATCACTATAAGAAATTAATTGTAAAAACAGGTACGAAGCACATACTAGAATGATAAAGAGAAACAGGATTGATTTCCATTTCTCCTTGAATGTCAGATAGGGTATCCATTTGAGGTTGATCGAAAGAGAGATGGAAAAGATGGTGATGAAAACCAATCCAAACAGAAAGCTGTAATCCAGAGAATTCTTGTTGAAAAAGATAAAAAACATACTGATCAACAGCAAAATCTCAAAGGCCTGCCATTGTTGTACTACTTTTTTGGTTTTTTGGTACAATATTAGACGCTTCCAAAGTAAAGTACAGGAGATCAGAAATAAGGTGATAAGGGCAAAGTTGACATGATAAAAGAAATTTCTCAGCAGAAGGTCAGTAGCTAGTCTGGAATCTCCAAGTAGGAAATAAAATGCCCTGATTAAGAGCGAAACCCCAAGAGCGAGCAATCCTGTGGAAGCGCCTCTCCAAATGAGGTTTAAGAATTCATTTCTCTCGTTTTGGGCAATGGAGTAATTGTAAAAAATATAAACCATGATGAAGAACATGATCTCCAAAACATAGGAAAATTCAGGAGCAACCCCTGATTCAAGTTGGTTTAGAAGTCCGAAAATTCTGGTAATATCCACAAAAAGTAATGCCAGCCAAGTTAAGATGGCAACCAAAAGGCTTACTTTTCCGATATTTGGACTAGATAATTTGATCATCGGTTTTTCTCAATCACAATATTACCAAAACTAACTTAATTATCCTGTTTACATTTGTAAGCTACTTTATAAATAATGTTAAATTTTAAAAAAATCTGAAATGCGTTATCCTGTTTTATTCTTCGTTTTTGTTTTGAGTGTACTGACCGCATGTTCTTCTGCGGATATCAATAAAATATTACAAGCTGCAGGAGGTCAAGGGCCTTTGACCCAAACAGAAGTTTCACAAGGACTTAAAGAAGCACTGATACAAGGTATCAGTAAAGGGGCAGATCAGGCATCTGCGACTGACGGTTTCTTCAAAAATGAACTGATCAAAATATTACTGCCTGAAGATGCCAGAAGAGTGGAAAATACTTTGAGGCAAATGGGATTAGGTGCTGAAGTAGACAGGGCTTTATTGACCATCAACAGAGGAGCAGAAAAAGCAGCCATGGAAGCCAAACCTATCTTTATCAGTGCCATCAGGCAATTGACCATTCAGGATGCGTTCAATATCCTCAAAGGTGAACCGGATGCCGCCACACAGTTTTTGAGAAGAACGACAGAATCTCAGCTGATTTCCTTATTCCAGCCAAGAATTCAGGAGTCATTGGACGAGGTTGGGGCGACAAGGTATTATGGAGATATCGCCAATGCCTATAATGCAATTCCGCTTACCAATAGAAAAATCGATCCGGATTTGAATGCCTATGTAACGCAACGTGCTATTGATGGTTTGTTTCTATTAGTGGCTCAGGAAGAAAAAAATATCCGTGAGAATCCTATGGAAAGAACTACGGCGTTGATGAAGCGGGTGTTTGCAGCTCAGGATTAATTAGAGAAACACGACTTCTTCAATTACCCCTTTACCAAATTTGCTTTCAATGAGGCTTAAAACTTTGGACCTGTTCATCGATAATTCTTTTTTGACAGGTCCAGAGTTGATGGTAACAAAAAGTTTTTTTTCCTTTACATGAAGGCCACTTGTCCTTTTAGCAACGGTTTGTCCCATGATTTCAGGCCAAGCTTGAATGACCTGTCTTTCGTCAAACTTGTCTTTTAACCGGTAAGCTTTCAATAATTCCTCAAAAGCTTCCTGCAATGGTGCTACTTCTTTCTTTCTTCCCGAGTGATCCCTGTACTTGTCCATTGATTCAAAGGTAGTCTATTTTTCAGATAAATAAAGAGGCAGCTATGCTGTCAGCAAGTAGTTTCCCAGCTCTACTTAAATATATATGTCCAGCGTCTTGTTTGATCAGTTCCTGACTTTCGAGTTCTTTTAATAATTTACCTTTTTCCAGTTGAAGGTCTATTCCAAACTCATCAAGGAGCTTTTGTTGATCCAGGCCCCATATTGTTCTCAAGGAGGTAAGGATATACTCATTTGCTAAATCCTCCTCTTGAAGATCCTCCTGCTGATAGGCCAATTCCTCTTTTTCCAGCTTTTTGATGTAAAGGGCATTATTGGCAAGATTATTTCCCCTGTGTTTGCCATCGAAAGAATGAGCACTAGGTCCAATGCCCAAATAAGGAACGCTCTTCCAATAATTGGTATTGTGCAGTGCAAACTGCCCCTCCCTGCAAAAGTTGGAGATTTCATATTGGATATACCCTGATTTTTCCATTTCATCCATCAGTATTTCAAACTGCTCAGCTTGAAAATCCTCAGAGGCTTCCTGGAACTTTCCTTTTTTTGCCCAATTTCCGAGGGCCGTCTTGGGTTCCACAGTCAAGGCATATGAACTTATATGTCCAGGGTCAATTTGCAAAGCCAAGGAAAGGTCTTTTTTCCACAAGGAATGATCTTCATGGGGAAATCCATAGATCAAATCAATGGACAACTTCTCAAATCCGGCTGATTTTGCCAAATCGACGGCGACCATGGATTCTTGGGCATTGTGTGCCCTATTGTAAAACTGTAGAACCCGCTGATTGAAACTTTGGATACCAATACTGAGCCTGTCAAAACCCAGGCTCTTCAAATCCTTAAGTTTGTCTTTCTTTAAATCATCAGGATTGGCTTCCAGTGTCAACTCTTTCACTTCCAATGAATACTGCTTGTTGATCTGGTTTAGTATTTTTTCAAATTGATGGACAGTCAAGAGTGAAGGGGTTCCTCCGCCAAAATAAATGGTCTGTATAGGGTTACTAAGGGGTAAGAAATCTTTTCTGAGTTCCAACTCCCTCAAAATCATGTCCACCATCACTTCAATTAAGCTGGTATTGGTACTGAAATGAAAGTCGCAATAATGACAAGCCTGCTTACAGAAGGGGATATGGATGTAGATGCCAGACAAATTGATTAATTTAAGCGCCAAATATACAAGTTAACCAATTAGCTTCCATTGAAAAGACGGTTTCTACTCTTTTTTTACTTTTCATCATTGATTATTTCTCAGCTATTTGCCCAGCAGGGGAAATGGCTGCATTATGAAATCCGGGGAGGTGTGATGAGAGAGGGTAATTTGAGTTTTGTAGATTCCCTGCAGATGAGCCAGTTTTCAAGGGAGTTGATCCTTGAATTAAATCAGCTGGGATATCTCAGTCCAAAAAGTAACGGGATATGGACAGGCACGGATTCTTTGTATTTGCAAATTGATACAGGGGTTAGATTTGAGTGGGTCAAGCTGTCTAAGGGAAATGCTGATCCTCTTTTTTTACTGAAGGCGGGTGTTGATCTCCGGCAATTTGGGGGAAAGTCATTCAATTATGCTGAGGTTGCCAATATTTTTGGAAAAATTTTGGATGCATCTGAAAACCTCGGCTATCCTTTTGCCTCGGTAGCGCTTGATTCAGTTCAAAGAAATGAAACCCGTATCAGTGCAGCTTTAAATGTTGAACTAGGGCCATTCATCACCTTTGATACCTTAAAAGTCACGGGAAATTCTAAGACCAAGAAAGAATTCCTGTCAAGGTTTTTGCAGATTAGACCCTCAACGCCCTTTTCCCAAAAAAAGGTGGATCAGGGAATAAGACAGATCAGGAATCTTCCGTATTTAAGGTGGTCAGGAGAGCCGGAGTTGAGTTTTCAGAATGAAGAGGCCACTTTATATTTACCCTTGGAGGACAGGAGGGTCAATGCAATTGATGGGATTATTGGTTTCTTGCCAAATGAACTGGAAGGAAACCGCATGCTGGTCACAGGACAGTTTGATTTGGCGCTGTATAATGTAGCAGGCAGGGGTAGAAGCTATGAACTGCATTGGCAACGTTTTAATCAATTTTCGCAGAATTTGAATGTTTCTGCGCTTGAGCCATTGTTGTATGGTTCAGGTGTGGACATGAAAGCTTCTTTTTCTCTACTTAAAGAGGATACCACATTTTTGAATAGGGATTTTCGGATAGATTTTGGGTACAGGTTTGGAGAAGGTGCTTATTTGCGTTTTTTTTCCAGAAGACAAGCAGCAGATTTATTGGCAGTGTCAGGTTTGTCAGAACTGACGGTGCTTCCCGAAGTAGGTGACTTTAGATTTAATAATTATGGTATTGGCATAGAGCAATCCTGGTTAGATGATAGGTTTTTTCCGAGGAGAGGGGCATTGGCACAGATGGAGTTTGCTATAGGTAATAAAAACATTATCAGGAATACAGCAATTCCATCTTCTGTATATGATGGGGTTTCATTGAGGTCTCTCCAATATTACTTAAAAGGGCATGTAGAGAAGTATTTTTACTTGAACTCCAGATGGGGAGTTTTAACCAGACTGGCAGGAGGCCTGATGGAAAATTCCAATTTATTTGTCAATGACCTCTTCAGGTTAGGTGGCCTGAAGACCATTCGTGGCTTTAATGAAAACTTCTTTTTTGCAAAGAATTATACTTATTTGAATTTTGAGCCAAGATATTACTTTGATACCTATTCATATTTTATGATTTTTGCCGATGTGGGAAGGTTGGGTAATTCTGTTCAGGCTTTGGTCGATGATTATCCATATGCTTTAGGCCTTGGCTTTAGTCTTGAGACAGAAGGAGGGATATTTAATTTCATTTATGGGTTGGGAGGATCCAATACCCAGGATTTTGCACTAAATCTTTCAAAGATCCATTTTGGTTATACCGGTAGGTTTTGATGTTCATGTATAGGTTATATAGCATTTTAGTGATTTTTCTTTTTGTGAGCATGGGAGGGGTCGCCCAGGTTCTTGAAAATTACGATGGGCATATTCAGTTAAATGAGGGAAGCAAGTGGCTAAATAAAATTGATAAGGCAAGTGTCAAGATTGATGTTTTCAGTTTCCCGAAAAGCAGTATCAAGTTAAAAGTTCCGGGAGAATCCACTGTGTTATTGGATGAAAAGGTATGGTTGTATGCGCCAAAGGACACAGTTATAGAAGTAAAAGTTAGCCATTTACAAGAGGTTTTTTCCTTGGGCTATAAAGAAAGCCATGAGTTGGCTGTGCTGAAGGATGGATTGGATGTCGGTCAGGTATCAGTAGTGAAAGGATTTTTCCCAAAGCAGGAGGAGCTTGTGAAAGAAGAAAAGGTCACTGGACTGGACTTTTCAAAAAGGGGCCAATCTGCTTTTGATGATTTTTTTATTTTGGGAAGTGTTATCATCCTCTTCTTGTTTGCGATTTTTAAGATCATGTTTCCCCAGGTTTTAGGTTTTATTATAAGGCCCCAAACAGTATTCAGTGCTGAGGATTTTTCTGACACAGGAAGTTTACAGAAATTCTTTTCGCTGGATGTCATATTTTATATCTTATTGGTGAATCATGTGATAGCGCTGGTTGCCATGCTTTTTATGAAAGAGGGGGGTAGTGATTCATTTTCTGTTTTTGTGAAAGGGGATATTAATGCGTTGTTTTTTAACTGGTTTTCGGGGGCTATTCTCTTGACTTTGGTGGCAGTGATCAAGTTTTTATTTCTAAAAATCATGGTTTTTATATTTGGATTGCAAAAATTTGATTTCGCCCATTTTTTTTATTTGCTCAGGATCGTTTCAATAAGTTTGTTTGTTATTTTAGGCATTGGTATATATTTCTTTTTGAACGACCAGTCATCTTTACAAAATGTAATAGAATATTCTTTAATTGGCTTTTTCTGGGCATATCTACTAGGCGTAGGGATGATGTTTCTGATTATGCTAAACAGAGTCCCATTTAAAAATTATCATTTATTTGCTTACATTTGCACCGCAGAATTGATTCCCTTTTTGATACTTTCAAAACTGGTCATAGGGTAAAGTTCAATTTATTTAAATAAGGATAAGACAAGACCATGAGTAAAATTACAAAAGACCGGCTTAATCCAGTTAAAAGTATTTTAGTGTCCCAGCCTAGACCTTCAGATGAGAAGTCGCCCTATTTTCAACTTGCAGAGAAGTACCATTTGAAGATAGATTTCAGGCCTTTCATACAAGTTGAGCCGGTTTCTGTAAAAGATTTCAGGAAACAAAAAATTGATATCCTCAAGCATACTGCCATCATCTTTACCAGCAGAAATGCTATTGATCACTTTTTTACTATTTGTAAAGAACTCAAGATAGAGATGCCTGCTGATATGAAATACTTTTGTATTTCCGAACAGACTGCGCATTATCTGCAGAAATATATCGTCATTAGGAAGAGAAAACTCTTTGTTGGCCAGAGAACTGCCTCCGATCTTTTTGATTATTTCAAGAAGCATAAATCTGAGAAATACCTGTTCCCTTGTTCTGATATTAGAAAAGAGGATATTCCAGAGTATTTGAATAAAATGGGGATAGCCTTTACTGAGGCGATCATTTATCATACGGTAGCTGCAGATTTATCTGATCTTCGGGATATCAAGTATGATGTTTTGGCCTTTTTCAGCCCTTCAGGTATCAAATCTCTTAAACATAATTTCCCTGATTTTGAGCAGAACAATACCAGGATAGCTGCCTTTGGTCCGACTACGGCCAAGGAAGTGCTGGACCAAGGTCTTATTTTGGATATTGAAGCACCGATGCCAAATGCCCCAAGTATGACTGGAGCTCTTGAACTGTACATTAAAAAGGCAAATAATTTGTGATCTTTTTAATCTTTTGTGGAAAAATTCAGTTTAAATGTGTAGAATAGAGTTTTAAACTTCATCTATAACTTTGAATGGAAAAGCTGAATTTTCTCAACATTAGGTTCATTTTGATTTTTGTCTTACTTGCTAAGCTTCCTTTTGTTACTTTCAGCCAACAGGATGCGCAGTTTACACAGTACATGTATAATGGGATTTTTTATAATCCTGCTTTCGCTGGAAAAGATGGAGGGTATCATTTTTCTGCATTACACAGGACACAATGGTTAAATTATTCAGGGACCAATGGGCCTGCGCCCATTACCCAGTTATTGACAGCAAGTGGAAGGTTGGATAATTATAATGTAGGATATGGTCTTTCTTTCGTCAACGACAATATTGGTCCTTCCAATAATCAGGAAATAAACCTGTCACTTGCTTACCACAAAAATCTGAGAAGAGGAGTGCTGAGTTTTGGTGCATCGGGTGGTATTTTTTCCAGTACCTTAAAATATGATGAATTGGTAGTGATCAATCCAGATCCAAATGTTCCGGTCACAGGAAGGGAAACGCAGATGAATATCAATTTTGGTGCTGGTGTGATTTATGATCGGGGTAATTATTATGTAGGACTTAGTACTAAACACCTCAATGAGCCTGTATTTGACTTTGGAAATGGTGCTCTGGAAAATCAGTTGAACAACCACTCTTATTTGTTGGCAGGTTATAGGATCAAAACTTTTGCTTTGTGGACATTCGAGCCTAGTTTATTAATAAAATCTGTTTCCTTCAATAATTTTTCTTATGATGTGAGCGTTATGGCAACACATAATAATAAAATAAGTGGAGGTCTTGCTTTTCGAGGAGAAGAGTCGATCTCGATGTTGTTGGGATATAGTATTCTTAGAGACAATTCTTTGAGAATAGGTTATGCTTTTGATTTGGTTTTTGGAGGACTTGAAGCCAAGTCACCGACGAGTCATGAGTTCATGATGACTTACAACTTGCAGCCAGTATCGAGGGAGTTTCAGAAAGTGATTCAAAGAACCCCAAGATTTAGGTTCTAAAATAATCTGTGAAATTTCTTGTCAGATTTGCAAATTTCTGAGATTTTCCCTTAAATTTCGAGATTATAAGTAGGTGATTTGTGGTAAAATTTTACATCACTTAATTCATGTAAAACATGTATAGAGAAATGAATTTCAGAATTTTGTCCGTCGTAATGGTCTTTTTTCTGGCCATCGTGAGTCAGGGTTGCGGCCTTCTTGGTAAGAAAGGAACAGCAAGCGAAAAAGAAAATCGTAGAGGGGAAGTGACGGGAGTCCCTAAGAGACAGATCTGGCAGCAGACCCTGCCAGTTGACATGGTCGCGATCAAAGCAGGTACTTTTTGGATGGGTCAATCTGATGAGGATATTGCTTACACCCAGTCTGCTTTCAACAAGCAGATCACAGTGTCCGAATTTTATATGGATAAGTACGAAGTGTCTAACAACAAATACAGACAGTTTGTGGAAGCCGTAAGATCCGGTGAGTTTACTTACAGTACTCCAACTACGCTGAAGGAGCCACCTGTATTCAATTTGGATGAAGTGTTACCGGACACTACTGTATGGTCTACCAGCTTCACCTATCATTATGGAGATCCCTTGATGGAGTTTTATTTTGACCATCCTGCTTTTGATAACTACCCTGTAGTTGGCGTTAGCTGGGAGCAGGCACAAATGTACACCGAGTGGAGAACTTACCACATGAATGCCAATGACAAGTCTGATTACGACTACCCTCGGTTCAGATTACCAACTGAGGCTGAATGGGAATACGCCGCTAAGGGAGGTAAAGATGTTGCCAAATACCCTTGGGGAGGTCCTTACCTTAAAAACCGTAGAGGTTGTTTGATGGCTAACTTCAAACCAGGTAGAGGCAATTACATTGATGATGGATTTGCTTATACGGCTCCTGTGGATGTATTTGCGCCAAATGGCTTTGGCTTGTATAACATGGCAGGTAACGTGTCAGAATGGGTTTTGGATGCCTACAGCCCGGTTTCAAGCAGCTTGACATGGGATTTGGATCCAAAATATGAAGATCCAAATGAGAAGAGAAAAGTAGTAAGAGGCGGTTCTTGGAAAGATATCGCTCATTTCCTTGAAACAAGTACAAGATCTTATGAATTTCAGGACATCAAAACAGCCCATATCGGATTCAGAACCGTGGTAACTTTCATGGGTAGGTCCGGATCAATGGATGTGAACAACAATAGAAGAAGAAAAAAATAATAATCAATCACTCAAATAGATAGATAGCCCTAGTCTCAAATCAATAACAACTTAAACTATTTAAAATGGCAAAGAATAATTCTTTTAAGCACAAATTCTACGGCGATATAATGCCGAAAGTGTATGGTATAGGTGCGGCAGTTGTAATTTTGGGCGCAATGTTCAAAATTCTTGATTGGCAAGGCGCCAGTCTGATGATCGGGGTAGGGCTTACCACTGAAGCTGTCATATTTTTCCTATCGGCCTTTGAGCCAAAACATGAAGAGGTAGACTGGACTAAAGTTTATCCTGAGTTAGCAAGTGAAGAAGCAGCACCCGTTTCTTCAAGAGGAAAAGCATCAACTTCTACTGGTTTGACCCAGAAGTTTGATGACATGATGGAAAATGCAAAAATCGGCCCTGAATTATTTGAAAGCTTGAGCAAAGGCATGCAAAACCTTGCAAGCTCAGCTGAAAAAATGGGCAAACTTTCTGATGCTGCTGTTGCTACCAATGAATATGCAGAAAATGTAAAAACAGCTTCTAAAACATTGGTGGATATCAATTCCTCTTATGGAAAGACAGCATCTGCTTTAGTTGAGCTCTCTTCAGCATCCAATGACGCCAAGCAATACCATGCTCAGGTGGTTGAGGTTACGAAAAACTTGTCAGCTCTTAATAATGTCTACGAAATGGAGTTGATCGATGCGCAGAACCACATGAAGACTTTGAACAAATTCTACACCAATGTTTCTACTGCCATGGAAGGTATTGCAGAAGCAGGTAAAGAGACAGAAGCGTTCAAAAATGAGTTGGCCAAGCTGAATCAAAACGTTAGCTCATTGAATAAAATTTATGGTGGAATGCTCACAGCTATGAAAGGTTAAGCCTTATCATGTATATGTTTAATCTTTTAAGTAGATAATATGGCTGGAGGAAAAGAGACACCTAGACAGCGGATGATCGGGATGATGTACCTGGTATTGACAGCTTTGCTGGCTTTGCAGGTAAGTAACCAGATTCTCCAAAAGTTTGTATTGCTGAATGATGGTTTGGAACGGACATCCAAGAACTTTATCAGCAAGAATGAATTTACAGTTTCTTCAATTGCAGGAACTGTAGAACAGCAAGGCAATAACGAAAGAGATGTTCCAAAAGTGGCTGCTGCGCAGGAAGTCAGAAAGACAGCTGCAGAGGTATACACTTACTTGGAAGGCTTGAAGCAGCAGTTGATTACAGAGTCCAATGCAATTGATGATCAAGGTCAGTTCAAAACTTCTGCTTTGAAAAATGTGGACATACCCGGAAACATTTTCAATAATAACCAGAAGGGTTTTGAAATGCAGGAAAGGCTGAACGCTTATCCTAAGCAGATCAGCGAAATCTTGAAGTCTGTAGGTATAGAATTAAGTTTCGACAATATCGCTAAAGATGCGAAGGATATTGAAATCTTCAAAAATGACTCAGAAGCTAGAAATAAAAATTTCGTAAATCTGAACTTTGTAAAGTCTCCAGTTGGAGCGGTAATGGCAATCATTTCCCAATATCAAAACGAAGTGTTGAATATTGAAGGAGAAGCATTATCAGCAATTACGGGTTCGATTGGTACATTCTATTTCAAATCTGATGTTTTTAAAGCCAGTGTAGCGGCAAATTCCAATGTTGTAGCTGCAGGTACTAAATTTGAAGGTAATCTATTTATTGCATCTTCTTCTTCATCCGCAGCACCGAAAATGACAGTAGATGGCAGAGATGTTCCAGTAGTTGATGGTTTTGGTGAAATCAGTTTCACCGTGCCACCGGCAGGACAATATGATGACAGAGGATTGGCGAAAAGAGTACTGAAAGGTGAAATTACGGTAAACATTGCCGGTAAAGATTCTACGCTGACTGTTGATTATGAATATTTCGTAGCACAGCCGGTAATCAGGGTAACCTCTGAAGTGGTGAATCAGCTTTTCGCTGATTGTGCCAACGACCTATCTATCGATGTACCAGCATTAGGTAATTCCTATGCTCCTGATTTCAGCATTTCCAATGGTAACTTGATTAAAGGAAACAGACCTGGCCAAGTCACTGTCATTCCGGGAGCTTCTGGTAAAGTTGTTATCGGAGTAAGCAGTGGAGGCAATAAAATTGGTGATGTGTCGTATGATATTAAACCAGTACCTGCACCAACCATCAGATTGTTTGATGGTAGAGGTCAGATTGATCTGAGTCAGGCATATCCTGCTCCAGGACCTGCTGCTTTGAATGTCGAAGCTATTCCAGAGCCTACTTTCGGTAGAACAATGGCAAGAGATGCAAATTTTGAGGTTACCGGTGGTGAAGTGGTATTGCTTAGAAATGAAGTTCCTCGTGAAAGAGTGAATATTGGAGGCAAAAGCGTAGCGATTAGAAATCTAACAGCTGCAGCTAGAGCAGGTGACGGTTTAGTGATAAGGGTGACTGAAGTTACCAGAACTAACTTCCGTGGAAATAAGATCAAAACAACTTTGGCTCAGCCAGAAATCATCAGGTTGCAGTTAAAGTAATCCGATAGTGACTTGTCCTCAATTATAAATGACAAAGTTATGAAATTAAAACAAAATTTTATTTTAACCCTTTCTCTCCTCTTTGCGATGATTGGAGGAGATGTTTTTGGTCAAGGAGCGACAAGTGTCAGTCCTTCCAACATTGGGGATAGGCGTTTTAAAGTAGATACCGTTTACTCAGTTCTGCCAATTAGGGAAGATGATATGATGTTCCAGATTGGTGTGTGGAGAAGGATCGATTTGAGGGAGAAATACAACAATCCTTTATACGGTTCCGGTGATACCAAAAACAACGGCATCATGAGCAATATCTACAAGGCCATTGTAGAAGAGAACGCCTTGGAGGTCTTTGCGGATGAGGAATTTACTCAACCTTTGTCTATTTCAGAATTTCAGAATAATTTCTGGATTGCTGCAAATGGTGATAGTATCTTCGTGAAGCAGTTGTACTACTTGGATTTCAAAGAGGACTTTGTTTTTGATAAACATCATTCTCAGATCAAATTTGATGTGAAATACCTGGAACTGGTGATGCCTTCTCCAACAAATGCAAATGCCGGTCAGAAGACTATAGGTTTTATTAGATTCAAGGATTTCTACAACCACTTCAAAGATCACCCTGAAGCGAAATGGTTGAATTTCCAGAATGATTCTAAAAGTTTAACTTATGATCAGGCTTTTGACTTGAGGTTGTTCAGGTCCGTGGTAAGGAAATACACCAATGCGGACAATGCTTTGATTGCAGATTTGGTAGATCCGAATAGTCCAAATGCAGAACTTCAAGCTTTCTTGAATTCACTTGAATTTGAATACAAATTGCTTGATTTTGAAAATGCCCTTTGGGAATGGTAAATAAAAAAATGGCGGGTCAATCACCCGCCATTTTTGTTTGAAAGCCAATTGATTATATTTTTGGTTTTTGCTGCTCCAATTAAAGCCGTCAATTCTTCTTCCGAGGCTTCTTTTATTTTTTTTATAGACTTGAAATGCTTCAGTAGTTTTTCTGCTGTTTGTTTTCCGATACTTTCAACTTCTTCCAATTGAGTTCCAAAGGCTTTTTTGCTGCGAACATTTCGGTGAAAAGTTATGGCAAACCTGTGCGCCTCATCTCTTACCCTTTGAAGCAATCTTAACGATTCTGATTTTTTATCAATATGAATAGGATATTGATCGCCTGGGAAATAAATCTCTTCCAGTCTTTTGGCTATGCCGATAATTGGAACTTTTCCGTATATATTCAAGGCTTTTAAAGCTTCGACTGCAGAAGAAAGTTGGCCTTTGCCACCGTCTATGACAATGAGCTTTGGCAAAGGTTTATCTTCTTCCAGAAGACGTTTATATCTCCTCCCCACCACTTCAGTCATACTGGCAAAATCATTCGGACCTTCCACTGTTTTGATGTGATAGTGTCGGTATTCTTTGACCGCAGGTTTGCCGTTGAGGAAACACACCATACTGGCCACTGGATTGGTTCCCTGAATATTCGAGTTGTCAAAGCATTCAATGTGGTCAGGCATTTCCTGTAAAGACAGGTCAGATTGAAGTTGTTTCAATACCCTGAACTTTTTATCCTTTACCTCTCCTGATGCCAGTAATTTTTCTTGTTTGTAATACTTGGCATTTTTGAGTGATAACTCGATTAAACTTTTTTTATCACCTATTTTAGGGAAATGGATATTTAGACCTTCATATTCCTCCTCGATTGGAATATTCACGATGATTTCATCTGCATCGCTGTTGAATTGGTCCCTTAACCTGACGATGGCAGTGAGAAGCAGTTCTGTCTCGGCCTCATCCAATCGTTTTTTCAATTCCACTGTTTTGGTGATGATAATGGCGCCGTTTTTTACTTTCAGGTAATTGACATAGGCATTCTTTTCATCACTCACCAGGGCAAAGACATCCAGATCTTTGATGGCAGGATTGACCACCATGGATTTTGATTGGTATTTTTCCAGTAAATCGAGCTTTTCTTTATAATAGTGTGCTTTTTCAAAGGCCAGTTCACCTGCTGCTAACTGCATGCGTTCCCTGAAATATGACTTGGCTATGCCAAGGTTTCCTTTTAAAATATGCTTGGCATGCTCAATATCCTTCAAGTAATCGGCTTCCTTTTGTTTTCCCTCACAGGGTCCAAGACAGTTACCGATATGGTATTCCAAACAAACCTTGTATTTGTTTTCCTGGATTTTATAAGGGCTAAGATCAAGCTTGCACGTTCTGATGGTGAAAATGCCTCTAATGAGCTCCAAAACGTTATTCATGGCCTTTACTGAAGCGAATGGGCCAAAATATGTCCCTTTATGAGGGATTAATCTTCTAGTCGGAAATATTCTCGGGAAGTTTTCTTTAGTCAGGACTAGATAAGGATATGTCTTATCATCTTTCAGCAGGATATTGTACTTGGGCTGGTTTTTTTTGATGATGTTGTTTTCCAATAACAGGGCATCAAATTCTGAATTGACCAATGTGATTTCAATCCTCCTGATTTCCCGGACCATCTTTCGGGTCTTATGATTCAATCCAGAACCTTTTACAAAGTAAGAAGCAACCCTTTTTTTTAAGCTTTTAGCCTTGCCGACATAAATCAGTTCATGGTCTTCATTGAAATATTTATAAATCCCAGGTTGATCGGGAAGTAAATTGTACTCTTCTATCGTGTAAAAAGGAACCTGCATAAGGCAAAATTATAAAAAAAGCCTCCAATGGAGGCTTTTTAAACTGTTTCTATTCAAAATTAGAAATCATTTTTTCTTGGGTCAAAGTCGAAATCATTGAACCTGCTGCTGTTCAGTTCATACTGGTTACAGTCAATTTCAATGCTCAATGGTCTTTCTGGCCTCGGGAAAGGCCCTTTGGTGTAGCCAAGGGTTGGATCGCCATATACTTTAGCCATATATTTCACCCATATTGGTCTAGCTGTCTGTCCACCTTGTCCACTAATCCAGCTTCTGAAGTGGATGGCTCTGTCATCACCACCTACCCAAACGCCGGAAACCAGGTCTTTACTCATGCCCATATACCAACCGTCAGAGGCATTTTGGGTTGTACCGGTTTTACCCCCCAGTTCGTTTCCTTCGTCCCTTAAGGTCCATGGCACCCCTTGGCTGGTACCTCTGCTTTCTTCGAATCCTCCTCTCATCATATAGACCATCAAGTATGCGTGCTCTTCGCTCATGGCTGGCCTTTTCTTTGGGGTGAATTGCTGAAGGACATTTCCGTTTTTGTCTTCAATCCTGTCGATATAGAAGGGTACAATATGTTCTCCCTTATTGACAAATGTGCCCATTGCACCTACCATTTCATAGATGGATACATCCGTGGTTCCTAAAGCCAGGGCAGGAACTTCTTCCAAATCGCTGGTAATACCAATTCTATGGGCTGTTTCTACTACTACCCTTGGCCCCAATTTTTTCATCATGTAGGCGGTAATAGAGTTGACTGATTGGGCCATAGCACGTCTGATGGTCATTTTTTCGTAGGAAAATTTCCCATCAGCGTTTTTTGGGGTCCAGGCAGGCTGTCCAGGGATATTGACTTCAATAGGTTGGTCGATCACTGAATAACAAGGACTGTAACCGTTCTCAATTGCTGCCGCATAGACAAAAGGCTTAAAGGTTGATCCCGGTTGTCTTTTTCCTTGCTTCACATGGTCGTATTTGAAGTGCTTGTGGTTGATACCTCCCACCCAAGCTTTGATATGGCCTGTATGAGGATCCATGGACATGAAACCTGTTTGAAGGTGTTTTTTATAATGCCTCAAGGAATCCATGGTACTCATTACCGTATCTATCTCCCCTTTAGTCCAGGAGAATATCCGCATTCTTTTTTTCTCATTCAACTTGATGTTGACAGAGTCGGATTCTGCCCCATATCTTCTGACAAGGTTTCTGTAGGCCTCAGTTCTTTTGATTTGGGTTTCCAAGAAATTAGGAATGACTCTTCCATTTTCATCTATCCAAGGATCTCTATTTCCCATTTCATTTTCGAACTTCTTCTGTAGTTCCCTCATGTGCTCATCGACGGCTTCCTCTGCATAGCGTTGCATTCTGCTGTCAATGGTGGTATAAATTTTCAATCCATCTCCAAAAAGATCATAAGGAGTTCCATCTGCCTTTAGGTTTTCTTTTGTCCATTTGATCAATTCAGCTTTGATCAGCTCTCTGAAGTAAGTAGCCAATCCCTGGTTTTGATTTTCTACTTTGTAATCCAGTTCAATAGGAAGTGCGGTAATAGAGTCTTTTTCCGCCTTGGTCATGTATCCATACTTTTCCATTTGGGCGAGTACGGTATTTCTTCTTCTAAGGGAATTTTCAGGGTTGAATACTGGGCTATAATAAGTGGGGGCTTTGAACAATCCTACCAATACGGCGGATTCCTGAACAGCA
The DNA here is from genome assembly GCF_042432905.1 of Fontibacter flavus. Taxonomy (NCBI): domain Bacteria; kingdom Pseudomonadati; phylum Bacteroidota; class Cytophagia; order Cytophagales; family Cyclobacteriaceae; genus Fontibacter; species Fontibacter flavus. Next base: position 28,226 of record NZ_JBHLWI010000014.1, on the reverse strand, counting down.
AGTTCATTCGGGGCCTTGTTGAAGAATGTCTTTGCAGCTGTTTTGATGCCGTAAGCATTACTGCCAAATTCAGATGTGTTCAGGTAAAGCGTTAAAATTTCATTTTTCGTATAGGCTTTTTCCAGCTTGGTAGCAACGATCCACTCCTTTGTTTTGATAATCAGCATTTTTAACCCCGGCACTCTGCTTAGTACTCCCTGTGATTCCAGGTTTCTGGTTTTGAAAAGGTTTTTGGCTGTTTGTTGACTAAGCGTACTTCCCCCTCCAGCAGATTGTCTTAGTATAAGAGACTTGAAAAGCACCCTGCCCATACTTTGAAGGTCAATGCCGGAATGGTCATCAAATCTGACATCTTCAGTGGCGATAAGTGCATTGACCAAATTTGGTGCAAGTTCATTGTAAGTGACTGGACTTCTGTTTTCCCGGAAATAATTTCCAAGGAGTACTCCATCGGCTGAATATAACTCAGAAGCTACTTCACTCTTTGGGTTTTCCAATTCTTTGAAATCTGGTAATTCCCCAAAAAGACCGAGGAAATTGACGCTCACAGCCCAAACAAATAGGGTAAACCCTATGATTCCAGCAGCGAAAACCAACCAAATTATTTTTATGATTTTATTGGTCATTATAATCTATCAGTAATTAGCTATTCTTTTTATTTATAAACCTTATTGTAGAATTGTCGGTATTCATTAAGGTTTTTACGTCTATTCAGCTCCTGGAAGTTTTCAATTGAAATCAAGAAGCAATTTTCTTTGTCTGAATCCTCAATTGAAGCCGAATTGAAGCTATTCATAAATTTGTTTCTATAATCGAGGGCCTTTTCTGCATTGCTAAAAGGGCTCACGATAAATATTGCTTCTTCCCTGCTAAGGTTCATGTTGCCCGTCCTCAATCGCGCACTGGCAAAGTTTTGCATGTGGAAAGCTTCCAGGTCAGCAAGAAGATTTTTTGCATCCTTGGCTTTCTCCGGCTCCAAAGCGATGACAAATATATGTGTTTGATTAGGATTTTCACGGTAGGGTGAATCCTCTTCATCTTCTTCTTCTATTTCTCCAAGTACCGGTGTTTCTTCGGTATCTTCATCTTTTGCTATCAACTGATCTGTTTTTTGCTCTTCCTTGACATCATCTCCTGTGAGAGCTAATAGCATATTTCTTGCCATTTTTACCAAATCCTGATTTTCTGTTACCTGTATGTAATTTTCAAGCCTGCCTTTATACCTCTCCTTATCATCAATTTTACCTGAAATCATGATGTCTAAAAGCAGTAATTTCTCAGTGTTTTTGGTCAAGGGGAAATTTTCAAGGGTGTTTCTGATAACGCTTCTTGCGCCAACATATTCTCTTTGGTAATAAAGGTCATAAGCATCCTTGTACAATTTCGAGGATTCCAGAAATGCCTGATTACCTTTGATCCCATCAGGATTATTGACTGAGAAGGTAAAAGGTGACTCAGGGAATTCTCTGTTTAAACGCTCTGCGTATAGTTTTTCGTTCCCTCCGGATTCCTGATTGGCAAGAAAGAGGATGTAGTAGGCTTCGGCTTTTTTGTTGGAGTTTGGATAACTTGTGATAAGCCCTTCCAAGTATTCAATACTCATCTTGGGTTCTTTAAAGTCAAAAAATAAAAGTTTGCCCATTTCGAAATAAGCAATTTCCAACTCCTCCTTCAATGCATTGATGGCGGCAGGTGTTTTAGGGATTTGGGCCAAAAGACTTTCTTTATCTGGAATTTGAGCTAAAATTGGATTTTCTTCTTCCGAGGAATCCCCATTTTCATCAGCACGGACCTCATTGGAAGTTTGATTTCCTGATCGATCTGTAGTCTGAAATCCCTGCACATTTCTTCTCCAGTTGTCTTCTAAAGTCCTGTTGCCCCATATTCTGTAAAAATCAATAGAGCCTTGTTGCATGGCTACAGAATTATCGAAGTAAAAGGACTCTCCCGATCCTCTGCCCCCAAAAGCCAATAAATTTTCGAAAATACCGGTCGATTTGGGTTTGGCATTTTCTTCCGCTTCTCTGATCAGACGCTCTTCTTCTTGTTTGATAAACCTTTCAGCTACGAGTTCCTGTTCTTCAGGACTCAACTGTGAGAGGCTGATCAAGCTGTCGTTTTTGGAAATGACATCAAACTGTCTGACATAGTTGTCAAAAATACCCTTCTGCTCTGTGAGTTCATTGTAAATGAGATCACTTTGCTTGATGTGCGTTAAAGCAGAGTCAAGATAGAATTTTGTTGACCTGAAATCCTTTTTGATGTCGTAACTTATCTCAGCAAGTTTGCGGTAGATGTAGCCTTTCTGAACGGGGTTTTTGCCATCTTCTTTTGCAGCCTTGATCAAAAGATCTTCTGCTTCTTCGATATTATCCTGCTTCAATTCAAAAATTGCTTTTTCATACAGGATTACATCCCTCAGGTCAAGGTTTTTACTGTCTTTATAAAGGTCGTCGTAATAACCCCTGACTTTCCTGACATCTTTGCTTTTATTGAGTTCTGCTACCTGTTGGGCAAATAGTTGGGCAAAGAAACTCCGTTCGTAAGGTGGGTTTCCTTTCAGTGCTTCCTGATAATAACTGTAGGCCAATGCGTCAAGTCCCTCTCGTTGATAAAGTTGGGCGAGGATAAAGTTGATCCTTGACTTTTCTTTTTTGTCTTTAGTCAGCCCCAAGGCCCTGTCCAAAGCTCCGATTTTGCCATTTACCTCACCTCTTTTATCGTAATAATAGGCCAGGTTTTTATATAAGATGAACCTATTGTCTTTGTTGATGCCTGATTCTTTTGAAAGGTAATCAATGACATAGGCTGCATCATCGAAGTTTTTCTGATCGGTAAACTGCCGCATCAATTGGATCAGGCTTCGGTGTCTGATTCTTTTTTTCTTACTGTTCACATTCAGGTATCTGAAGGTATTCGAAGCATCATCGAATCTGGCATCATAATAGTCAGCCATTCCCAAAAGAAAAAAGGAGTCATCGACCCATTTCGATATTTTGTGCCATTCTATGGCTTTGGAAGAAAATTCCCTGATACCTGTCAGTAGTTCTTCATTCTGGTCTATAATGGCACTGTCTATAGGAAAAAAAATAGGCAGTACTTGGGAGTAATCTTCCTGATGACTTTTCTCAATTGCTTTTTCAAGCTCCAAGAGGTTGTTTTGGGCATAAAAAAGGGCATTATACCTTGAAGTGGTATTATGAAATTGCCTATTGAGGAAGGTGTTCTTTTCGGAAGAACAGCCAGAAAACAATAGAGCGATCAGGACAAATAATCTTAAAATAGATCTTTGCATTTTGACTTATCGGACAAAGGCACAAAATAGTTGATTTGAACCAAAATATTAAACGCTATCGTTTATTATTATATTTTTGAGATTCATAACCAATTCACAAATACTTGAAACTACCCCAAAATATCGGTGCCTTCATTAAATCCAAGTTTCTTTTTGTCATCAGAAAGGAGCAGGATTTTTCTGTCATCACATCATTCAACATCACTGCCATGCGGATTCTTCTGATTGGCATTTTAATTCTCATTTTGGTCTTTGGCATGTCTTTATTTTTGTCAAAAACCTTATTGAAAGCTTGGTTTGACCCTGCCTATAAGGATTCTGAAAATACAGCTATGCTACTTAAGCTTTCGGAAACTGTGGACTCCCTTACTTTGGAAGTAATGAAAAAAGATGCCTATATGCTGAATATTCAAAGGGTAATTGCCGGCGAATATGATGATTCGTCAACAGTAACTGACCTTGATTCTTCTTCGGGAAGCACTAAGCCACAGGAAAAACTTTTCGAACCCAGTGAAGCTACTATAAGTATTTTAGAGGAAATGAAGGGTGTTCCTTTGGAATTTACCCCACGACAGTCAGTTGAATCCCCAAATATGGGAGACACTTATTTTTTCTCTCCGGTGAAAGGAGTAGTAACAGCTACTTTTGACCCTTTAAAAGACCATTTTGGAACGGATATTGTGGCGAAGGAGAACGAAGCTGTGAAAACCATAGCCGATGGTACGGTAATTTTCAGTGCTTGGACTTTAAGTACCGGATATGTAATAGGAATTCAGCATTCTAATGAATTGATTTCTATTTATAAACATAATTCGGTAATATTGAAAAAAGTAGGAGATGCCGTAAGAGGAGGTGAAATAATTTCCATCATTGGAAATACTGGAGAACTTACCACTGGTCCTCACCTCCACTTCGAAATATGGTATAAAGGTTCTCCGCTTAATCCCCAAGATTTCATTTCGTTCGATTAGTTATGTTTAATAAACAAGAAGAAAAAAAATCCGCCGTGGAAATGGTCAATTCCAGTAATGTGATTTCCAAAGAGACAAAAATTAAAGGAGACATAGAAGCTCAGGGCAATATCCGTATAGAAGGTGTTGTGGAAGGCCAGGTAAAATCCAAAAGTAAAATCGTCATAGGCGATTCTGCTCTGATCAAAGGAAATCTTTCAACTGTAGAGGCTGAAATTTCAGGTAAAGTTGAAGGAGAAGTAAGCTGTTCTGAGATATTGTATTTGAAAAAAACAGCATTTATAACCGGTAATATCACGACAAAGAAGCTTGTTGTAGAAAATGGTGCGACCTTCAACGGGAAATGTCAGATGAATCACAGCGGTATGCCAACCTCTCAACAGCAATCTGAAAATGGAAAGCCCCAAAAACAGGTTGTCGCAGGATAAACCACACCTAATTTTTAAATACATAGGTTTATCCTTTCAAATGTTTGCCGTTATAGGCTTGGGGATAGCCCTAGGTTGGTATATTCAACAAAAAAGCCAAATGAAATTTCCTCTTTGGCTTTTGCTTTTTTGTTTCCTTTCTATTATTGTAGCTTTTTATCAGTTATTTATCTCACTCAAAAACGACCAAAAGGCTGAAGAAAAAGATAAAAAGCCTTAGATTTGCGGCCTAATTAAAGGCGCATGCAAAGCATCAAGATTCTCACTGTCAAACTCCTGATTTTATCTATCATTATAGGGGGTGTGATTTATGTAATTCAAAATTTCATAATGCCAACCTGGATTCATGAGCATGTGTGGAAGATCCTTTCTTTTTTTATTATACTAACCTGGGTGACCAGTGCATTTAGCCATTATTTGGTGAATTTGAATAAAGAAAATTCTGTAAATATCATATTAGGAGCAGTTGGTGTGAGGTTTTTGGCTAGCTTAGGATTTATAGCCATTTTTCTCTTTTTGGGGGTTGAAAATATAATTTTGTTTGTAGTTAATTTCTTTATCATTTATTTGTTTTACTTATTATTTGATATGTACGGGTTAATAACTAATTTGCGCCCGATTTCAAAATAGGACCTAAAAATTTGATTTGATGTTCCGTAAGTTTCTTTACTTAAGTGTTTTATTTTCAGCGTTTTTTCTAACGCTGTCAACTCCTGTGTTTGCAGCTGGGGATGATGAAGACAAAACTGGCTTCATTATGCATCACATAAAGGATTCCCATGAGTGGCATTTTGCAACTTTCGGAGATACCCATTTGACTCTTCCGCTGCCGGTGATCATTTATTCAGGGGACAGAGGCTTGGAGTTCTACATGTCTTCTGATTTCCAAAATCACGAAACACATAAGTTTGGGGAAGCTTATGCGCACAATGGTTATTACATTGATGAGCATGAGCACTTGCAAAGCGTTGATGGAAGAAGCTTCACGGATCTTTCCATTACCAAAAACGTAGCCATGATGTTTTTGGTAATCATCGTGATGGGCTGGTTTGTACTTTCTGCAGCCAAACACTATAAAAAGAATGGCGTAAAAGCACCAAAAGGAGCAGCCGCTATACTTGAGCCAATTGTGGTTTTTGTACGAGACGAAATCGCTCACAAAGCCATTGGTCCTAAATACATGAAATTTGTACCATATCTTTTGACGCTGTTTTTCTTTATTTGGTTCGGTAACTTGTTGGGCTTGATGCCAGGTGCGGCCAACCTTACCGGAAATATTGCAGTAACGATGACATTGGCGGTATTGACATTCATAGTAGTCAATGTAAACGGGAATAAGGAGTACTGGAAACACGTATTTGCGACGCCGGGTGTTCCATTGCCATTGTTGATTGTCATTGTTCCTGTTGAGATTATTGGTTTGTTTACCAAGCCTTTTGCCTTGATGGTCCGTCTCTTTGTGGCGATTACAGCTGGCCACATTGTAATCTTGGCATTCATTGCGCTGGTATTCATTTTTGAATCTTATGCCATTGGAGTGGTGAGTACCTTGATGGTTACTTTCCTTAACGTGATCGAATTGTTGGTAGCGACAATTCAGGCATATGTCTTCACCTTATTTTCAGCAATGTATATAGGTGCGGCAGTTGCAGAACACGATCATCATTAATTAGAAATTTCTTTGTTCAATTTATAAATAATAAACACGTATGTTAACTTCAATCTTGTTGTCTGCTGGACTAGCACTTATGGGTGCAGGTATCGGTGCTGGTATTGTTGCGATTGGCGCAGGCCTTGGTATCGGTAGAATTGGTGGTCAAGCTATGGAATCTATTGCCCGTCAGCCTGAGGCTGCTGGTAAAGTTCAGACTGCCATGTTGATCATTGCAGCTCTTATTGAGGTGGTATCCCTGTTCGCAGTAGTAGTTTGTCTACTTATTGCTTTGAACGCAGGTGGTCTAACCTTCTAAGAACAAAAGAAAAGGGGATCAGCGCTTGGCTGATCCCTTCACTTAATTTGAACAAAACCGAAATTATAAATCTAACGATACATGGATCTTATATTACCTAGCTCCGGGCTGATTATCTGGCAACTTATTGGTTTCCTTGCCCTGTTGTTTTTATTGATGAAGTTTGCTTGGAAGCCTATTCTTGCTGCTTTGGATGAGCGTGAAAAAAGCATCGAAGACGCCCTAAAGTCTGCTGAAATTGCCAGAAATGAAATGGCAAATCTGAAGGCTGAAAATGAAAAAATTCTTCATGAAGCTAAAATTGAAAGAGATGCAATGCTCTTGAAAGCCAGTGATACTGCCAAACAGTTGATTGAGGAAGCCAGAGAAAAAGCAGTGGAAGAAGGTGCCAAAATGATTGAAAATGCAAAGGCTGCGATTGAGACGGAGAAAAAAGCTGCTTTGGAAGAAGTAAAGGTGCAGGTGAGTGTTCTTTCATTGGAAATCGCTGAAAAGCTATTGAAGAAGAATTTCTCTGAAGACGCTGCTCAAAAAGCTTTGGTAGAAGAATTGGTCAAAGAACTTAAGCTGAACTAATTATGTCAGATATTAAAGTTGCATCCCGTTACGCGAAAGCCCTGATTGAACTGGCGGTTGAAAAAAATCAGCTTGAGGAGGTTTCCAGGGATGTCAATCAATTGTTGGAAATAGCTGCAGAAAACAGAGACCTTGTGCTGTTACTCAACAGTCCTATCATCAATACCGATAAAAAACATAATGTGCTCAAGGCGCTTTTTGAAAAAACAGGTAATGCCATCACGTTAAGTTTTTTTGATATAGTGACCAGAAAAAACAGGTCCAATGTATTGATGTCCACGGCAAAGGAATTTAAGAGGCAGTATAATCAGCACATGGGCATCCAATCTGCTGAAGTGACTACTACTTTTCCTTTGACAGATGACCTGAAGAAGAAATTTGTTGAGATCGTAAAGGAAATCTCTGGTCTGGATAAAGTAGAGCTGACTGAAAAAATCAATAAAGATCTTATTGGTGGATTTGTTTTGAAGGTAAATGACAAGCTTTGGGATGATTCTATCAGTGGAAAATTAAGACAAATGAAGTTGCATTTTGCGCAACGATATTTTGTCAAAATGTATTAAAAATAAACGCATAACATTTAATTGAAAATATAATGGCACAAGTTAGACCTGATGAAGTTTCAGCGATTTTGAGAGAACAACTCTCAAATGTCAAAACTGAAGCTCAACTTGAAGAAGTGGGAACCGTCCTCCAGGTAGGTGACGGTGTAGCCCGTATATATGGACTTACCAGAGCTCAGGCAGGTGAATTGCTTGAATTTGACAATGGACTTAGAGCAATGGTACTTAACCTTGAAGAGGACAACGTTGGTGCTGTTCTTTTTGGTGATTCCAAATTGGTGAAAGAAGGAGATAATGTTCGCAGAACTAAGAAAATTGCTTCTATCAAGGTTGGTGAAGGTATGTTGGGTAGGGTAGTGGATACCTTAGGTAATCCAATTGACGGCAAAGGTCCTCTTGAAGGAGAACTTTACGAAATGCCATTGGAGCGTAAAGCTCCAGGTGTAATCTATCGTCAGCCAGTTACTGAACCTCTTCAGACAGGTATTAAAGCGATCGATTCCATGATTCCAGTAGGTAGAGGTCAGCGTGAATTGATCATCGGTGACCGTCAGACTGGTAAAACAGCTGTGGCTATCGATACTATCTTGAACCAAAAAGAATTCTACGAAAAAGGAGAGCCTGTTTTCTGTATTTATGTTGCTGTAGGTCAGAAAGCTTCTACTGTTGCGGGTATCGTTGCTGCATTAGAAAAAGGCGGAGCTTTGCCATACTCAGTTGTAGTATCTGCAGCAGCTGCTGATCCTGCTCCTATGCAATTCTTTGCACCTTTTACAGGAGCTTGTATCGGTGAATTTTTCCGTGATACAGGACGTCCTGCTTTGGTAATCTATGACGATTTGTCCAAACAAGCGGTAGCTTATAGAGAAGTTTCCCTATTGTTGAGAAGACCTCCAGGACGTGAAGCCTATCCAGGTGACGTGTTCTATCTTCACTCCAGATTGTTGGAAAGAGCTGCTAAAATCAACGGTTCTGATGAAATCGCTAAGCAAATGAACGATCTTCCTGAGTCTATCAGACACATGGTAAAAGGTGGTGGTTCTTTGACAGCTCTTCCTATCATCGAAACCCAGGCAGGTGACGTTTCTGCATATATCCCAACTAACGTGATCTCCATTACTGATGGTCAGATCTTCTTGGAAACTAACTTGTTCAACTCAGGTATCAGACCAGCTATCAACGTAGGTATCTCTGTGTCTAGGGTAGGTGGTAACGCTCAGATCAAATCTATGAAGAAAGTAGCCGGTACCTTGAAATTGGATCAGGCTCAGTTCCGTGAATTGGAAGCTTTCGCAAAATTTGGTTCAGATCTAGATGCTTCTACAAAGAGAACCATTGAAAGAGGTAGAAGAAACCAAGAGATATTGAAACAACCTCAATATTCTCCGGTGGCAGTGGAATTGCAAGTAGCGATTATCTATGTTTCTACTAGAGGTTTCATGGATAATGTTCCTGTTGAAAAAGCCAGACAGTTTGAGGCGGAATTCTACAACTTGTTGAAGAGTAACCACCCAGAGGCGTTGGAGATGATTTTGAAAAACAACATCGACGGCGCTGGTAAAATTCTTGAGCAAGCAGCTAAAGATTTGTCTGCTAAGTACGCAAAACAATAATATTAATTTACTATCGGGAAGGAGGTTCAGCCTGTTTCCCGATTCAACAGACTATATTTCTTTTCTTATAAAAGAATCTTATGGCAAACCTTAAGGAAGTAAAGCAAAGGATCACTTCGGTCACCTCTACCCAGCAGATTACCAAAGCCATGAAAATGGTGGCAGCTGCTAAATTGAGAAAAGCACAGGATAAGATCCTTAAAATGCGTCCATACTCTCAAAAGCTCACTTCAATCCTGAATGATGTGGTGGCAGCAATGGGGGGAGAGCTGCAAATTGCTTATGCAGAGCAAAGACCTGTGGAAAATGTCCTGATCGTTCCGATGACTTCTGATAAGGGACTTTGCGGCGCTTTCAATTCAAATACCATGAAAGCCACGAATCAACTCTTGGATAATGAGTTCAAAGGTAAGAATGTAACCATTCTTCCATTGGGTAAGAAATCTTATGAATTTTATACCAAAAGAGGTTCCCAAGTTGTTGCTGATTATTACGAAGTTTTCAATGATGTAAATTTTGATAGCGTAAGAAACATTGCGCTTTTTGCCATGGATGGTTTTACATCAAAGAAGTTTGATAAAGTAGTGTTGGTATATAACCATTTCAAAAATGTGGCCACTCAGGAAATTACTGTAGAGCAGTTCCTACCTATGGGAGCTCCTACTGGTTCACAAAATGATGATTTCACTACTTTGGATTATCTATTAGAACCTTCTAAAGAATATATCATTGAAGAGTTGGTGCCTAGCGCATTGAAGACTCAATTCTATAAAGCTGTATTGGAAAGTAACGCTTCTGAACATGGTGCAAGGATGACTTCCATGGACAAAGCTACTGAAAATGCCAATGAGCTATTGAAAGACCTAAAATTGTTGTATAACAGATCCCGTCAAGCGGCTATCACCAACGAAATCCTTGAAATCGTTGCCGGTGCAAATGCTTTGGAAGGAACCTAATTAAAAAATACTGACAATAGAACCCAAAAAAAACCGCCAATTGGCGGTTTTTTTTATTTGATTGCTTTGGCTACTTCCGAGGCCATGATGCCGAGCCCTTCTTTGTTGGGGTGAACCCCATCAGGGAGCAATGCTCTTTTTTCAGCAAGCGGAGAGTAGAGGTCAATGATTTTGGAACCAGTCTCCTTTGCGACTTCCAAAAGTATAGGTCGCATTTCTTCTACCGCAATTTTTTCCCTTATTCCAAAATTATTCTCTGCAATTGGAGCAGGGAGACAGATATACACTTGTCCGTTTTCTGGCATATCAGAGCGAAATGTTTTAATCATGTCAATGAAATCCTGCCTGAATTCTGCATGATATTGCCAGTTTTGTGGTTTGGTATCATTTGTACCTAATTTGATAACAAGTATGTCTGGGGAAAATTTTTTTACCTCTTCGAATTGTGGTTCATTCCAATAGGGGAAATCACCTTTCTTGAGCAAAGTCCTACCACTGACCCCAAAATTCTTAACGAGGTATTGATCACCCAGTAAGACCTGCATCTGTAAAGGGAAGCTATCTGGATGCTCTCTTCCAGGACCTTGGGTGATACTGTTGCCTACACAGGCCACTTTGATCGTAGATTGTGCAAAAGAGGTCAACACTCCAAATAGAAATAGGAGGATAAAGGGGAGTTTCTTCATAGGTTATGAGTATTAATGGTTTCAATTTAAGTAATTAACTGCTATTATGAGCAAGGCTCTCTTGATTAATGAGTGGCTTAATGAAAAGAATAATAATTTGAGTTATGCTTAGCATTAAAGGAGTCATTCCTATGAATATTCAGTATCTCTATATCGATTGAACATGAAATTTAATATCAATTGCATATTAGACCTCTGTATGTGAAGGAATTCTTAAAATCCCCATATATTTATTCCATATGAATTTCTTACTGTCGGCTTGGAGAATTTTGAATCTTTTGTCCATTGATGTGGTCATGGGTGCTATGGCAGGTACGCTCTTTTTTGCAGATATGTTGGATGTGTCTCTGCCAATGGGTCTTTATATGGTACTAGGAATGGCCGTTTGGTCTGTTTATACCTTAGATCATCTATTAGATGCCAGAAAGACAGGACATCCTGCAAGTTCGGATAGGCATCGCTTTCATCAAGAAAACTTCAAAACTCTAAGTATTGTGTTGTTGCTGATGATAAGTTTAGGGTTGTTTTGTTTGCTCAATTTCCAGAGTCTTAAGTTTATTTTAATTCCAGGTCTCATTTTAGGAATTGTCATGGGGATTTGGATGGGACTTTTACATTTGTTTGGTAAAAAAGCATCTTGGTTGAAAGAGTTTTCCACTGCGGTTTTTTATGTTTCAGGAATAGCTTTAGGACCTTTCATTTTTGTTTATCCAAATGAAATTCCTACTCCTTTTTATTACTTTTTGCTGGGATACTTGGTGTTGGCTTCCCTTAACCTATTTATGCTCTCTTATTTGGATGAACAAATAGACAGGTTGGATGGATTCGGTTCAATTTTACAGGTTTTGAACAGGCCAGGATTGAAAAATCTGATTTGGGTATTGGCTTTAACTGGTGTGATGGGGATGCTAACAGCATTGCTAATTTTGCCGTCCTATTATAGTATTCATGCAAGTATTTTAATGTTGCTATTCTTGTTTCACATCAAGGAGTTTTATGCTGCTGACAGAGATAGGATAAGAGAAAAATTAGAAGCTTCATTTTTGCTACCTTTCATCCTGCTGTTGTTTTAAAGGGCTCTTTCTTCAGCTTTTTGAACAAGGTTATAGTGTAATAGGCTAGGGTCAAATGGCTTTTTGGATGATTTTTCTGATGATTTCATCAAAATAGGCACCATTATATGGGCCGAACCAGTTCATTTCCCGGACTTCATAAAGCTTTTCATCATAGTATTGGTCAGGGGTGATATAACCGATGTATCCTCCATTGAAACAGGTAATGATGAGGTGTAACCCTTGCTCTTCTGCATACTTTTCCCATGCTTCCATAAATACCCCTGAAATCTCCCCGCTGGAACTGACCATTAGGGTGTTTCCGAGTCGGACAATATCAAAATGGGCATTGGTTTCTCCAAACAAGGAATTGAATACCCAGGGACGTAAACGCACGTTTTTGCCAATTTTATAATGGGCTTTTCTAAGCGCTAAAGGTAAATCAGCATTTCGGACTATGGGGGTTATTATGGTGTCGCTTTGTATCAGATTTTCATGTAATTGATTGGAAAGATTAAGTCCATAATCTTTTACATCCTGAGGTGAATTACCGTTTGCTATAGCCCTGTGACTTCCTACAGTTCCAGCGGCAAAAAGCACTACTTCAAATTCTTCCTCCAGTTTTTCACTGAAATAGTGGGGGTAATCTCCTGATAGCCCCATGAATTTTGAGCCCATGATAGTAGGATGAGCAGAAAACGTGGTAAAAGAAGCTTTTGATCCATTATTTTTCTGAAATACCAATTGCCTGATGTAAGGCTCAACGGGATCATTTTTGATCAGTCTATTCATAACCATGGAGTCCGTGAAGGATTTTTGAAAAATCAGGCTAACTGTGTCTTGACTTGCCAAAGCACCTTGTAAGGCAAGAATGCTTTTTTCTGCCATCATGGTCATGATGTTTTGATCATAGCCTCCAAAAGCTATTTTGCCCATCAGGCCAGGCATATAGCCCCCAATGCCTGAATGGGTATGAGTGGCGGTAAAATATATATGGTCTAGGGATATTCCGGCCTGTTGAACTGCTTCTTCGATTTTGAGTTGAAGCCGGGGATGAACAATCATCAGTTCATAATTCAAAAAAGCAATTTGAGATTGGCCATTGCTGACTACAATGCTGCGGATAAAGCTGCTGTCCTGCACAAATTCATATTTGCCTCTGGGTTTATAACCCACTAAGCTGGCAGGCGTATCCGGCGTGGCATTTACCTTGCTCCATCCTGATTTCCAGATAGATCCACTACTTTCCATTAGAGAAAGAGTATCAAGATGGCTCATGGTTTTTTTGTAGTAATCCATTTCCTGATAAGGTTTTCGATCTACCTTGGTGATCAAAAACATACCTAAGAAAAAGAGAATTCCCAGGATCCATGCCATGATTCTGAAAATGCGTTGAAGATAGGTTTTTGACATGTGTGGTGATAGGATTCAGATAGTAATATAGGGAAATATATTTTTCCCTATATTATTTTACCTGCGCAATCTGATGAATTAAAATCGTATTGAAAAAAATAAAAGGATGATTGAAGAACTACATTCTAAGATTAAATCAATACTCAAAAGTGCCATGGGCACCCTGTACGGTTACTTTTTTTCCTTCATGTGGCAATACTCTTCCGATGATTTTGGCTTCAACACCAAGCGTTTCAGCAATGTCGATCACTTCTTCTGCATACCTTTCTTCCAGATAAATTTCCATACGGTGACCCATATTAAAGACCTTGTACATTTCTTTCCAATCTGTGCCGCTTTCTTCTTGGATGATTTTGAACAAGGGAGGAGTATCAAAAAGGTTGTCTTTTACCACATGGACATTGTCTACAAAATGAAGCACTTTTGTCTGGGCACCACCGCTGCAATGTACGATACCATGAATCTGAGGACGTAAATATTTCAATACATCCACCATGATAGGAGCGTAGGTACGGGTAGGAGAAAGTACCAGTTTTCCCATATCTACAGGTAATCCCGGCGCTGGGTCAGTCAGGTTATATTTTCCGGTATAGACCAGATCTGTTGGAACCGCAGGGTCAAAGCTTTCAGGGTAGGTAGATTTCAATACCTTATTGAAAACATCATGCCTAGCAGAAGTCAGACCATTAGAACCCATACCGCCATTATAAAAATCTTCATAGGTAGCTTGACCGTAGGAGGCCAATCCTACTACTACATCTCCGGGTCTGATCTTATCATTGGAAATAACCTCCTCCCTTCTCATGCGACAGGTCACTGTACTGTCCACAATGACTGTCCTGACCAAATCACCCACATCTGCTGTTTCACCACCTGTCAAAACTACATTGACACCATGGTCCCTTAGCATCTGCAAGACTTCCTCTGTACCATTGATGATGGCAGAAATGACTTCTCCTGGAATGAGATTTTTATTTCGTCCAATCGTGGAAGAAACCAGAATGTTATTGATAGCTCCCACACATAGGAGGTCATCGATATTCATGATGATGGCATCCTGGGCAATTCCTTTCCACACACTAAGGTCTCCTGTTTCTTTCCAGTACATGTAAGCCAATGAGGACTTGGTTCCTGCACCATCCGCATGCATGATATTACAGTAATCAGGGTCATTCCCAAGAGTATCTTCTACAATTTTGCAGAATGCTTTAGGGAAAAGGCCCTTGTCAAGTTTGGAAATAGCTTGGTGAACATCTTCTTTAGAGGCGGAAACACCTCTTTGCATATACCTTTCGTTCATGGAGGGATTGGACTTGCTCATATTAGGCACAAAGTTAAGGATTTAATGGGGGAATGGAAGGTTTGAAAATGAAAGATTAAAATTTTAAAATGGATTTGTCTATAGAGGTTCTGAATGTTTGGTGATCAAATTTTCTCCCCAAATGGTGATGTCAGGAGCTGACTCCTGCTTGTTAAAGAACATGCCTTAAAATAGTTGTAATTATCAAACCTTGTAGGGTGTTAGTGTTCTTCTATTTAAGTTTTTTATTTCCCCCTTAAACTGTATTTTTACGGGCTAATTGAAAACTTGCTAACTACAATATAAACTATGCCTTATTTATTTACTTCAGAATCGGTATCTGAGGGGCATCCGGACAAAATAGCGGATCAGATCTCAGATGCATTGATCGATAATTTTTTGGCTTTTGATCCGCGTTCCAAGGTGGCCTGTGAAACATTGGTGACCACAGGACAGGTTATCCTTGCAGGCGAGGTGAAATCAGAAACATACCTGGATGTTCAGCAAATTGCCCGTCAAGTGATCAACCGTATCGGTTATACTAAGGGGGAATATATGTTTGATGGGAATTCCTGCGGTGTATTGTCTGCGATTCATGAACAGTCTCCGGATATCAACCAAGGTGTAGATAGAGATCACCCTGAAGAACAGGGAGCAGGAGATCAGGGGATGATGTTTGGTTATGCGACAAAGGAAACCGATAACTATATGCCTTTGGCTTTGGACCTTTCCCATAGGATTTTGAAGGAATTGGCAGCCTTGAGGAGAGAAAATAAGGACATTACTTATTTGAGGCCTGATTCCAAATCTCAAGTAACGATTGAATATTCTGATGATAATCAGCCTCAAAGGATTGATGCTATCGTGATCTCCACGCAGCATGATGAATTTGCCGACGAACCAACCATGTTGGCCAAGATCAAAGAGGATATGATCAATATCCTTATCCCAAGGGTTAAAGCTCAGCTGAAACCTGAAAATCAGGCATTGTTTACAGATAAAATCACTTATCATATCAACCCTACCGGGAAATTTGTGATCGGTGGTCCACATGGTGATACTGGTCTGACAGGAAGAAAAATCATTGTAGATACTTATGGAGGTAAAGGAGCACATGGAGGAGGAGCCTTCTCAGGTAAAGATCCTTCCAAAGTTGACCGCTCAGCAGCCTATGCTACCCGACATATTGCCAAGAACATGGTGGCGGCAGGTGTAGCTGATGAAATGTTGGTTCAGGTATCTTATGCTATCGGTGTAGCCAAACCTATGGGAATCTATGTCAATACCTATGGAACTTCCAATGTGGGCATGACTGATGGTGAAATTGCCAAGAAAGTTGAGGAAATATTTGATATGAGACCTTATGCCATCGAACAGCGATTGAAGCTTAGGAATCCTATTTATGAGGAAACAGCCGCTTATGGTCATATGGGTAGAGAAAATGAAGTGGTTACCAAAACTTTTAGAACTCCTTATGGCAAATCCATTACTTTTGATGTAGAATTGTTTACCTGGGAAAAACTGGACTACGTCGATACGGTTAAGAAAGTCTTTGGCTTATAAAATTAAAAAAAGCGGTTGAGAAGCCGCTTTTTTTAGTTTTAACTGGAAACCAAGTCTTGAGAATATCGTTTTAATGGTAATGAAAAGATTTTTAGTATTGTTTTTATTCTTTTTGACGGCAACAGTTCATGGAGCTTTTGCGCAAAGCCATCCGAGATATCAGCCTGATGGTGTACCTTTTACAAATGAGGCAGATACTTACCCGATCATTACCTACAAGGAGAATTTCTTCAATGGTCACACCTATTTTGCGGAGGGCAAAAAGATCAAGGCGAGTGAGGTCAAAAAAATACTACAAATTTCCCCTGAAGATGCCAAAGAGTTTTCAATAGCTAATCAAAAATTAGCGACAGGAGCGACATTGAGATGGGGAGCATTGGCACTTGGCGCTGCGGCAAATGTGTATCTATTAACCACTGAAATCAGTCAAAGCGACTTGGTCCCTTTATTGGGCATGTTGACAGGTGCGATTGTGTTGGACATCGTGGGCATACCTATGCGAAGAGAAGGAAAAAGAAGGTCTTCCAATGCCCTGGAGAATTATAATTACAAAGTTTCCAGGAACCTGGTTTACCAGCCAACTTGGGAGTTGAAGTTGAGTCCTCTTAAAACCGGTATTGCTTTAAATTTCTAAAGTTCTATGAGAAAATTAATTTTTATAGTGTTTTTGCTCTTTTTTGCCCATCACAGTTTTGGACAGTATGAACCCTATCTCACTGTTGATTACAGGAATAATATTATAGGGCAGGTTATTGACATCTATGATGGTCCTCAAAAACTTAATAAAGCCCAGATTTTAGACCTGATGTCTTCAGATACGGAAGTATTTGAAGTGTATCAAAGCGCCTTGAGAAAGCAAAGGATCAATTTGGGATTGGATATTGCAAGAACGGCTGTTTTTTTAGGAAGCACTTACTATTTGATAGTACCCCAACCCCAGTCATCTCAGCCTAGCAATCTCTATTTGCCTTTGGTAGTTTCAGCTTTGGGTATTGATATTGTGGCCGGGTTTTTCAGAAGATCCGCCAGAAATCTGACCCGTCAAGCAGTGGATTTGTATAATTTTGGGACTCCTAAAAACCAAGCTTCGCCGTATTTTGACGGCAAAATCCCCCAAACCAAAATTTTTGCCTATACTTTTTATTTTTGATAAACTCATGACTTGTAATAGGAGTTAGGTAAATTGCGGCTTACTGATAGAAGGAATCAAATTTTCCTTTTTTAGGTTTTACTGTCAGTCGGACTTATTCCGATGCAGTAGAAATTTATTACAAACAAGCAGATCATATGAAGAAGATACAGTTAAAAACAAACGTTAAATGTGGTGCATGTGTGGCAGCGATTACACCTGAAATGGATAAAGTTGCAGCGGGTTCCTGGCAAGTTGACCTGACCCATCCTGACCGCATATTGACTGTTGAGGGAGAAATAAGTGAAGATGTCATTGTGAAGGCTTTGGAAACTTCCGGCTATAAGGGAGAAAGTATTTAATATTTTCCCCAGTCGACATTTAGCATCCCATGATCAATTACCAACAGTTTACATTGGACAATGGCCTAAAAGTGCTGGTTCATGAAGACCACAGCAGTAAAATGGCTGTGCTCAATATTTTGTATAAGGTAGGTTCCCGTAATGAAATACCAGGTAAAACAGGATTGGCGCATTATTTTGAACACCTCATGTTTGGGAGTTCTAAGAATGTTCCTGTCTTTGATACCGCCCTGGAGAGGGTAGGAGGTTCTTGTAATGCATTTACCAATACAGATATCACCAACTATTACATCACACTTCCAGCAGTCAACATAGAAACGGCATTTTGGTTGGAATCGGATAGGATGCTACAGCTCAATCTCAGTGAAAAGACGATAGAAACCCAAAGGAAGGTGGTGATAGAGGAATATAAACAACGCTATCTCAATCAGCCTTATGGTGATGTTTTTCATCATATCCGCAAATTGGCCTATGATACACATCCTTATCAATGGCCTACGATTGGCAAGGAGATAGAAGATATTGTCAATTATCAGAGAGAGGATGTTGAGGAGTTTTATTATACCCATTACCGTCCTGACAATGCAGTGATGGTGGTGGCGGGTGATGTTACTTTGGGTCAAGTTAAAGGTTTGGCAGAAAAGTGGTTTGGTGATATTCCTTCCGGGAAAATTCCCAAGAGAACTATTCCTCAGGAGATGCCTCAAGCTGCTAAGAAGACGCTTACTGTGGAAGCTGACGTGCCCACAGATGCGCTGTACAAAGTGTATCATATGCCGGGAAAACTTCAAGAGGGGTATTTGCAGGCAGATTTGATTACGGATATTTTGGGTTTTGGACGTTCTTCCATATTGGAGCAGCAGTTGGTTAAAAACGGGAATATATTTGCTTCTATTGGAGCTTATATCTTAGGTACTGTTGATCCTGGATTACTGATCTTTTCGGGTAAGATGGAAAAAGGACAAAGTGCAGAATTAGCGGAAAAAGCGCTAGATGAAGTGGTCAGCGCTTTTCTCCAATCTACAATTGCCGAAAATACCCTCACCAAAGTCAAAAATCAGGCGGAAGCGATGAAAACATACGAGTCTGTACAGTTATTGAATAGGGCTATGAGCCTGGCTTATTACGCTCATTTAGGAAATCCCGATCTTTATCAGACCGAGTATGAGAAGAAAACCCAAATCCCGGCAGACAGCATTATGGACTGGGCGAATGGGATATTGAAAGAGGATAATGCCTCAGTGGTTTACTATAAATCTGCTTCGAAATAATTTGAAATAGGTAGAAATAAGTTAGAAATAAGGTTGAAATAGGTTAGAATTAGACATTTGTGGATCTAGAGAAATCAAGTCTTATGTCTTGCATCTTGTGTCTTGCGTCTACTATCAAAAAGTAAAGAACATTATAAAAGAGATATGAATAACTTCAGAATTGGTTTTGGCTATGATGTGCATCAGTTGCATGAAGGATTGGATTTTTGGTTGGGAGGAATCAAGCTGGAACACGAAAAAGGGGCCTTGGGCCATTCCGATGCCGATGTATTGATCCATGTGATCTGTGACGCACTCTTAGGAGCAGCCAACATGAGGGATATCGGCTACCATTTTTCTGATAAAGACCCCAAGTATAAAGGAATTGACAGCAAGATTTTGTTGCGTGAGGTGATGGTATTGATCAGGGACGCAGGCTATGAAGTGGGCAATATCGATACAACTGTCTGTCTTCAGCTTCCCAAACTCAATCCACACATTCCTGCTATAAAAGCATGTCTTTCAGAAGTGATGGGTGTTGAGGAAGGCGCTATTTCTGTTAAAGCGACTACAACTGAGAAATTGGGTTTTGTAGGAAGGGAAGAAGGAGTGTCGGCATATTGTGTGGCATTGATTTACAAAAAGTAAGATGGCAAGAGAAGTAAAAATCATTACTACGGAAGATGGTTCTCATTCCCTGTTCGTACCTGAACTAAATGAGACTTATCATTCTTTTCATGGCGCTTATAGAGAATCTGTGCATGTGTTTATGCTTTATGGTTTGGAAGCTTGGTATATGCGCAACCCGGACAGGTTTCCGATCCGTATTTTTGAGGTGGGATTTGGAACAGGATTGAATGCCTGGCTAACCTTGGTCTGGGCAGAGCAATACAAAGTGCCTGTGCTTTACCATAGTATTGAGCCCTTTCCTTTGGAAAAGGAGGTTTATTCACAGTTGAATTATACCGAAGTGGATACCTCCATTTATCATTATGCCCCATATTTCAATATGTTGCATGAGGCTCCTTGGAACGAAGGAGTGATCATGTCCGAGTATTTCAATATGAAAAAGGATGTGGCCACATTGGAAGATGCTGTGCTGTACCACTCCGATGTGGTGTTTTTTGATGCTTTTGCGCCAAGTAAACAGCCTGAGTTATGGACCAAGGAAATGTTGGCCAAAGTGGTGGATACCATGAATCCCGGAGCGGTTTTTGTGACCTATTGTGCCCAAGGGCAATTAAAGAGGAACCTTAAGGAATTGGGATTAGAAGTAGAAACCTTGCCTGGCCCTCCAGGAAAAAAGGAAATGACAAGGGCCTGGAGAGTGGAATAATTTACTTTGACTCGAAGCGTTTGATCTCCCTTTTGTTCATTTCTTTGGTAATCAGGTTTTACTCATTCAAACTATTCCTCCAGGCATAGGCCAGCATAGGCAGCTGTTGATAGCTGTTAATGCCTGCTTTTACCCCTTGCGTACGCAGGAAGAGGTCATTGGATTTACGGCTGATTTCCAGATTGATGGGCTTGATCTGCTCGTTGATTTTTTGGATGGAGATGAGGTCATTTCGAATGCCCTTAGGGATGGTTTTGTAAAATTCACCATAAAGTTCCTTGGACATCCGGTAGAGGTCATTGAGCTGATAGCGCAACAAGCGTAACTGGCCCGAATACTGTAAAAGCGGATCATCAGAATTGGAACAGATCACCCAGGCAATGAAATTGGCCTCTCCCTCATCGGTTACCCCATAACTATGGGCCATTTCATGGGCGATGGTAAAGGGCTTTTCCAATGGGTGCAACGTGGGATCAATATAACTTTCCCCGGTAAATGGAAAATAAATACCCAAAATCCCCATCCTCCTCATAAATCCGGCCGGATAAAACTGTTTGGTTCTCGGTTCTCCGGTAAAATTCAGCCCCAACAAATACAGGTTTTCACGCATATTTGCCCTGACCAGCTTTTCCAATTCAGGATAGGGGATAATCTTCTCTATGGCGAAAGTATCCTCTTCAATATTATACCTCAGCTGATTGACAATATTTCGGGTCAGTTCAATTTCCCCTAAAAGCTTTTCTTGGTTAAGTGGAACAGGTTTCATTCCAATCTGCTGGAAGATAGGTACTCTCTGGTAATTGTAGCCCCAAAGAAATAGGAAGAAAAAAACCAAAACTCCCGCACCATTGAAAATGGACCGGATGGTGTAACCTGTTTTTTGTTTCCAGCCTTCTTTTTGCAGAAATTGATAAATAAAGAAAATGCCAACCACTATCACCGTTCCAACAAAAATATAGACCGTGGCAAAAGGCAGTTGGGAAACAGTTTTGTCGATCAGGTTCCTGATACCGGGGAAAAAGCTTCTGGAGTAAATTTCTTCAGTTTTTTCAGGATATTGGACAGCAAAGTATCGGATGACCAAACTGATCAAACCTAGTATTGCCCATGTCCAATTCCCTCTAAGCACTGCTTATGATGATAAGATGATACAAAAAGGAAAGTGTCCATTAAGACACTTTCCTTGGTAATAATATACGTAAAATGAGGGAAAGGTTATACGCCTTCTGCCTGCACTTCTTTTACTTCCGGAAGCATTCTCGTCAAGAGGTTTTGAATGCCGGCTTTCAGGGTGATGGTGCTGGAAGGACAACCTGAACAACTGCCCTGAAGCAATACTTTCACAATGCCATCCTGGAAGCTGTGGAAGACGATAGCGCCACCATCCTGCTCTACAGCCGGACGGATGTATTCATCCAAAATACCTTTGATCTTCTTTACAGTTTCGGAGTCGTTTTCATCAAAAAGAGGGTCTTTGTCAAATACCGCCTGTACCGCAGGTTTGCCTGCTTCCAGGTATTTTTTGATATGATCTCTGATAAAATCCTGGATTTCCGGCCACTCAACGTCTTCTTTTTTAGTCACGGTGACAAAATTGGAAGCGATGAAAACTCGGTCCACTGCAGCAAAGTTGAACAGTTCTTTTGCCAAAGGTGAATTTTCTGTGCTGCCTGCATCAGGATAATCGAATGATACGCCTTCATCTGCCAACATAAAGTTAACCACAAACTTCAATGAATTTGGGTTGGGATTGGCTTCCATGTAAATATGAACAGGTCTCTTCTGTGCTTGTAACATAATAGGATTGGGTTTTTCAAATCTATCTTTTATAACCTCAATTCAATGGAATAGTTCCATTTATGCGAAAGATAAGCCAGAAAATCGGGTTGAACTGAAGGTTGGAAAATCTTTTTACAGTGGATGGCCTATTTTTGCCATTTACCTTTCTTTATCTGGAACAAATAGGTCAAAGAAAATTCCAAAGTTGTAGAATTGATGTCAAAAATCCTGTTCTGAGATTCCGGGTTGCCAAACTCATAAGCCAGTCTGACATCACCCGCCAGTGTACTTTTTCCAAATAATTTGGATAAGCCAGCGCCTACGTTTAATCCATACATAAATCTCCTGGGATCATCTCCAGCCTGTCCATAGGTAGGGAGGAAAGTTTCATCTCCTTCAAATTCCCTTCTAAGGTCTCTTGCCTGTAACAAATACCCGAAATGAGGACCCAATTTAATATGGAACCTTCCTTTATTGCCAAAATAGAAATTGGAGAGTACAGGCATTTTGAAGTATTGCCATTCTGTCTGATTGACAGCAAGTGCATCATTTTCTTGGGTATAGCCCAAAGTGAGGTGTTGGAATTCGAGTTGAAGACCGGCATTTTTCTGTCCAAAGTATTCCACTACAAAAGCATAAGTAGTGCCACTGATGCCGCCTGCATTGACAACAGGCCTGCCCAATTGATAACGGTAAGAAACATTTGAACTACTTATTCCACCTCTAAATCCCACACTTAATTGTGCGTTTGCTTGTAATTGAATAGCTGCAAAGGTTAAGACGAATAAGAGAAAGGCTTTGATCTGCATGCTTCAAAATTACAGATTGTTTGGGAATCAATTGTCAATCGATATCGAATATGTCGCTTTAATTGGTTTGCCGTCAATACTCAGCCCTTCAACGCCGATGATTTTCTTTCCTTTACTGTCATTGGTGAAAAACTCAAATGAGAATTTACCGGACTCGTTGTCAGTGACGACATAAGGGTTCCAGTATAAAGTTACCCTTTGGTCTATTTCAGGATTTTCCTCTTCTTTGTCATAATCGAAGGGGATAAAATTTCCTGGCAAACCAAATCCTTCAATCACCATACTTTGAAGGCCTGGTGTAGTAGAGCTCATCAAAGGACTTTGAGACACGCCCCTTTTGAGGTAGACTGCAATGACCCCGTTTCTGCCCAAATCCCCCATCATAGAACTCATTCTGCTTACCACTTCAATTCTGTCAATATCATTGGGGTTTAAGGTGCTCAGGTTATCTGCTGCCCTAAATCCTGGACCGGAAGGCATTACAGCCCCATCTATCATGACCATGGGTTCCATAGAAAGGTTGGAAGAAGTGGCCCCTCCTCGGATCCGTATTTCCAAGGTAGTGGTTACTGTCATTCCCGGAACCTGGGATTTTAAACTTTGCAAGAGGTCATTGATGTTACCGTTTCTATTGAGATTTTCTCCCTGTACGACATAATCGGCAGTTCCATAGATAGCCTTTGAGCCTTCTGGCTTTTTGCCGGCAGCAACAGTCACTTGTTGTAACGGGATGACATCTTCCTCCTCTACTATTTTTGAAAATAAGGGTTCATTGTTTTGACTTATTTTTGGGAATTTCAGGTCTGCTGGTACAAAAAATGGGGGGTTCAATTTAGGTGTCAACTCAAAAGAACCGTATGACTTGCCTTTTTTATCCAAAGCCAGAAAGGCAAAGTCCAAAGGGCCATAGAAATCCAAATCCTCTAAAGTGAAATTCCCTTCTTTGTCAGACTCCAACTCCAAGATGCCTTCAAAATTATTCAGGTACACCGTAAAAGGAACTGCTTCACCTTTTCCTTTTTCATTCAAAAATTTTCCATTTACTTTCCATTCCCTTTCAATAGGATAGGTGAATTTTTCTGTGGTAATGTTTGCGGGAACATCTTTGAGTGTTAGGCTCTGTAGGATATCAGGTCTGTCCAAAACATCCGGTGAATAATAGGCGTCTCTCACTGAAATGGAAAGAGTAGCCGCAGTTGGCCTATCGTTTTGATCTGTTAGGGATATTGTAACTTTAACTTTTTCCCGTTTTCCATAAGTTTCTTTGTCAGTGGAAAAGCCAGTTTTAATTACACTTGTGGTTACATTCCTTTTTTCAGTATCTACAATCCTATCACGATCAGACAGGACGGGCAATGCCTGGATAAAATAGGTGTCGGGGCCATAGTTTCTGTTCCAGGAAGTATATGCCCGAAGATAATATTCCTTCTGTTGTAAAGTGTCCGGCAGGAAAATATCACCTGTTGCCAGGCCATTTTCGATTTTGAACTTTTTCTGAATGATGAAATCCCTTTCGCCTGAAATCAATTCCAAGTATAGAATTTTGCTCAATTCCCTTTTTAAGTCAGGATTGGCATAACTCAAATAGGCTTTGAACAAGAGCTGATCACCTTTATAGTAAAAGGGTCTATCGGTGTGAAGGTGGACTTTTTCCTGCATACCTCCTGCATCTTTTGCCATGTAGGTTTCGGTTCTGTCCTGTAATTGTGGTTCGTAGTCAAAAGGAAGAAGAGCAGAAATTTTCCTTTTATCCATATCCCCTGAGAAGGTGACATCTTTTTGGTTGATCACCATACCATTGGAATTGACGGTGACGTAGTTATTGTTCACCTCAAGCCATGAAATAGGGTAGGGAGCATCTTTATAGGTATTGACGGTGCTATAACCTTTCTCGTAATGGATTTCAATTCTGCCTTTCATGAAAATACGGTATTCTCCAGGTTTTCGGCTCGGTTGAACCAATTGTTCCGGCTTATATGGAACAATGGACTTTCCTAGTTCATTGGCGAAAATGTCTGAGCGTAAATTTCTGCTTTCAGATCCCCCAACCTTGTCCCCATAGAGGTAAAAGCCCTCTTGATTATGTGTGCCCAAAATGATGGACCGGAACATATTTGCCGGTGACTTGAGGTAGGTTTCCAGTCTTTTTCTTTCCCATTCAGCTTTGGTTTTTGGATCGGGAGATTCCAAATCGGAAAACCTGGTGGCTCCGGAAATGATATAGTATTGGGGAGTAAATTGAAATTGTTTGAGGTCAAAGGTGAGGCTGTATCCCAAAGCCCGGTTTTCAATTTCAATGGGTTGTAAAGCTTCCGCACGGAAATTATTATTCGTGTTGTCAGCTGGGAAATCGATGACCCATGGATTTAATATCTCACATTGAGCGGCCATATCATCATTTCCCAGGAAGTAATTTTTGAATTTTCGCAACTCTCTTTCCCATGCCCTGTCCCTTGAGGCCTTGATTTCTACATCTGACAATTCCTGTTCTAGAGAGACAAGGCTGACATTGAAGGTCAATTTACTTCCTGGTTTAATGGAAGCGGGTTTTTGTTGGGCTTGATAACCGATAAATGAGAAACCAATTTCAAAATCACCCTCCGGAATGTTTTCCAGGACAAAATTACCATCTAGATCTGTAGTGGTGGCTATGGTGGAATTATTGATGAAAACATTGCAGAAAGGGAGTGCTTCACCGGTTTGGCTATCGGTTACTTTACCACTGATAGTTCCTGTCTGAGCGAAACCGGAAAAAGACCAAAAAAGAAAAATAAATAAACAGTGCTGAATTTTCATATCTAGCTCTACTAATAATTAAGTAGAAATATAATACATAAAAATTACTTTCACATAATCAGACCCTTGACTTAATCGGATAAAGGTCAAAAATTTTGAATTCATTATTTCTGATTCCCTTCCACCTATGAGTTGGACACTTTCATCTTTTGCTAAAAATTACTTTTCAAGATATTGAATGAGAAAAATAGTGGTACAAAAAAACCGGCCATTGACCGGTTTTAAATTTATTTTTTCTTCTTTTTCCCCTCTTTGATTTCGTCCAGATCTTCTCTGTCCTTCAGCTTTTTGTCTTCCACATTTTTATTGAGGAATTCATTGAGTTTATCGATGGAAAAAGAACTGGAGATTTCCCCAAAAGAGTTGATGTTCATCTTGAATCCTTCCAAGTCCTTATGGACTTTAGGGGTTTCTTCTTTTTTTGGTTTTTTTGCCATCTTAGAGGAATTTAATGTCTTATCCTTGTACAGGTAGGGTTTTGATTGCAAAATTCAATCTATTGATCAGCTCTTCTTTCCCAATGATACTGAACACAGCCATCAAATCTGGACCTGCGCCCACACCTGTAGCAGCCAAACGTACTGCCTGCATTACCTTACCCAATTTGATGCCATTTGCTTCAGCAGCTTCTTCCAGTAGGGATTTGGCTGCTTCTGGGCTGAAATCACCTGAGAATATTGCCAATTTGTCCTTGTAGCTTGTCAATACAGTGACGGCTTCCTGATTCCATTTTTTAGAAGCTACCGACTCATCAAATGAAGATGGTGCCACTAACATAAACTTGCCCTCTTTCCAAAGATCTGCAGGGAAAGTTGCTCTTTCTTTCATGATATGGGCAATCTGGGATGCCTTTTCAATAGAAATATGAATATTTTCTTTTTCAAGGTCTGCAATAAGGTATGCTCCGAGCTCTTCATCAGATTTTGCTCTTAGGTACTGTTCGTTGTACCATTTTGCCTTATTGATATCAAACTTGGTTCCTGATTTGCCTATTCTTTCAATCGAAAATGCTTCTACCAGTTCGGCGACACTGAAAATCTCTCTATGATCTCCAGGATTCCAACCTAAGAAAGCCAGGAAGTTCAGGAAAGCATCGGGTAAATAGCCTGCTTCTCGGAAACCAATAGCTTTGTCTCCAGTATTTGGATCTGTCCAGTCCATAGGGAATACCGGAAAACCATGTTTGTCGGCATCTCTCTTGGATAGTTTACCGTTGCCGTCAGGCTTGAGAAGGAGCGGTAAGTGGGCAAATTGAGGCATGGTATCTTCCCAGCCCAAGTATCTGTAAAGCAATACGTGCAATGGAGCGGAAGGCAACCACTCTTCTCCACGGATGACATGGGTAATGCCCATCAAATGGTCATCTACGATGTTAGCCAAGTGGTAAGTAGGCATACCGTCAGACTTCATAAGTACTTTATCATCCAAAGTGGAGGAATGTACCATGACCCAACCACGGATGAGGTCGTTTAACCTCACTTCTTCCTTTCTTGGGATTTTGATGCGGATCACGTAAGGTTCACCGGAAGCCAATCTTGCTTTCACCTCATCTTCAGGAAGGGTGAGTGAGTTTTTCATCTGGGTTCTGGTGATGGAATTGTACTGAGGGGAAACCACTCTGGCGGCAGTTAATCTTTCCCTCATGGCTTCCAATTCTTCTGCCGTGTCAAATGCATAGTAAGCATGACCTTTTTCAATCAGGTCAAGCGCATACTGCATATACATGGGTTTTCTTTCGGATTGTCTGTAAGGGCCACAGTCTCCGGGATTCCATGGGCTCTCATCAGGGGAAATTCCCAACCAATCCAAGGCTTCTTTGATATATTCCTCAGCGCCGGGTACAAACCTGGTCTGATCGGTATCTTCTATTCTTAAGAGGAATTTACCCCCTGTTTTTCTTGCGTATAGGTAGTTGTAAAGGGCTGTTCTTACCCCTCCAATATGTAGCGCTCCTGTTGGTGACGGCGCAAAACGTACACGTACTTCTCTGTTCATGTTGGTTTTTTCTTCTGTAATCCAACCGTTTCAGGTATGAAATGGTTGGTTTGGTTTCTGAAAATCAGGCTGCAAAGATAATAAATTTTAACCTTGATTCTAAGATATTCGAAAAGTAACGTAGGTAAGTTGACTTGAATTTAAGAGCCAAGGCAAAAAGTGAAAGTTAAAAGGATTGATTCACGTAAAGATTCGAATTTCAATAACTTGTCTTTAGTGATGGAGATCTTGAGCATTTGTACTTTTTACAATTAATCCAAAACTAAAAAAGGGGGTGTCCGAAAAGTCGAGACACCCTTTTTTTATTGTTGATCTTCTCTAAAATTATTATTTTAGAGTTGAACAAAATACAACAATGTCTAAGGTAGTTTTTAAAAATCAGAC
>NZ_JBHLWI010000013.1:0-84465 GCF_042432905.1 Fontibacter flavus | reverse complement strand
TGCCAGTCTGATTTTTAAAAACTACCTTAGACATTGTTGTATTTTGTTCAACTCTAAAATAATAATTTTAGAGAAGATCAACAATAAAAAAAGGGTGTCTCGACTTTTCGGACACCCCCTTTTTTTGTTTTTTGAAGATTTTTTTTAACCCGGATTATTCATTGGAGCATCAGTTGAATGAGCTTTTGGTGTTTTCTGGTATTCAGGATAGGCCGAGCAAAAAGGTGTTAAATGTTGAAAATGAAAATTTCCCAAATGGTTTTGTGATCAGACCGCTTCAATATTCTCCAGATGGGAAATATCTATGTGAGTACAGGCACGGTTCATCATGGGGTCATGGAGATTGGACAAGTCAGAATGGGTAGAGGGGTGATACCTTGGCCACATAGGGAGGATTACAATAGAGAGAATCCGATGTTCCATATACCAAATATCAAAACCCTGTTTATGATATTGCATGGAATCATGGATGGGGCAGTTGATTGGGCACAGGGGCTTGAATTATATAATGCGGCTAGAAGATTGGGTAAAGAAGTGATTTTTCTTTCCTACCCAAATGAGGGTCACCACTTGTCTAATGGAACAGATCAAAAAGATTTTCAAATTAGGATGAAGCAATATTTTCATTACTACTTAATGGATCATGAAGCACCGGAATGGATGCGGAGAGGGGTTGCTTATTTGGAAAAATTGTATGACAAGGCAAAGTAATCTTTTAGGTTAGTAATTACCTTTTTTTTTTACCCCCCCCCCAAAAAAAAAGCTTTACTTATTTGGAGATGTTTTTTTGTTTTAATTTGGTTAATTAATAAAAAAGTAGAATAGAATTAGCTATTCTTAATATTTATTAATAAAATCAATTGTTTTAGTATTATATTTCGATGAAAAATTTTTATCAAAATATTATTCTGATAATAATTGAAAAATTTAGTTTTATTGAAATAATTAATCTTTTTGAGAAAAATCTCTGACCGATTATGGAAAATTAAATTGTTCTATCTTTCTTTTTTTGGCTGAATTATTTTTCGTAGGATGTAAATTTAATCCAATAAAGTAATTAAAAGTTGATTTTTACAAACAATTCAATGTTTAAAATATTATTTTTTTTATTTTTTATATAAATTTTACACGTGCATAAAAAATCAAAATAATATTTGGTAAAAATACTCGTGTAAAAGGGGCATGTTTTTTTTTATTTAAAATAACAAGTTTATATTTTTCCTATTGATCCTTTGCCTTTAGAGGGTTTTAAAATCTCATTTGATAAATTATAAACCGTGAAAATTGCCTATGAATTGAAATCAAGGATTTAACCACCTTAAAGGGAGCTATCCCTAAATTATCATTACAACACTAACAAACTAGTCTATGAAGAAATCATTATTAATCATGTTGCTATTACTCTTGGCAGTTTCAATTCAAGTTGATGCCCAGCAAAGAGTAATCACCGGAACGGTCACTTCCGGTACGGACAAGGAGCCTATACCAGGTGCCAATGTTCAAATAAAAGGAACCACTGTAGGTTCGATTACCGATTTAGATGGAAATTTTTCCATCAATGTGCCAAGTGATAACAGTATCTTGGTTTTTAGTTATATAGGTTATTTGAGCCAAGAAGTTACTGTTGGCTCAAGAACCAGAATTGATATCCAATTGCAGGAGGATGTTAAGCAATTGGGTGAGATCATTATTGTTGGATATGGAGAACAAGACAGAAAGACACTGACTTCCTCTATTTCCTCAGTCAGTTCAAAAGATATAGAAAACCTACCTATGTCCAGCCCTGACCAAATGATGCAGGGTAGGGCTTCAGGTGTTCTCATAACATCTAATTCAGGTACACCTGGAGGGGGGATGTTTGTTCGTGTAAGAGGAACTACCTCCATCAATGCGGATAATGATCCATTATACGTGGTGGATGGGATTCCGATTGTCTCAGGAAACCTATCTGCAGTTGGATTGGGGGGCAGTACTGCTAATGCTATGGCAGATATCAATCCAGCAGATATTGAATCCATGGAAATATTGAAAGATGCATCAGCTACTGCAATCTATGGTGCAAGAGCTGCCAATGGCGTTGTGTTGATTACCACTAAGCGTGGGAAAAGCCAAAAGGCACGCGTAAGTATTGGCTCTTATTATGGTACTCAAAGTGTGTGGAGAAGACCGGATTTGGTGGATGGTCCAACCTTTGAGGCATTGAGGAATGAGGCCGCCGTCAATAATGGGGGACAGCCAATATATCCTAATCCTGGTCAGGCGATCAGTACAAATTATGCTGATTTTGTATTCAGAGATGCTCCAATCAGTAATGTGGATGTTTCTGTTACCGGAGGGAATGATCAAGTTAGATATTTGGTTTCAGCTTCCGACTTTAGACAAGATGGTATTATAGCCCCAACAGCGTTCGGAAGAAAGACAGGTAGATTAAACTTGGATGCCTTCGTTTCGGATAAATTGAAAATAGGTACCAGTATCCTGTATTCTAGAAACATCAGGAACAGGGTGAACAATGATGACAATATCGCAGGAGCATTGGGTGGGACCCATTTCTTCCCTTCCAATTTGGCTCCTTACCAAGAAGATGGCAGCTATACCAAGTTCAGTATTTTTGAGAACCCAATTGCGGTAATCAACGAGAACGATATTACTATGGTGACCAATAGAGTGTTGGCTACAGTTTATGGAGAATATGAATTTTTCCCTGGATTGTCCTTAAGGAGTAATTTCAGTGTTGACTATAATAACGTAAAAGAAGATACTTATATCAATACTCTATTGAATGCAGGTGCAGCAGTGAATGGACAAGCTACATCTATTGTCAGCGTAAATGATAACTGGATTCAGGAAAACGTGTTGAATTACCAATCCAATTTTGCCGGCGGGCATACCTTAAGTGTTTTGTTGGGAACATCTTTGCAGCAATCCACTTTTGAAAGGACCTCTGCAACCGGACAGCAGTTTCCTTCCAATGATTTTAAGAGAATTGCTTCTGCGGCTGTGCAGACATCATCTTCAACAGGATCTGTTTGGGGTATTGCTTCAGTTTTCACAAGGGTAAATTACTCTTTGAAAAACCGGTATTTATTTACTCTTAATGTCAGAAGAGACGGAAGTTCCAGATTTGGTGAAGCCAATAGGTGGGGTACTTTCCCTTCAGCAGCATTGGGATGGAGAATCTCTGAGGAGAAGTTTTTTGACAATGTGAACTTCATCTCGGATTTGAAATTGAGAACAAGTTACGGGGTTACTGGTAACCAAAATGGCATCAATGATTTTCAATCCAGAGGATTATGGACAGGTGGTGCTAATTATGCCAATATTCCTGGAACAGAACCATCCCAATTGGCTAATCCTGATCTGAAATGGGAAAAAACAGCCCAGTTTAATATCGGTGTAGATGTAGCTTTCCTAAAAGACAGGATGAGCCTTACCTTGGATTATTATAATAAGCAGACTACAGATCTCTTGTTGGCAGTTCCTATTCCAAGATCAAGTGGATTTACCAGTATTTTCCAAAACTTTGGAGAAATGGAAAACAAGGGATTTGAACTGAGCATTAATGCCAATGCCGTTGCCCAAAAAGATTTTACTTGGGATGTGAGTTTTAATATTGCCCAAAACAAGAACAATATCAAAAAGCTCGCACAAGCGATTCCTGTCTATAACAGAGATATCATCCGTATGGAGGAAGGTATTCCCATGTATTCCTTCTGGATGCACAAGCAGCTTGGTGTAGATCCTCAAACAGGTAATCCAATTTGGGAAACTATGGAAGATGGCAGGCCATTCGATCCAAATATTGACAGGTTTATTGTAGGAAATGCCTGGCCTGACTTCTTTGGTGGTCTTACCAATACTTTAAGGTACAAAAATATAGATGCGATGATTTTCTTCCAGTATTCTTATGGAAATGACCAGTTGAACTGGAATAGGTTCTTCCAGGAACATGGTGGTACCAGAAATACCAACTTCTTAGGAAGTCAGCTGGATAGATGGCAACAGCCTGGGGATATCACTATGGTGCCTAGGATGACCAATGCCAATTATGCCGCAAACCTGAGACCATCAAGGTTTGTGGAAGATGGATCCTATTTGAGACTTAAGAATGTTAGCATTGGATATACATTGCCATCTGCCTGGATCAATAGATTGGGTATGAGCTCTGCAAGGATTTATGTAAGTGGACAGAATCTATTAACCTTCACGAATTATAGTGGCATGGATCCTGAAGTTAATGCTACAGCATCCACAGCTACAACTCAAGGTGTGGATTTCTATGCGATGCCTCAGCCAAGAGTTTATATGGGTGGTTTTAATATTACATTTTAATAAGAGCAAGTCATGAAAATATTAAATATATATAAAACAGCGGTGATTTGTTTGGGTTTGGCTTTTGTGTATTCCTGTAATGTGCTAGATCAGGAACCAGAAACCCAGATTTCAGATCAAACAGCTTTTACAGATGAAAAGAGTGCCCAAGCAGCACTTGCCGGTCTGTACAATCAATTGCAGTCTGGATTTTATTATGGAAGAAATTTCCAGATCATAGCGGATGTTTCCAGTGATGTTTCCCAAAGTGTGGGTACTTGGGATTTTTACCGGGAATTGGATACATATCAATTGGATGCTTCAAACCTTGAAGTCACCAATTTTTATACTGCTGCATATAGGGCTGTCAATCAGGCCAACAATATTATTGCGTCAGTTCCAAATATCAATATGCCTCAGGCTAATAAAGACAACATCATTGGGCAGGCCTATTTTGTGCGTGCCTTGGCATTCTTTGATTTGAACAGGGTTTTTGGAGGTGTTCCAGGTGTTCATGGTGAAAAAAGTGTGGTATTACCATTGACTCCTTCTAGAGGAGTCAATGAATCACTTTATCCAAGTAGACCGCCTTTGGCTGAAGGTTATAGTCAAGTGGAAGCTGATTTGTTACAGGCACTCTCTTTATTGCCGGAGCAACAATCCAGTATTGCATTTTCGAAAGCAAGAGCCGTCAAAAGTACAGCCAGAGCACTTTTGTCAAGGCTTTACCTTTATCTTAAAAATTACCCACAGGTGATAAGCCTTTCCTCAGAGGTAATCAATGACAGTAAGTATACATTGATGAGTAATTACCTTAACATTTTTGCGACTGATTTTAGTGGTGAATCGATTTTTGAACTGGAATTTATTGCTGCTGATCAGAGTGCGATGAGATTTTGGTATTTTCCAGGGGCACAGGGTGGCAGAGGGGAACTCGCTGTACATGAACAATTTATTGCGGCGATTCAGGCAGACCAAAATGACGTGAGGGGAAAAATGTTTGGGTTTGATGCGGTTCAAGGCGTCTATTATCCTACAAAATATCAAAAGGCAGGAAATATTGATAATGCGCATATCATCAGGATAGCGGAAATGTATCTTAATCGTGCAGAAGCTTATGCGCAAACTCCTTCAACTTTGAATTTGGCTATCGCTGATCTGAATGCGATTAAACAAAGAGCTGGAGCTGCACTCTATTCTGGTGCTTTGACTCAAGAAGCTGTTCTATTGGAAATTGAGAAGGAAAGGAAGTTTGAGTTCGCGTTTGAAGGTCACAGTTTCTTTGATTTGGTCAGAACAGGCAGAGCAATGGCTGTTTTGAGTAATGTGAGCAGAAAGAACTCTGTTGCACCTGTAAGTTTGGATCAGCCTTGGAAGCAAATTTTAGCTATTCCAAGAGATGAATTGTTGTCTAATCCAAATATGACTCAAAATCCAAATTACGGTAACTAATTAATGAATTGGAGTGTCTCAATAAAGGCTAATGGCAATACTTATTTTCTTAGATAAATATTTTGCCATTAGTCATTTATTGAATCTCACATCCTGATTTATTGATTAACTTAAATTACACATAATATAAATCCATTTACTATGAAAAAACCACTAATGTACCTTTTGGTCATCATGATGTGGATGATGATGGCACCTCATCCCGAAAGTTATGCCCAACAGTATGATGAAAAATTATATAATGCGGTCCAATGGCGGCATATTGGCCCACATCGTGGTGGCAGATCCGCCGCTGTGGCCGGTGTGGCTTCTGATCGAAATACCTATTATTTCGGCGCTACGGGTGGGGGTGTATGGAAGACCACTGATGCAGGGGTAACCTGGGCTAATATTTCAGATGGTTATTTTGGAGGATCCATCGGAGCTGTGGCTGTGGCTGAATCAGATCCGAACATCATCTATGTTGGTGGTGGAGAGAAAACTGTTAGAGGCAATGTCTCTTATGGTTATGGTTTCTGGAAAAGCTCTGATGCCGGTAAAACCTGGCAAAGCCTGGGCATGGAAGAAACCAGATTTATTTCCCGAATAAGAATTCATCCTAAAAACCCGGATGTTGTCTACGCTGCGGTTTTGGGTGATATCTTCAAACCTACCGATATGCGAGGTGTATATAAGTCTACAGATGGTGGTAAGACTTGGAATAAAAAACTGTTTGTGGACAACCAATCTGGAGCAGTTGATTTGGTTTTGGACCCCAAGAATCCTGATGTCATGTTTGCCACTACTTGGCAGGTAAAAAGAACCCCTTACAGCTTGGAAAGTGGTGGTCCTGGCTCTAAAATGTTTAAAAGTACTGACGGTGGTGAAACTTGGAAAGAGATTTCCAGAAACAAAGGGCTACCTGCTGGAACTTTAGGTATTATGGGTGTTACCATTTCACCATTAAACTCAAACAGGGTATGGGCTATAGTTGAAAATCTTGAGGGAGGGGTATTCCGTTCTGATGATGGGGGCGAAACTTGGGAGAAAACCAATGAAGATAGAAGCCTCAGACAAAGAGCATGGTACTACACAAGAATTTTCGCCGATTCACAGGATGAAAACACCGTGTACGTACTCAATGTAAGTTATCACAAATCCACAGACGGAGGTAAGACATTCAAAAGTGCCAACGCTCCTCATGGTGATCACCATGACCTGTGGATAGATCCAGCAGACAATAAGAGAATGATTATTGCTGATGATGGTGGTGCCCAGGTTTCTAATGATGGTGGCGCCAGTTGGTCCACATATATGAATCAACCTACCATGCAATTCTACAGGGTCACCACTGACAATCATTTCCCTTACAGAATTTATGGTGCCCAGCAGGATAATTCAACCTTGCGTATCAATCATAGAAACGAAGGCTTTGGCATTACTGAAAATGATTGGGAAGTCAGTGCAGGAAGTGAAAGTGGTTGGTTAGCTGTAGATCCTTTAGACAATGATATTGTCTATGGTGGTAATTATGGTGGACTTCTTCAGATGTTGAACCATAGGACAGGTGAAAAAAGAAATGTCAATGTATATCCGGATAACCCAATGGGACATGGCGCAGAAGGTATGAAATATAGGTTCCAGTGGAACTTCCCTATTTTCTTCTCTCCTCATGATCCAAAAGTATTGTATACTACTTCTAATCAATTCCATCGGTCTACCAATGGAGGACAGTCTTGGGAGACTTTCAGTCCTGATCTGACAAGGAATGCAAAAGAAAAATTGGGTCCATCAGGAGGTCCTATTACTAAGGATAACACCTCAGTAGAATATTACAGTACAATCTTTGCAGCTACAGAATCCCCAATTAAGAAAGGGGTCCTTTGGGCAGGTTCAGACGATGGATTGGTGCACGTATCTCAAGATAATGGTAAAACCTGGACAAATGTGACGCCTAAAGATTTGCCGGAATGGATTCAGATCAACAGTATGGAAGGTCATCCATTTGAAGAAGGTGGATTGTACTTTGCTGCAACCTCCTATAAAAATGGCGATTTTGCTCCTTATCTGTACAAAACAACTGACTACGGTAAGACCTGGACTAAAATCGTAAAAGGAATTGATCCCCAACATTTCACTAGGGTAGTAAGAGCCGATCCTGGAAAGAAAGGGATTCTCTATGCAGGTACAGAGACCGGAATGTATATTTCATTCAATGATGGCGCAGATTGGAAACCATTCCAATTGAACCTTCCAATTGTACCGATTACTGATTTGGCGATTAAAGAAAACAATTTGATCGCTGCTACCCAAGGTAGAAGTTTTTGGATTATCGACGATTTGACTGTTATCCATCAATTGTCCAATGAAGTTGGCAGCAAGCCGTTTTACCTTTTCAAACCTCAGGATTCTTATAGAATTGACGGGGTGAGAAGAGAGTCTAAAACAGCTGGCACTAACAGACCAGGCGGTGTATTGGTTTATTATCATTTGAAAGAGCAGCCTAAGAATGAGGTGAGATTGGAGTTCTACGACAATAAAAACAACCTTATCAAAGAATTCTCTTCAAAAGGCATAGAAGGCGATACATTAAAGTATAAGCTTGGTTCTAATGAATTCAACTGGAACCTAAGACTTCCAGATGCGAAAGGATTTGAAGGAATGATTATGTGGTCCGGTCCTCTTAGAGGTCCAAAAGTGGTACCAGGTGATTATACAGTAAGGTTGACAGTAGATGGTCAGGCTCAAAACCAATCATTCAAAGTATTACCTGATTTGAGGTATTCTTCTACTCAGGCAGATCTTCAGGCGCAGTATGACTTCTTGTTGAAGGTCAGAGATAAATTAACTGAAACTCATGAAACCATTACGCTGATCAGAAAATATAGAGATGAGTTGAATGGAATCGTAGAGAAGAATGCCCGACAGAAGAGAACCATCGAGCCAATCGTCAAGTCTATTTCTGATATTGAGAAAGAGCTGTATCAGACTCAAAACAGAAGTGGCCAGGATCCTTTGAATTTCCCAATCCGTCTGAATAATAAACTTGCACATTTGAATGTAATCGTTGGTACAGGTGAATTTAGACCGACTGATGGGGCTGAAGAAGTGAGAGTTGAGATTACCAGACAAATAGATGCACAATTAGAAAAATTCAGAGAAATAGAAAAGAATAGAATTTCTAAGATTTTGAATATCGAAGAGATGAAAACTGAGTTGAAAATGAAGTAATCTAAAGTTGAATTTTAAATAAAAAACCACTCAATTTTGAGTGGTTTTTTTGTGACCTTAAGCACTTGAAATACGTATAATAAAATGTATTTTTAAACTAAAATAAAATTTCAATCATGAATTACACAGAAAATTACAAGGGCGTAAAGATCGACGTTCAGGCAGTTAACCTGGATATCAGTGAGGCAGTGCAGGCTGAAATCAGGGCTTCTATTGATAAACTTTCAAGATTCACCAATAATATCAATGCCCTCGATGTTTACTTTAAAAATGATGGGCAGGGGAATAATGTTACCAGAGTGGTCAGCATGAGAGTTGGAGTGCCTGGTCCAGATGTATTTGCTGAAGAGAGAGGTGAACATTGGGTCACAATGTTAAAAGCTGTAACTGATAAAAACATCCGACAGTTACAGAAAGGCAAAGACTGATCGGTGATTTGCTAAAGTAATAGAAGAGCTTCAGGTCAAAATGGCCTGAAGCTTTTTATTTGTTCCACAAATTGCAATGCACTTTGGGGTGAAATGATCAGGATAAAAAAGATTCCAAATAATGCACCGTATAAGTGAGCCCCATGATTGATACCATCATTTCCTTTTTTGGACTGCATGTAGGTGTATATTAAAAATATAATACCTAAGAGAAATCCAGGAAGACAAATAATACCGAACAGACAAATGTCTGAAAGGGGCATGATCACAATACTTGCGAATACAGCGGCTGCAACTCCCCCTGATGCGCCCAAGGCTCGATAGCCATAATCATCACTGTGTTTGAAATAGGTGGGTATGTCGGACACAATAATGGCACCTATGTAGAATAATACAAAGGTAATTAGGCCCAATCCGGTACCCAATCTATATAACAAAAACATCTCAACCACCCTGCCGAAAAAATAAAAGGTAAACATATTAAATAGCAAGTGGATATTGTCCTTGTGAATGAAACCTGAAAGGAAAAACCTGTCCCACTGATTTCTGTTTTTGATAAGATAAGGTGTAAACATCCACCTATTCAATAGTTCTGGGTTTTTCCAGGCTATATAAGATGTCAAAACTGTAATTCCGATCAGGACGACAGTAGCAGATAACTCCATAGTGGTTTAGGGGATTATTTTTCTCTATTGACCAGGTCTTTGGTGAGCATCATTAATGTCTGATAGGCATCCTGATTTGGAACTTTTAGGTTTTCATATTGGGAGAAGCCCATATCAAAATATTCCTGCATTTTTGATTCGGTTAGATTTTTGATCCCAAGGTTATTATAAATAGCAGTCACTGCATTTACTTTTTCCACCTTGTCAAATTCTTTGGCCGAAATCCAGTTTTCCAAAGAAACTTTGTTCTCCCCGGACGCAATTTCTTTTGCCTTCAGTAGTAGGAATGTTTTTTTATTGGATATAATATCTCCTCCTACCTGTTTACCGAATTTTTCTTTATCAGCATAAACATCCAATAAGTCATCTTTCAATTGGAAGCCAATTCCGATATTGACACCAAAATTGTACAGTTTTTCTGAATCTTCTTTTGGAGCACCCGCCAGGATAGCGCCAAATTGAAGGGCAAAGCCCAAAAGTACTGCAGTTTTTTGCCTGATCATATCTATATAGAGATCTTCTGTGACAGTATTCATAGTCTCGAAGTTCATGTCATGCTGCTGTCCTTCACAAACCTCTGCTGCGGTTTTATTAAACAATCTCAGGCATTCAGGTAATAAGTCAGGGGAAATTCCTAATAGCATGTCATAAGCTTTTACTAGCATGACATCTCCTGATAAAATGGCGGTGTTGGCATTCCATTTTTCATGAACAGTTGCTTTACCTCTTCTCAGTGGTGCATCATCCATGATGTCATCATGCATCAAGGTAAAGTTGTGGAATACTTCAACGGCCATGGCAGGTGTGAAGACTTTCTGGTACTCTTCCTTGTAAAGGGAATAGGCCAATAGTGTCAATAGCGGGCGGATTCTTTTTCCTCCCAAGCTCATGATATATGATATAGGTTCGTAAAGCTCTTTTGGGGATTTACCGTAGGAGTATTCCTGGATGTGGTTTTCCAGCTCCTGTAAAATTTTACTTACGTCTTTTTTGTTTTGGTTCATTATCTGCAAATTCCAGGTCAATAGTTCTTCTGTCTATATCGGTAGCGACAACTCTAACCATTACTTTGTCACCCAAAGTGATGAGCTTTTTGTTGCGTGTTCCGATCAATCTCATATTTTTTTCGTCAAACTCGTAATAATCATCATTCATTTCAGACACCTTGACCATGCCTTCACACTTGGTTTCTGTTATTTCCACATAAACACCCCACTCCGTCACTCCGGTAATGATACCTTCATAATCTTTCTCTTCAGCAAGGGCCATATACTCAACCTGCTTGTACTTGATGGATGCTCTTTCAGAATCTGCGGCCCTTTTTTCCCTTTCAGAGGAGTGTATACATTTTTCTTCCCAAGCCTCAGGATCAGGTGCTTTTCCGCCATCGAGATAGTGCTGCAATAGCCTGTGAACCATCATATCAGGATATCTCCTAATAGGAGAGGTGAAATGGGTATAATGTTTAAAAGCAAGACCAAAGTGTCCCTTCGGTTCGGTAGTATATTTAGCTTTGGCCATACTTCTTATGGCGAGTTGCTCCAATACATTTTGTTCAGGCCTGCCAAGAATTTCTTCCATCAATTTGTTCAAGGCTTTGGAAATTCTACTGCCTTCAGCGATTTTAACTTCATGTCCAAATTTTTTGGCAAAATTGGAGAAAGTCTCCAACCTCTCCATATCAGGGTAGTCGTGAATTCTATATACAAAAGTATCGTTCCCTTTGTTTCGATTGTAGATAAATTCTGCTACAGTTCGGTTGGCCAAGAGCATAAATTCCTCTATCAACTTATGAATATCTTTTCGTTCTTTGACCATTAATCCCAATGGAGTACCTTTTTCATCGAGTTTAAACTTGACCTCGACAGTTTCAAAATTTACTGCTCCTTTATCAAATCTTCTTTTTCTGATTTTTTTGGCTAACTCATTCAACAAGGTGAGTTCTTCGTAGAAATCTCCTTCCTGTTTGTCAATATTTTCTTGAGCCTCTTCATAAGCGAATCTTCTATTGGAGTGGGTGACAGTTCTACCGATCCACTGATTCAGCACATCGGCATTTTCATCCATTTCAAAGACACAAGAAAAAGTCAGTTTGTCTTCATTGGGACGAAGAGAGCAGAGGCCATTGCTTAAGCGCTCAGGAAGCATTGGAATGGTCCTGTCAACCAAGTAAACAGAAGTAGCCCTGTCATAGGCCTCTTTTTCTATTCCGGTTTTTGGTTTGACATAATGTGTGACATCTGCTATATGTACCCCAATTTCATAATTGCCGTTTTCAAGTTTGCGATAGGATATAGCATCGTCAAAGTCTTTGGCATCCGCAGGGTCTATGGTGAATGTAGGAATATCCCGCATATCTCTTCTTTGCTTGATCTCAGAAGAAGGGATTTCATCCGGAATGGCATTAGCTTCCTCTTCAACTTCTTTTGGGTACTCAAAAGGCAGTCCGAATTCAGCCATGATAGAGTGTATTTCTACCTCATGTTCTCCAGCCTTGCCCAAAACCCGGACAATTTTCCCTGTTGGGTTTTTGTCTTCATCTCGCCATTCTGTCAACTTCACTACTACCTTTTGATTGTGTTCGGCACCTTTTAAGTCTCCTTTATGGACAAATACATCGTGGTGCATTTTTCTGAAATCAGGTACTACAAAGGCATAACGAGGTGAAATTTCCACTCTTCCTACAAATTCATCCCGGAGTCTTTGGGTTATTTCTAACACTTTACCTTCAATTCTCCCGGAACTGCCTTTTGCAGGATAAACCATTACCCGGACTTTGTCTCCATCCAAGGCATGTTTTAAGTCTGCTTCCTTGACTAGAATGTCTTCTTCCATTTCGTATTTAGCATCAGGCTTGATGTAGGCAAAGCGGGGATTGACAAAATCCACTTCTCCTTCTATAAATTCAGGTTCCTTTACCGATGCAAAATAGTTTCTTGGGCTTTTGGAAATAGATCCAGAAGCCGCAAGTTTATGAAGAACAGGCTCTACTGCACCTTTTGTCAGGGAATCTCTGATTTCCAGCTTTTTGATGATTTGTTTGGCGTTATATTCCTGGCCAAAGTTGTTGTCCAAAAAGTTAAGGATTATACGTGCCAACTGGGCAGAGTCCATTATCTTTCCTCCTTTTTTCTTTCCTTGTTGGCCTCTGTTGTTTGATTTTCTTCCCATAAAAATGAGTATTTGATTTTTTTAATAATATAGTAATCTTTTGAATTGAACTGACAAAATCAGTTCAGCTTTCGTTTTCAAATGGACTGTTTGGGACTGAGATATTCAAGTACTTGGGCAGACTATCGACAAAAATAGGCAATCATTCTTCGAATTCTGCCCATACCTGAAAAACTTTAAGCTTACTATGATAATAAATTCCAGCAATAATTAGTTCCATTCAAAGATTTGATGGCTTTGAAGGGATAAAAAAAGCCTCGGTTTTTCCCGAAGCTTTTTCAATTTCTCATAAATTTTTAAGATAAAGGCGGGATCCGCAAAACCTGACCTGGATAAATTTTATCAGGATGCGTGAGCATAGGCTTATTGGCTTCGAAAATGATATTGTATTTATTAGGGTCTCCGTAAAATTTCTTCGAAATCTTGGAAAGGTTGTCCCCACTGACTACTGTGTGGAACTGGGCTTCCGGAGTTGGTTCAACAACTTCCATTTTATTGTCTACTTCATCCACACCCTCCACATTGCCAATGGCCAATACGATTTTTTCAGCTTGTTCCTGCTTTTCAACCTCACCCTCCACTGTGACATGACTGTCTTTTACACTAATCTTCAGTCTTTTGAAAGGCAATCCAATATTTTTTACATGATCAAGAAGTGCATTGGCCCTGATAACAGGTACTTCTTCTTTGGGTGCTTCTTTTTCTTTTCCTCCGAATATTTTGGCACCAGCTCCTTTGATAAATGATATAAGTCCCATAAAATTAATATTTTAGTGAATAATTTTATTTTAAAATCCTTATATCCAAATATACCTTTTTTTACCTATAATTTACAGTATAAATCCTAAAATTTACGACTGAAAGCTTATGAATTTTAACCGATAATATATACTTTTTTCGATGCTTTTTTAATTTGATTAATCATTTAGGTGAATATTGTTAAAATGTTTTCAGCTTCATTACTCAGGGTCTTTGTTTTTGATTTCAATTTCCATATCTGGTGGAATCCCTTCAAAAGCTAAATAAACCTGAGCAGTCACCCAAACATCCCTTAAGCAGTACTCTCTGATGCTTTTGATGTTCTTCTGAACATAATAGGTTTCATTAACCCTCGAGCCATCAATATCCTCCTTTGAGGTAGGTATGTCAAAAATGGCAGCTAACAATTCCAGACGTGTGTAATGTTTATAATCACCAAACTTCCATAATTCTAAGGTGTCCAAATGACGGATTTCCCATGGTTTTTTTCCT
The DNA here is from genome assembly GCF_042432905.1 of Fontibacter flavus. Classification (NCBI taxonomy): domain Bacteria; kingdom Pseudomonadati; phylum Bacteroidota; class Cytophagia; order Cytophagales; family Cyclobacteriaceae; genus Fontibacter; species Fontibacter flavus. Next base: position 69,977 of record NZ_JBHLWI010000013.1, on the reverse strand, counting down.
GCAATCTGTAAAGGTTCGGGAAGTGGCAATCGGTTAATTAAGATTCTTCGGCTTAAATAGGGGAAGTCAAACTCTTTGCCATTATGGGCACAGAGTACCCATGGTTTTTTATTGAGGAGCTGAACGAAGCCGTCCAAGGTATCGTACTCGGTTTCTTCACAGAAAGTTTTGGTTCTGAATTCCAGGTTACCAGTTTCTGCAAAAAAGTGGAAATATCCCACTCCAACACAAATTACCTTTCCGAATTCAGCATAAATCCCTGCTCTGTTAAAAAACAATGATCCGGATTCAATGGATTCATCCTTAGGCTTTATATGGTTTTCCTTTTTGATCCACTCTGACTTTAGCCTCTCAGGTAAGTCCTCAAAGTCAGCTTCTGCAGAGGCTGTTTCAATATCCAAAAAAAGGATGTTCTGTAATTCACTGAAAAAATTTGACATATGTAACTTGTTCTTAACTTATCAATGATTCATTGAACATTGACCTAATCAAAGGTTAACGGTCTATTTTACTTTGTTAAGATATTCTCTTAAGCAAAGAATTCCAACCATCAGGCTTTTATTAGCCGGATAAATGCCCTTAGTTTATCAAGACACCTAACAGGTCAAGTTCAGGAATGTATTGAATATTATTAGGCGCTAAACTTCCCTCTTTGAAAAGGAATTTTTTATCAAAAATCTGATCTAGGATATAATAACTGACCCAATATTCATTATTGAGTGCAAAGAGTGCTGGATCAATCGGTTCGACTTTAGCAATGGATTCAGCTCCTAATTCTTTGACCAGATGACGGAGTACCGAGGTTTTCTTCTCCTCACCATCTATTATTCCATATCCTTTTGAGGTAATCATCACTGTATTGAGTTCGATCAAATTCAAGTTGATGATGTAAACAGCCCATTCTTCTATTCCATTGACCTCTTCTTTTGCAATGGCCAATTTAACCCCCGTTACGGGTTGGAAATCAATATCTTTTTTCATGTTTTTAATTCTAGACTTATGACAAAAGACTCAAGACATAAGAGCAATTACAATAATTATTTTGAACACATCAAAATTTAAATCAACTCCATTTCAAACAAATCGGCAATGTGTCTTTTAACCTTTTCTTTCACTTCTGATTCATCTACATGTCTGCCAAGTTCGAGGTGCATTGAGGTTACCGCTTTGTCTGATATTCCGCAGGGAACTATATTGTTGAAATATTCCAGATTTGAGTTGATGTTGAACGCAAAACCATGCATGGTTACCCAACGGCTGGATTTTACACCCATAGCGCAGATTTTACGTGGGTTCTTTTGTGCTATATGATCCAACCAAACACCAGTTAATCCTTCAATTCTACCCGCTTCAATTCCGTATTCAGCAAGTGATAAAATGATCGCCTCTTCCAAGATTCTTAGGTATTTATGGATATCGGTAAAGAAGTTTTCAAGATCCAAAATCGGGTATCCTACCAATTGGCCTGGACCATGGTAAGTGATATCACCTCCACGGTTTATTTTGTAAAAAGTGGCATTTTTCTTGGCCAAACCTTCTTCATCAAGCAATAAGTGAGACAATTCCCCACTTTTCCCCAAAGTATAGACATGTGGATGTTCTACAAATAAGAGGTAATTTTCCGTGGCTAACTGATCCTTTGGATCCAAATTTCTGTTTTGAATCTTTATTTCTACGATCCTTCCAAAAATTTCTTCCTGAAGGTCCCAGGTTTCTTTATAATCTTTAGGTCCTAGGTCTAGAAATTTTACTTTTTTATTGATAACTTGATTCACAGTTTTTCCTTAATGTGATGAAGAAACGCCTTTTTTGATTGAATGGTTCTTTAGACAGAGGAAGACGTTTGGCTTTTAAATCTTTTATTTTTCAAAATTAAACAATTATTGTCATGGCAGCGCATAATGATAGTGGAAAGGAAGCAGAAGAGCTTGTTAAAACCTGGTTGGTGGGCAGAGGGTATCAATTTGTAGAGGCAAATTTCAGGTATAAGCATGCGGAGATAGATTTGATTTTTACCTATAAAGGATTATTGGTATTTGTTGAGGTAAAATTTCGGAGTGGGACTGGTTTTGGTTTTGCTGAGGAGTTTGTAGATTCAACTAAGCGTAAGTTAATTGTCAAAGCAGTTGATCATTTTATCCACCTGAAAGACTGGCAAAAGGATATCCGTTTTGATATTGTGACGGTTTACCGCGATAAAAACGGGAATGTCAACTTTAAGCAATTTGAAGATGCCTTTTATTAGAAGCGAAAGGCGAGAGTTGAGAATCGATAGCAAAAAAATGAACCAAGAGACAAGAACCAAGATAAAAAAGTTGATTAATTACTTGAAAAATGGGAGGTGGTCCCGTCTTTTACTTGTCAAATCGATTTTTAACTCTGCCAGTTACAGAAATGTACGTCACTCTGACGAAGGAAGAGGGTCTCACAAAAAAGATGAGATGCTCTGCAATGCTGCGGGACAGACTTTCACTGTGTTCATCATGATGCCTACTATTGCCATTATCCTTTCTGTACTTTTTCCAAAATGTTAAAATCTCAGGTTGACTTTTTATTCAATGTTACTGTAGGAGATGTTTGTTCAGCCTTGAGGGAAATAGGTCTATTTCCCTCAAGGCTAAAAAGAACTGTTACCGAGGTGAAAAGAAAAAGTCTTTTTATAGTCTTACTTCTCCTCAAGAATCAGTAGTGAAATAATCTCCCTGATTCAACTTCTGGGTTTGAATTTCTCAACGTAGTTTTCAACTGGCGGTAATGATTGCAAATAGACAAAAATGGCTTCCAGGTCAGTCTCCTTCATTCCGGCATACATAATCCAAGGCATAATGGTTTGGAAGTCATTTGGGCCTACAGTTTCTGGTTTATAGTGCTCATCATACATTTTGAATTTCTGTACAAACATTTCCTTTGTCCAATTTCCTAATCCACTTGGATGGGGAGTGAGATTGGCAGTTGTTAAAGTACCTGAAGGCATTTCAAATGATCTCCCTCCAGCAAGACGTTCTCCTGTATAGCTGCCATTTTCAAATTTGGTGTGACAATCTGCACATGCTGTGGCATTTACCAGGTAACCTCCGTAGGCCACTTGGTCAGACGGATCTGGTTTTTTGGTCAATTTCGCTTTTGCAGGCATTGTCCTTAGAATCAGATTAAAGGGAAAGTCTGCTTTGGATTTTGGATGGCCTGTTTCAACTGGTTCTAATGTTCTCAGGTAGGCAATGACAGCTTCGATATCTTCTTGATCGATTAGGCCATAGCTATGGTAAGGCATGACTGGAAAGATGGGGGATCCGTCTTTTTTTACACCGGTAGTAATCAATCTGAAAACTTCCCCATCTGTCCAGTCACCAATACCGAAAGGTGTGATATTGGGAGAAATAAAAACACCAGGAAAGCCCATGGTCTGATCAAATCTTTCTCCACCAGTCAATTCTGTTCCAGGAACAGGAGGACCAGAAAAAAGGCTAAAATCCCTTACTGAATGGCAATCTACACAGAGCATCACATGATTGGCGAGATATTTCCCATGTTCAACTTTTTCTGGGGTAATTTCCACCTTCAGGTCTTCAGGAGCAGGGCCTACATTGGGTAAAGCAAAGGAAATATATCCAGTAGCACCAATGATTACTATCAAAAGGAAGGTCGCGGCATAAGCGGTAATTTTTAAAAACTTTTTCATAGTGTTAAAGAGTGGTTATGGTTTAAAACTGGAACAAATTTCAGGTTACTGGCAGTAATTTGAATCACCCAATTGGGTGATATTGAAGATTTTTCATCGATCAATGTGGATTAAAAACTTCTAAGCTTATGGATAAGGTCTGTCCTGTTAATGGCCTGGGTTTTTGAAAAGATGTTTTTTAAATGTGTCTTGATAGTATTTTCGCTTACAAAAAGCGCTTTCGCTATTTCTTGATTGGTCATTCCCAATTCGACCAAAAGGATGATTTCCTGTTCCCTGTTAGTCAGTGGACTCAATATTTTCAGATTTATTTTTTCAAAGTCTATAAGCTCTGCTTCACTGTTTTTGGGCGTGGAAAGGACCTTGTCTTGGTGGTTTTTTCTCCATTTATAAACGAAAAAAAATAAGGTAGATAGCGTAAGGAAAAATGTACTAGAAAGTAAGATGCCAACCTTTTTTCGTTGTTGCTTTTCCTTGATTAAAGCCATTTCCTGCATCTGAATCTTTTTATCCTTTTCAATGGCATCAAACCGTGCCTGCATTTCTTCAAAGGCCCAATGTCGCTGTTCATTGTTGATGCTATCATTGAGGATATTGTAAGCTTTCCAAAATGCAATGGACTTTTCCGGCTGATTGAGGATTTCATATGCAATGGCCATTTCTTTAATGACCTGTCTTTTTAGCTCTATTCTATCAGATTGTTCAACCATACTATGGGCGAGTGTCAAATTCCTCATGCCGTCATCCTGGTCTCCAGACCTGACTTTTAGAATTCCCAAATAGGTCAATGCCGCGATCTTTTCATAAATTTTATCTTCCCCCAGTTGCTTCAAGCCTTCTTCAAAATAATTTTTGGCTTCTTCATGATTGTCCAAGTTGTACATAGCCATTCCCTGACCAATCTTAATTTCTGCCAGATGATGACTTTGTTTTCTTGTTCTTGCCATTTTTTCTGCAAGCGAAAATTCCAAAAGACTTTTTTCAAAATCATTTAAATAAGAATGTAAGAGACCAAGATTATACCGGGTATTGATGATGCCTACGGTATCTTTTTCCATAATTTTTATTTCCATTGATTGTTGGTAAATGTCCAGTGCTTTCCGGAAATTTCTTCTCTGCCGATAGATGATACCAAGGTTGTTTAAGCTTTGGGCTGCTCCTTCATGATAGTTGATGATTTCTGCGAGAGATAAGGCATTGTGATAATAATCGAGAGCTTCTTTGAAGTTCCCCTGATAATGCTGGGTGACTCCTAGAGCATTGGTGAGTTTTGCCATGCTGAGTGTGTCGGCGTGGTCACCGGCTATTGACAATGCTTTTTGAAGTGAAAAAATAGAAGAGTCAAATCTATCCAAAAATTCTTCAGCAAGAGCCTTTTGATAAAGGTTCCATATTTCTCCTTGGGTAAAATGTAATTCATGTGCAAGCGAAATGCCCAAATCACTGTAGTAAAGTGAAGAGTCAAGATTCTTTTCCAGATAATAATAAGCTAGATCACGATATACCCATACTTGGGTAGTGTCCATATTCCCTTCTTTGAGTTTTTCTAAAAGAGGAGGGATCTCGTCTTGTGGGTATGTTTTTAATTGGAATAGTGCAAATATAAAAAGGGTGAGCAGTAGACGATTAGAAATTCCATCAGTAACAATATTCCATATAAGGATGAAGCTTTTCATTGAAAGAGCTTTCTTAATGTTTAAAAAAGGTACTTAAATTAATGTTTTTGTCTCTAAATCAACTGATTAGATTTAAAAGTTAATCAATTAAAGTGGGAATTAAAAGTCAGGGTCAATAGTCTATTGAAAACCTTTGCCAAATCGTGTTTTTAGAAGAAGTATTCCCTCTTCAATGCTTTCAAAATTTTCTGTAGTCTCCTCAATTTGTAAAGTCCCTTTAAAAGGAGCTAACTGAAGTGATATGATTAGCCCTGTTTTACTGATATCCAATTTATTCTTACGCAAGGCCAATTTGAACCAGTCTACAATTTCTTGCGGTCCGTGAAAGACAGGGTATTCAAAAACATCCAATTCCTGAACTTTTCCGGACACTTTATCAAAAATCAACTTGTCAGTAGGTAATAAGAGATTCAGTTTTTCCTGAATGATCAGGTCTTCAGGACTCCCTGTAACCAGAGGATTTCCACATTGCATTAGCCAGAACTGATCTGCTGTCTGAATGGCAATCTCCAAATCATGGGTCACTACTAAAACAGCTTTGTTTTCCTCCAGAGCAATTTTTCTTAAGAGACGCATGATTTCATATCTATTGACCAGATCAAGGTGGGCGGTAGGTTCATCCAAAATCAATACCTCTCCATCTTGTGCCAAAGCCCTTGCAATCATGGCTTTTTGAAGTTGTCCATCACTAAGTTCACTCAGCGGACTTTTTTCGATGTAGGAAATATGGGTAGTCTGAATAGCCTTTTCGACTTTTTGCTGATCCTTGCCCGATAACCTTCCCAGCCATCCCGTATGGGGTATTCTGCCCAGTTCGACCATCTGTCTTACATTCAAAGTTCCGGTTGTGATTTTTTCGGTCAGTACTACAGAGATTTTTTGTGATAGGGCTTTTTGGGAGAAATTTTCAATCGGCTTTCCATTCAAAAAAATGCTCCCGCTAATTGCAGGGATTTGTCCCATAATTGTTTTAATGAGTGTTGATTTTCCTACCCCATTTGGACCTAAAAGACAGGTAAGCTTTCCTTTCTCCAATGAAAAGCTGATCTGATCTGCTATCGGCTTGGTCTGTTTCGATTTTTGATAACCAAGACTAAGGTTGCTTGCTGCCAATATGGGTTGTGATGCTTGCATTAGAATTCCTTTGAAAAGTTTCTTCTTAAAATCAACCATATGACCATTGGGGCGCCTACAAGAGAAGTGACTGCATTGATAGGGAGGGTTTGAGCACTTCCTGGTAATTGACTTATCGCATCACAAACCAATAATACGTTGGCACCAATCAAGGCAGTGGCAGGGAAAAGTACTCTGTGATCACCTGTCTTGAAAACCAACCTTGCCATGTGCGGTACCGCTATACCGATAAAGGCTATCGGTCCACAGAAAGCGGTGGCACTTCCTGCCAAAATCCCCGTGGAGATGATCATTGCCCAGCGAAGCTTTTTGATATTAACTCCCATACTTTCTGCATAAGCTTCGCCAAGCAGCATCGCATTATAAGATTTCAACATGAGAATAATGGGAACTAAACCCAGAAAAACAGCAAAACCAAATCCCCAAAGCTGGTTGAATTGACTTCCTCCAAGACTACCCATGGACCAAATGGTAAAGAGTTTAAGTTGGTCAGCTTCTGCAAAATATGCCAGGACAGAAATCACGGCCGAAACCGCAGATCCGAACATTAAACCGACTATGAGGAGTGTCATGCTGTCCTTTACTCTCCAAGCCATCAGACTCATCATTAAAAGCACCAATATTGCCCCTGAGCTGGCGGCCACGATAGTGGACCAATGCCCAATACCCTGTGAATAGATCATCCATCCAAATGCCGAACTTGCCATCATCATAATGGCCACACCAAGGCCAGCTCCTGCACTGATTCCTAGCACAAATGGACCGGCCAAAGGATTTCTGAAGAAGGTCTGCATTTGAAGCCCGCTAATGGACAAAGTGATGCCTGCAAGAATGGCAGTATAAGCTTTAGGTAGACGGTATTCTGTAACAATGGTTTCCCATGAATTTTTGGAAAACTCCTGACCGAAAAACCATCCCATCACCTCTCCCAATGGAATATGGACTGAACCTAATGCCAAATTAGCTCCAAATAGCAAAATGAAGCTTAAAATACCAAAAGTAAAAAGGAAATATGTTGAGCTGTTATTTTTCAAGTTGGGTATAAAAATAAAGTTGGTAGTCAGGTAATAATTCTGGATGTAAGATTTTTATCAGGTCCTGAAGAATCAAGTCTGGGCGAAGATAGCCAAGTTCAAAATATTCAATACCTCCTGTGGCACCTTTCTTGAGTGTATAGGTGTAAATTCCCCCACTTTGGAATGCTTTGAAGCTTTTATATCGGGGCTCCGATTCTCCCATTTCTTTTAAACTTTTGAAATCAGAAGCTCCTAGCCAGAAATCAGCATCTATTGCCTTGTTCAAAACATACTCGTAGCTCAGCTGGACACTACCTGTTCCTTTTTGATCTTCAAAAAGATATTGGCCACCAGCTGCCTGTAATAATTGAGCGCCCCAACTTTCTGCGCCGGGAACATACCAAATATCTTTGTACATGACACCTGCCATTATAGAAGGTTTGGCAGACAGATCTTTAGTTACAAGCTGCGAGGCGTTTTCATAATCCGATTTTATTCCTTCGAAAATTTCTAGAGCCTCATCCCATTTTCCGAGAAGGGCTCCGGTAAATTTGATCCATTCTGCCCTTCCCAATGGATGTTGTTCTACATATTCCCCATTAATAACTGCTGGTATTTTCGCAGTTTTAAAAATATCCAGATTTCTGAGATCTTCCCCTAATGTTGAGATCATGATCCAATCGGGGTCCAATTCAATAATTTTTTCAATGTTTGCCTGGGCTCCTGATCCCAAGTCGGTGACCAGACCTTTATCTATTCTTGCTCTTGTTTTATCAGAGGATATCAGAGTCAAATTGGGAAAAGCAATGAGCTTGTCTGTTTCCCCCAAATAATCCAAATGAGGAATTTGGGTGGTTGAAGTAAGTATAAGTTTTTGTATTGGAAAACTTATTACGGCATCAAATTCTCCATCATGTAAATTTTGATTGCCATTTTCTTTGATCAGGTACCTAAAAGGTTTGTGTTCTCCTGGATAAGCCTTGTTGACTTCAATGATTTTGAAACCTTTACCTTGATAAACCTCAAACCCTATTGCGTAATCAAGGGGCAGTTTTGCCAGCTCTATTTCTTCTTCGGATTTGGGTGCATGACAAGATAATGTCATGATTATTGACAAAAAAAATAAAATCGTAAGGGCTGGTAAATGGAATGCCTTCATGAAAGGAAGATTGGATTTTGGTTCAAATATAAACAGTGTATTTCAAAGTCTTGTGTTATTCGAAGGATTGGGCTTTTTCTAGCTTATCAAAGATTTGGAGTCAAAGGGATAGATTTCAATCTAAGCAAAAAATTTATGTTGTTTTATGATTCTTTTAACTAGAATTGATATGTTTGTGCTTGGAAAATGGTTCCCGACCCTGTTTCAGGTTATCGGGATTAAAAGGGAATTCGGTGTAAAACCGAAGCTGTCCCCGCAACTGTAACCCCATCCTGAACTGTTCAGGAAAGTAATTTGCCCACCTCCAATGCCATTGTTTCAATATTTGGAACGAGAAGGCCGGTAAATTCAGGGAAGCCAGGAGACCTGCCTTTTTCTTCATATTCAAAGCTTTCGGGTGAAAGGCTGGGATTAAAATCAAAGCAATGTCAGATAGAAATGGTTAACCTGTTTTATCCTTTTGAATGGCATATCTATGTTTTTCTCTCAAATTCTTGCACGAAATGGTTTTGAATTAAATAAGTGTTTCACTTGATTTAATTTAAAGGCATTGTTGGTTAGGTTGATGGTATTCATACAGGGTTTGGTTACCTTGAATGCACATGTACTTTTCGATAGTACAATCGTGCACAATGATTCTATTGATGATGGGATTGTAGGCGTTGCCACAGTTTCGTCGGATACAGTTTTATTGGGTGAAGTGGAGGTTTTTTCCCCGGCTTTAGATAAATACAGTTACGGCCAACAGGTAAAATCGATTTCTTCTGCGGATTTACAGGACTACCAGGGTTTTGGTCTTTCTGATTTATTACAGCAAAGAACAGGGCTGTTTCTGCGTCAATATGGAGCGGGAATGTTGGCCACGCTCACGCTTAGAGGTACCTCTGCAGGACATAATGCTGTTTTTTGGAATGGGCTGCCCATCAATAGCCCTTCCTTGGGACAGACTGATTTTTCCGTACTGCCAATTGGTGGCTTCGATGAAGTCAACCTTCATTTTGGGAGCGGAGGGGCATTGTTTGGAACTGATGCGATAGGAGGGTCAGTGCATTTAAACTCCAAGTTGAAATTCGGTCAAGGGCATAATTTCCAATTTGTAAATCAAATTGGAAGTTTTGGAAGGTTAAATAATCAGTTTCAATATGGATATTCTAATGAGAAAGTCTCCTTGAGAACTAGGATGTATAGAAATTACGCGGCAAACAACTTTCCTTACCGTAACCTTTCAAAGCCAGGAACACCTATAGAAAGACAAGATCATGCATCTTTTAATCAAGTTGGGATCAACCAGGATTTAGCTTTCCAATTATCTTCAAATCAACTTCTCAGCAGTTCAATTTGGTACAATCAGACTGAAAGAGAAATTCAGCCTGTCATTGGGTCCAATACTTTCGATGAGCAGCAAGATAGAAATTTGCGATGGGTACTGGATTATTTCAGGTTTTCGAAAAATAAAACCTGGAATTTAAAAACCGGAATAGTGCAAGATGAATTGGTTTTCAACAATGACATCAATAAAACATTACAGTTTTTTCTGATTGGAGAGGTAGATTGGGAGATTTCAGATATAATATCAAGTAAATCTGGCGTCAGATATACAGGATTGAAGGGGGAATTAAGTACTTACACTGTTCAGGAAGATCGATTTGAGTTGTACCAAAGTACTAATTTTAACTTGAGGGAGAATGTTCATGTTTCCGTCAATTTGAGGCAACTTATCTATGATGGGAAGTTTGCTCCTTTTACCCCAAGTATAGGGGCTGAATGGCAGCTTTTATCGAATGATCAGCAAGAATTCAAATTGAAGTCCACGGGAGCAAGAAGTTTCAAGGTCCCGACTTTAAATGATAGATTTTGGGAGCCTGGAGGTAATCCGGACTTGTTGTCAGAATCATCCTGGAGTGCAGAAATGGGGATTTTCCATTTGTGGAAAAAGTCCAATATTGAAGTCAGTCAACAACTTACACATTATAGGATGTGGGTCGATAACTGGATTATCTGGCTTCCAAGAGGTAATTTCTGGACACCAGAGAATATCAGGTCGGTACACAATAATGGGTTGGAATATTTTTTTGATGCAGACTACAGAATTGGATTATGGGGGGTAAATCTTCAGGGTAATTACAATTGGATTCAGGCCATCAATAGGACCAATGTTTCCCAAAATGATCAAAGTGTAGGAAATCAGCTTCCCTATACACCTGTCCATAAATTTCAATCTTTGATCGGGGTGAACCGGGGTTTTTTGAACACCTATTTAAATTTTCAATTTACAGGAGCTAGGTATGTCGGAACGAACAATATAGATGTTTTGCCTGCATATCAATTGCTTGATTGGGGTTTAAAAGTAAGAGAATTAAAAACCTCCTGGATCAAAGGGAGCTTAGGTTTTCAGGTGAATAACCTTTTCAATACCTCCTATCAAGTCCTTAGGCTCAGGGCAATGCCTGGAAGAAATTATCAAATGAACATACAAATCATACTATGAGAAAACTACATAAACTTTGCTTAGCCGTATTTATGCTTATGGCTTTCTTTTCCTGTAAGGAAGAAGAAAATCAAATCCCATTAGGGGAATTTGAAAATGGAGTCTTCATCATCAATGAAGGGGCTTTTGGGGCAAATGATGGAGAAGTCTACCATTATGACCCTTCCAATGGGCAGCTGAAATCGAATATCTTTGAGTCCAAAAATGCCAGGCCTTTCGCCGGCTTGCTTCAAGATATGGTGGAGGTAGAAGGGAGACTGTATTTGGTGGCCAACACTGGTAAAGTTGAAGTAGTGGATCCGAAAGATTTTGCTAGCAAAGGAGCGGTAAGTGAAGGTTTGGATATCAGTAGATCCTTGGTTGTAGCAAATCAAAAGCTTTATATTTCGGATTGGGGCCCTTATGACGCCAATTTCAATAGTCCGGATTCTTATATTGCTGTTGTAGATCAGTTAGACGGTGGAACTGTCAGCAAAAAGATTTCAGTGTCCAGCAATCCAGAAGGGATGTTTTTGGCTGGGAACCAAATTTTGGTTGCGTGTGAATCGGCTCAAAAAATGGATGTTATTTCTGTTTCTACGGAAGCTGTAACAAAGTCCTTGGAGGTAATAGGTAGGCCTGTTCGTTTTTTTGAATCCGATGGCAAGCTTTTTCTATACGCGAAGGATTCGGAAAATATTTATTTGCATGAAATCAATAGGTCCAATGCAGAAATTTTACAGACGGTAGAAATCAATGTGGTCTTAGCCACTTCGAAATTTACTTTGGGCGAAAATGGAGAATTGCTGGTCATTACGTCTACAGGTTGGCCGGATTATAATGATGCTATTGCAAGGGTAAATATCAATAGTAGGGAAGTATTGAACCAGGCTATTTTCTCTGGATCAGGATTTTATGGGATAGGTTATCATCCACAACTGAAAGAGATTTATGTAGGAGACAATAATGGTTTTCAAGGAAGTGGAACTGTCATTGTACTGGATCAAAATGGGCAGCAATTAAAAACTTTCACTGCAGGTAGAGGCCCATCGGGTTTTTTGGTTAAGTAAATCATCCTAACCTATTCAAAAACTTGTTTTTTCTTCAGCTGGATTGATGGGTCGGATCTGTATTTTAGTAAAGTATAGATGAATATTTGGTTTAAAATAAAGTGTCCATTAGTTTAGCTGAAGGAGAAATTATCAAAGAAATGGTAAGGGATAAATTATATATTGTTACAGGATCCAGTAAAGGGATTGGTGAAGCATTGGTGGGGCAATTATTGGGCGATCCAAAGAATCACGTAATTGGTGTTGCCCGCTCTCAAAAATCACTTCCTAATCCAAGATTTACGGCTTTATCACTGGATCTGACCAAAATTGAGGAGGTTTTAGCTAATTTGAAACAGTTTTTTCCTGCTGGGGATTTCCAAGAAGTAGTATTAGTGAATAATGCGGGATGGATCGGTGAAATTCAGCATCTGGGAAAAATTGAACCTGAAAGTATCCAAAGGATTTTTATGCTAAATACCATAATACCCACCGTTTTAATGAATGCTTTTATAAAAGTATATGGCAATCAAAAAGAAATAAATCGGATGATTGTCAATGTTAGCTCTGGAGCAGCGAAGAAAGCCATTGATGGCTGGTCTTGTTATTCAGCATCCAAAGCGGCGGTGAATATGTTAAGTGAAGCTGCTGCTGCGGAGGCAAAATTGGATCAGACTGGAATACGTGTTTTTTCTGTTGCACCTGGAGTGGTGGATACTGCTATGCAGCAAGATATTCGATCGGCAGACGCTGCTTCTTTTTCATCTTTATCCAGATTTGTTGAATTAAAAGAGAAACAACAATTGAGTTCTCCCTCATTTGCAGCTGGGAAAATCATCGAATTGATTCAGAATGCAGAAAAATTTGATGAGGTCTTATTAGATGTGAGAGAGTTTTGAGTTTGGATTTTTAGGATTATTGAAGTTTGAAATTTGTCAGTAAAACTTTAAAATAAAAGCGTTAACACAGCTTAATTGTCTTTTTTCTTTGGGTAATCGAAAAACCAGACCTTTGCTTTTTTGGGGCTGATTTCCTCCCATTTATCCACATCAAATTTAAACCCAAATTGACCTGAAGTAGGTAAATTATCAATACTTCCTCCTAGCTTATCTATCAGTTCATTGAATCCAGGGTTGTGTCCAAAAATCAGGAGTGTATCCACCTTGTTTTTGGTTTCTCTGACAAGCTCAAGGATTTTATTGGGTGATGCATGGTAAAGCTCTTCGGTTAACTTGATATCCTCTTTAGGGAAATGTAGGATTTCTGCCGTTATCAAAGCAGTGGCTTTTGCCCTTTCTGCATGTGAAGACAATATGGCATCGGGTTCTATGTCACGTCGTTTGAGCCGCTGAGCCATCTGTGGCGCATCCCTATATCCCCTTTCAGCCAAAGGTCTTCGGTGATCTTCTAAAAAAGGATCATCCCAAGAGGATTTGGCATGTCTGATAAGTACTAGCTTTTTCATTTTACCAATTTAGCAAAATTATTTTTTGTTTTTTGATGAAGTATATTTACATTTAAAATACATTTAACCACAAAATTATAATATTTATCATGCTTACCGGAACAATCAAATTTTACAATGATGCCAAGGGGTTCGGTTTCATCATAGATGATGAGTCCCAAAGCGATGTGTTCGTGCATGCCACTGGTCTAGTAGACAAAGTAGCACAAAACGACAAAGTTACCTACGACCTTAAAGATGGCAAAAAAGGCCCCAATGCTATAAATGTTAAAAAAGTACAATAATAGTATTCATTAGGTTATGTAAGTTTTGAACTGCCCAATTCCAGGGCAGTTTTATTTTTTTTTACAGTTTTCAGCATTCAAGAAAAGTTTCTGAAAATTTTAAAACTAATTTTATAAATATACTGCTGGAGAATAGGTCTTGATGAAAAATTTTAATAAATGCTTTTCGGCAATTTTACAAAGAATTATTGATTGATGTTAACGAACAAAAAAGGTGGCCAATTATAGGCCACCTTTTATTTTTAGGGAAGCTTAGGGAATTATTTCATGTCAAATCTATCGAGGTTCATGACTTTGTTCCACGCAGCGACGAAGTCTTTTACAAATTTTTCTTTGCCATCTTCGCATGCATAAACCTCTGCAATCGCCCTTAGCTCGGAATTCGATCCGAAAATGAGATCTGCACGGGTTGCTGTCCATTTTGGTTCTCCTGTATTTCTATCACTACCCACAAATACATTCTGAGCATCTGAAGTAGCTCTCCAGGTAGTTCCCAAATCAAGTAGGTTCACAAAGAAATCATTAGTGAGGGCTCCTGGCTTACTAGTAAAGATTCCATGTTTAGAACCGTCATAGTTAGCATTCATGGCCCGCATACCACCTACCAAAACAGTCATTTCAGGAACTGTTAAAGTTAACAGCTGGGCCTTGTCAATTAGAAGTTCCTCTGCTTTTACAGGGCACTTGGCCATTATGTAATTCCTGAAACCATCAGCAACAGGCTCCAAGTAAGCAAATGAATCAACTTCTGTCTGCTCTTGAGAAGCATCCATGCGGCCAGGTGTAAATGGAACTGTAATGTTGAATCCTGCGTCTTTGGCTGCTTTCTCCACTGCAGCACAGCCTCCAAGAACAATCAGATCAGCCATGGAGACTTTTTTGTCTCCAGATTGATTACTGTTAAAGTCTTTTTGTATGCGCTCTAGGGAGGTCAAAACCTTCAACAACTGTGCAGGATTATTGGCTTCCCAGTTTTTTTGAGGCTCCAATCTGATCCTTGCCCCATTTGCGCCTCCCCGGAAATCAGATCCTCTGAATGTTGAAGCGGATGCCCAAGCGGTCGAAACCAATTCTGAAACTGTCAGTCCAGAGCCCAAAATGCTTGCTTTCAAGTTTGCTATGTCATCCTTATTGATGAGTTTATGGTCAACAGCAGGAATTGGGTCTTGCCAAATCAGATCCTCTGCAGGAACTTCCGGTCCCAAATAACGGCTTTTTGGCCCCATATCACGGTGGGTAAGTTTATACCAGGCTTTTGCAAAAGCATCTGCAAACTCATCTGGGTTGTCCAAAAAATGTCTCGAGATCTGCTCATAATCGGGATCCATTTTCAAAGCAATGTCCGTGGTAAACATGATAGGTGTATGCCTTTTGGATTTATCATGTGCATCAGGAACAGTTCCTGCTCCCATACCGTGTTTTGGAATCCATTGATGTGCGCCAGCAGGGCTTTTTGTTAATTCCCAGTCATAGCCGAAAAGGTTCCAGAGGTAATTATTACTCCATTTGGTAGGGGTGGTAGTCCACGCTCCCTCCAAGCCTGAAGTAATGGTGTCTCCTGCATTTCCGCTTCCGAAATTATTCCTCCAACCCATGCTTTGCTCTTCTATGCCTGCAGCAGCTGGTTCCCGCTCAACGTATTTGCTCGGATCAGCAGCACCATGAGCTTTGCCGAAGGTATGTCCACCAGCTATCAAAGCTACAGTCTCATAATCATTCATGGCCATTCTGCCAAAAGTTTCTCTGATATCTTTGGCCGCAGCCAAGGGGTCAGGATGCCCGTTTGGTCCTTCAGGATTAACATAAATGAGTCCCATTTGAACAGCACCAAGAGGGTTTTCCAATTCACGGTCACCGGTATATCTTTTATCTCCTAACCATTCGGTTTCGGAACCCCAGTAAATATCTTCTTCAGGCTGCCAAATATCCTCACGTCCACCTCCAAAACCAAAGGTTTTTAGTCCCATGGATTCCAAGGCAACATTTCCGGTAAGAATCATTAAGTCGGCCCAGGAAATCTTTTTGCCATATTTTTGCTTAATGGGCCAAAGTAAAAGTCTTGCCTTGTCAAGGTTCACATTGTCTGGCCAGCTGTTCAAAGGTGCAAAGCGCTGATTGCCTGTGCCTCCACCTCCTCTTCCGTCATGTATCCTGTATGTTCCAGCGCTATGCCAAGCCATGCGGATCATGAAAGGACCATAGTGTCCATAATCAGCTGGCCACCAATCCTGAGAGGTTTTTAGTACCTGTTCAATATCCTTTTTGACTTGGGCTAGGTCTAAGGATTTAAATTCTTTTGCATAATCAAAATCCGGATCCATCGGATTGGCCAGGTTTGAATGTTGTCTGAGGATATTTAGGTTCAACTGATTGGGCCACCAGTCACGGTTACCAGTTCCTCCTCCTGCAACTTGCTTCATTTGTCCGTTGTGGAATGGGCATTTGCTGATATCGCCCCCGTTTTGATGTTTGTTATGATCCATGTTTAAAGTGGTTTATTGTTTTAATGAATCCCTAAATTATAAAAATATTTTTCAATAGAAATTAAAATCCAATAGATTAAATCTATTGATGTTTTTTAATCCCTATATGCTATCAATTTAGTGATATTTGGGTCGTTTTAAAAGTGATTCTGGGAAATGAAGCTGTTTCTTCGAAAGAAATCTTGCAGGAATTCCAATTAGAGGACTTAAAAGAGGGGGATTTGATATTTTCCTAACCTATATATTCGGAATTACCCTACTAATTATATTAAAAGTGGATTATAAGCAAACCGATATTTACAGATTCCTTCTCAAAGGAAGGTGTGCTAAATCCATCACGGCGGACAAGTTATTCATGGATTGGTTCGAAGTCACAACGTAATTCTATATTTTTTTTTGCAGGCATAATTGAGTAAAATCATATACCTTATATCTTTCAAGGTTTTTTATAGCCCTATTCCTTCTGTTTTGAAAAGATGCAATAAAAAAAGGGTGGTATCAAATTCCACCCTTTCAAAAATCATATTGCCTATTTTATTTTCTTAAATTTTTATTTTCAATTCTTTTGAGTTCCTCATCTAGTTTTTCTTTGTTTATCCATTTGCCTTCAACCATGACACCTTTAATGTTTTTCAATTGATTGAGATCTGTCAAAGGATTTCCTGAAAGTAAAACGAAATCTGCAGCTGCATTTTTTGCAATGACACCGAACTCGCCTTCTTTTTCGAAGTATTTGGCTACATTAACAGAACCTGACTTTAGGATTTCAATTGCAGGTATTCCGGCTTCAAACAAAGATCTGATCTCATTGTGTATTGAGAAGCCTGGTACGTTAAATACTTGGGGTGAGTCAGAACTCATGATAATAGGCACACCTCCTTCAAAGAGTGTTTTGAGTAGATTTTTCCTGAATTCCAGGTAAGGTTTTACATTTTCTTCTTTTAATACACCTTGGTTCTCCAGGAGTTTTTTCTGGTTAACCCATTGCTGAACTTGAATGCCTGGCATGTATTTCATTTCTGGTTCAAGGCGGAATTCATCAGCTGGTATATAGCCGAAGAATCTTTCAAAAAGCGTTAGTGTAGGAGCAATCCAAGCTTTAGTATCTTTAGTAAGCTGGAGTAGTTGAGGGAGTCTGCTCAAATCAGCTTCTTTGACCAACAGCATACTGAAAGGTCCGGCAATCTGTGGGTCTAGCTTGGACTTGTCGGCAATCAAGGCCTCAATGTAGCCATCCATATGCTCTACAGATCGGTAACCATTGTTAAGTGAGTTTTCAAGCCCAACATCTAAGGATACATGTCCACCGATCATGATGTCCACTTCTTTTGCTGTCTGTGTGATGGCCAGTAATTTGGGCATATCCAATCCAGGATGAAGTTTCAAGTGGTCATACCCTTTTAGTTTTTGGTCTTTCACCATCTGTATTCCCATTTCCGGGCTTTCCACAGATGTTCCGTTGAGCGAAGGCCCAGCGGCAAAGATTCGTGGCCCTGTGATTTCTCCTGAGGCAATTTTCTTTTTCAGTTCCAAATGAGAAGGGTGCCCGATCATCCCCCGTACATTTAAAATCCCATTGGCCAGGTACAGCCACATCACATCTTGAATGTAAGAAAAATCACCTGTGTCAGTGGTAGGGATATGTGAGTGCATTTCAGCAAGACCGGGTATGGCAAATGATCCTTTGCCGTCGATTGCCTGAATCCCTTCATTTTTGAAAAAATCTTTACCAAGAGGGAGCACATCCAGGATCTTGCCGTTTTTGACAAGAATCTGTTGGTTTTCTATAAATTGGCCTTTGTCCATATCCAAGACATGGACATTGGTGATGAGGTATTCCTGCGCAGATCCGCTTACATTGATAGAAAGTAATAGGATACTGGTCAGTATGCCTGAAAGCAGAAACCGTTTGATTTTCATGGTCAGATTAAGTTTATTATAGGTTAATTCGTTTTTTTGAAGGAAATCCAGTCTGTATGGCGTGGGATATTGTCTGGATCATCATTTCTCAAGTAAGTATGTGCTCCAAAATAGTCTCTTTGGGCTTGGATGATATTTGAAGAGGAGTGATTGATGATTCTTCCTAGGAGATAGTTGATAGATGCTGACATTACCGGTAATGCAAAGTCGTGCTGAAGTCCCATGCCTACAATGTAGGATAGGTCGCTTCTACATTCTTTTGCCTTGTGTATGATTGATTTGTCTTTTAATATTTCATCAGTTTGTTTGAATATTTCAATCAATTCCTCCATCAAAGTTGACCTGATGATACAGCCATTTGTCCAGATTCTTGCAATTTCAGAAAAATTGAGATGCCATTGCATTTGATCAGATGCTGCTTTCATGAGGCTGAAACCTGTTTCATGATTGATGATCCTGCATAAGGTGTAAGCATTTTTTAATCTTTCCAGGATCAATACTTTGTCTTCGGAAAACGCCCTGAACCGGTGGTTATAGTCCCTAGATAATTCAGTTCTTTTTAATTTTTGTGCAGAAAGCTGTCTTGCGGAGACCGCTTCTGCCAAAGGGCTGTAGGGGACATGAAACTTTATTGCAGTAAGTAAAGACCAGCTTCCTGTTCCTTTTTGCCCAGCCTGGTCTAATATTTTATCTATAAGGAAGTCATTGTTTTCTTTGACTTCCATGATGTCTGCAGTGATTTCCAATAAATAACTTTTTAGGCCTTCTCCTTGCCAGGATCTGAATACTTTGGCGATTTCCGGAGGACTGAGCTTGAGACCATACCGCATCAAATGGGTTGTCTCGGCAATGGCCTGCATTTCACCGTATTCAATGCTATTATGGACCATTTTGATGAAATGGCCAGCTCCTTGGGGTCCTACGTAGGTCACGCAGGGACTTCCTTTTTTGTCTTTCGCGGCAATTTTGGAGAGGTAAGGAGCTACAAGTTCGTAAGCAATTTCATCTCCTCCAGGCATTATAGACGGGCCTTTTCGAGCCCCTTCCTCTCCTCCTGAGACTCCCATAGGAATGAAATGAATACCTTTTTTTCTTAAAGCATCTGCTCTTATGTTTGAGTCTTCATAAAAAGAATTACCGCCATCTATCAGGATGTCTCCCTTTTTTAATTTAGGAAGCAGTTGCTTGATTTGCAGATCTACGGCCTCACCAGCCGGGATCATCAGTAGGATTTTTTTGGGAGTCCCCAAAGCATCCAGGAAACTTTCAAGGTCATCATAACCTGCTAATAATGGGAAGTTAGAATTTTCCTTAACGAAATCTGACGCGATATTTTCCTCTTTACCTGCCACGTATCTATTGAATACGGCAACTGGGATACCATTGTCAACCATGTTGAGGGCCAGACTTTTTCCCATAACCCCCATTCCAATGATTCCGATATGTGAAGGCGAATTGAGTTCTTTCATGTGCATGATGATCTCATTACATAGAATTTCAGGACTTTTAGAAATATCAAGGTGGAGGCCATAGGCTGGCTGTTCCCAAGTTTCGAGTTGGGATGTTAACAGTCCAGGTGGCATGTAATGGTTTTTTCTTTGTTTTAGTCTTTCTTCTAGAAGCAGTTTTTCACCCTGAAGATGTACCCAAATGATATTGGGAATTGACTGAAGCATTTCCCGGTAACTTTCTTTGAGGGCCGAGCAGGCAAGTATTCCACCACCGCTATTTTCCCAATCTACAATGTTTTTGCCAAGATGCTCAAGCCATGGCATACGGTCATGATCTGTGAGGGGGATGCCTTGGGACATTTTTTGTACATTGGAAGAAGGATGGAAATCATCTGCGTCAAAAAACGGCAAATGAGTTTTCTCAGATAAAAGTGAGCCAACTGTTGTTTTGCCACTTCCTGAAACACCTGTTACTATAATTATCATAGTCGAAGTTAAGAAAATTAATTATTTTCACCTTGTTATATTTTATCCTATGAACCTTCAATCAGGACTTGAAACAGATCATTTTTACTCCAAAAAAGTCGGGGACCTACATTTTAAAGGTATCCGAATTTGTAAAGGGAGTACAGCGGTCCATGAAGCCGCCGCTTTGATGGCAAAGGAAAAGATCTCTTGTCTATTTGTAGGAGAGTCTGAAAAAGATATTAAAGGCTTTGTGACAGACCTGACCTTAAGGGACAAGGTGCTCGCGAAAAACCTTTCTCCCGCTATTTCTTTGGATGAGGTAATGGATAAGGAAATTTTTTCTATTCAAAAAGAGGCCTTCTTATATGAAGCACTTTTGCTCATGTTTCAATTTAAGATCAGGTATCTCTTGGTAAAGGATGGGGAAGACTTTGTGGGGTGGATCAGCAGAACCAAAATTTTAACAGATCAATACCAGGGGCCATTTATCTTTATACAGTCCGTCAAGCAGGCAGTAGACATTGAAGAACTAGCCCAAAAGTGGAGGGTGATTCCGCAAATGGTGCATCAGTTAATTGAACGAGGCGTAAAAGCAGAGATCATCAATCAGATTATTACTGCCGTAAGCGATGCAATTGCACTTAGCGTAATTGAATCTACCGTAAAAGAACTAGGAGAACCTCCGGCAAAATTTGTGTTTTTTGTCCTTGGGTCTGAGGGAAGGGGAGAACAGACACTGAAAACGGATCAGGATAATGCCATTATTTACGAGGACAAAGCCAATGAGCATAGGGAAGAGGTGAGGGCCTATTTTTTGAAATTCGCCGAGCGGATTTCCGCCTCTCTAGATAGTATTGGGATTGTTTTTTGTAAGGGAGGGTTTATGGCGAAGAATCCTAAGTGGACACATTCACTTTCCCACTGGAAAAGAAATTATGAAAGTTGGATACAGGCATCTACGCCTGAGACAATGATGAAATATGCTACTTTCTTTGATTGTAGGGCTATTTACGGGGATTTTAGTCTATTGGAAGACCTGAAGGCTTTTATGGATGTTCAGCTACAGAATCCAACAGAGCGTTTTTTTATGAATTTAGGCATCAATGCACTTCAATATGAGCCACCGCTTACTTTTTTCAGGCAAAATATCAAAACATTTAAAATTGAGGGTGAGGCACATTTCAACATCAAAAAGACAATGGCCCCTATAGTCGATTTGGCAAGGGCTTTTGCTTTGAAATACAGAATTTTTGAAACAAACACCGGCAAAAGGATCGAGATTTTGCATAAGCGTGGGATATTTTCAGATAAAGAAAGTAAAGAGTTGTTGCACGCCTATTATTATCTGATGTCTTTGAGATTGGAAAAGCAGGCATTGCAGATCATCGAGAAAGGACAAATGCCAGTTAATTATGTTTCTGTAAGCCAATTGACCAAAGTACAAATGGTGACATTGGTGGAGATCTTTAAAGTAATCAAGGAGTTTCAATTGAAGATTAAACTTGAATTTACGAAAAATATATTTTAGCAAATTGGAATTATCTTTTTTAAAAAAATTAAAAAAGTCTATGATTTAAAGTAAAAGATTTTTTATTTTGTGTAAAAATAAACCAGTTGTTTTCGGGAAACGGTCCGTATAAATGGTTAAGCATTGTGTTGGAAGTGTGTGGATTTATTCGTTTATGCGGTATTGACCAAACTTTTTTTTAAATCTTGAAGGTTAAGAGTGTTTCTAGGGGTGGTTTGTTTTTGTGAATAATTAAAAGTCATCGATAATAAAAATACATATGCTCAGTAATTATCCGCTATCAGAAGTTGAAAAGGCATTTCTAAAGGAATCTGGAGTAAGCGCTATCAGTACCAAGATTCCATATTTAACTGTTGACAATTTCCCCAAACTAGGACTGATTACCGCATGCAGATTTCTAGAATGGGCTTCTGAAAATCCAAATGGGGTAATCAGTTTACCGACAGGTAAAACTCCGGAGTATTTTATCAAATGGACCAAGTTCCTTTTGGATAATTGGGATACCAAAAAAGGAAAAGAGATTAGGGATAAGTATAACCTTGGGAATGTCAAAAAGCCGGTCCTGAAGGATTTGACCTTTGTGCAGATCGATGAATTCTATCCGATTTCTTCCAGCCAAAACAACAGCTTTTACCATTATGTCAATAAGTTTTATTTGGAGGGATTTGGCCTGAGTAAGGAAAAAGCCATTCTGATCAATTCGGATGAAATTCCATTAGCGGAAGGTAAGACTTACAAGGAAATTTTTCCTGACCTGAAGGTGGACTTGTCTCTGAGGTTCAGAGATCCCAAAACAAATCTTGAAAAACTGCAGCAGGAATCAATCTATAAGATAGACCAATGGTGTGCAGAATATGAGCAAAAAATCAGAGATCTTGGAGGAATCGGTTTCTTCTTGGGAGGAATTGGCCCAGATGGGCATATTGCCTTCAATACCAGAGGATCCCATTTGTTTTCTCCGACCAGGTTGACTGAAACAAATTTCGAGACACAAGCCGTGGCAGCAGGAGATCTTGGTGGTATTGAAGTCTCAGCAAATAGGTTAGTGATTACCATTGGATTAGAAACAATTACTTTCAATCCTGAGGCAGTTGCCATCATTATAGCCGCCGGTGAGGCAAAAGCACAGATTGTAAAGGATTCACTGGAAAATAGCCTTAACAATATCTATCCTGCCACTGCATTGCAAAAACTGAAGAATGGCAGATTCTATTTGACCAAAGGTGCAGCGGTGAGATTGACTGATTCTGTGGACAGCTACTACTTCAACGGAGAGTGGACTTGGGAAAAAACTGAGAGGGCCGTAATGGAGTTGTGCAAAAAACTTAAGAAATACGGGCATCGGTTAAAACTGGAAGATCTAAAGAGCGATAAATACGCATCCAAAATCCCGAACCTTTCTGAGGAAACAGTCAGTCAGGTGATTGAAAGTGCGATTGCCAAACTTAACAGAGGTACGACAAAGGAAAAAAATGAAGTCTTGTTACATACAGGGCCACATCATGATGATATTTCTTTGGGAATATTGCCTCACATTACGAATCAGTTGCAAGAGAATTCCAACGAGGCTCATTTCTCAGTGCTTACGTCCGGTTTTACAGCAGTTACCAACACTTTTGTGATAGACACATTGCTTCATACCAAAAAGCTTTTGGATGAAGGTGAAATCCAAATGGTTAACTATGAAGACTTCTTTACTGTAGGATATAAGCTGAAAACAGATAAGGATGTTTACCATTACCTTACCAAAGTAGCAGCAGAAGATTCTGAAGGAAGAATGAGGGGGCTTAGCCACAGAGTAGTAAGGGCTTTGGTGGAGATTTTTGAGGTTAAGAACAAGCAAAAACTCAGGGAAACCATCAATGATGTCATCAGCATCCTGAGAAACAGTTATGATGGAGAAAAGAATCCTGCCAAAATCCAGAAGCTCAAAGGTATGATCCGTGAGTTTGAGGAGGAGCTGGTTTGGGCCCATTTTGGGGTTCAGGTCAAGAATGTCCACCACTTACGTCTCGGGTTTTATACTGGCGATATCTTTACTGAACAGCCTGATAAGAAAAGGGATGTTGAGCCGATAGTAGAGATGTTCAGGAAAATCAATCCGACCAAGATCAGCTTGACCTTAGATCCGGAAGGTTCAGGTCCTGATACCCACTATAAAGTATTGCAGGCCACAGCTGAAGCTGTGCGTCAGTGGGGAGAAGAAAAAGACCTGAGCAAATTGAGGATCATTGGCTATAGAAATGTATGGTTCAAGTTTGAGCCGCATGAAGCCAATGTGATCGTGCCGGTTTCGCTGGGGGATATGTCTGTGATGGAAGACTCATTTGCAAACTGCTATTTAAGTCAGGTAAATGCTTCCTTCCCAAGCTATTCTCATAATGGCAAATTCAGTACGGTTGCCAAAAGAGTTTGGGTCAATCAATTGAATGATATACAGTTATTGTTGGGCAAGAATTATTTCTATCTGCACGAAACTGCCAAAGTAAGATCCAGTCATGGCTTGATTTTCTTCAAAGATATGAATGTTGAGGAATTCCTTGCTCATGCAAGGGAACTCGAGAAGTCGATTGAAGGAATGTTATAATATTAAATTCAAACCAACCTATGCTGGGAAAGGAGAATGGAAATTTCATTCTTCTTTTCCTGTTTTATAGCCAACAACTTTAACCTATATGTTTAAAACCGATAAACCTATTTTGGGAATGGATATTGGAGGTACCAATATCAAGGCTGGCGTATTGATCAATGGTCAGTTACAGGATATCCGTACCATTCCGACACCATCACAGGAAAGTCAGGAATCTGTTCTTGAGACGATTGCCGGGTTTATTTCGGAGTATCTTCGATATGATTTTTTTGCCATTGGGATAGGAATCCCCGGGTTGATAGATATTGAAAAAGGAGTGGTTTTGAATCTATCGAATATCCCTTCATTTAGAAAAGTGTTTTTGAGAGATTACATACAGGAAAAATTCGGCAAACCTGTTTATATCAATAATGACGCCAATTGCTTTGCATTAGGTGAATATAAGTTTGGTGCTGCGCAAAAATTCAGTCATGTAGTAGGAATTACCCTGGGGACAGGATTAGGCTCAGGAATCATTGCCAATGGTCATCTATATTTTGGTCATAATTGTGCTGCAGGTGAGTGGTGTTCTGTGCCTTATTTAGGGCATGACTTTGAATATTATTGCAGCAGCAAATTTTTTATTAGAGAATATGGTAAAAAGCCTAAGACGCTATATAAAAGAGCACTGGAAGGTGATCAGGAAGCAATGGATGCATTTCATGCTTTTGGAAAACACTTGGGTGAGTTGGTCAAAAACATTTTGTTTGTTTTAGCTCCTCAGGCTATAGTGATTGGAGGCTCTATCCGTAAGGCCTATCCTTTTTTTAAAGATAGTATGGAAGCCAGTATTTCAGAATTCAAATATCCTTCTGTCAGTTCAAACCTTCAGGTCCTAATCTCTGAGCTTGATGAAACTGCCATTCATGGTGCAGTGGCCTTAGTAGAGGAGTATACTGTTCCAGTCACTTCCATTTGAACTCTTGATTCTTTTTAATGTTAACGAAATAATATTTGGAATTTGAAAGCTTCAAATTTTCAGCTCTGAAATTATTTGTAACTTGCATGGCAAAGAATCCAAATTGTTATGATTTATAATTCCATAATTGAAACCATTGGCAATACCCCTATGGTTCGACTGAACAAAGTTAACAAGGGTATCAAAGGTGAAATCCTGGTAAAAGTTGAATATTTTAATCCCGGTAATTCTATGAAGGACCGTATGGCGGTCAAAATGGTGGAGGATGCAGAAAAGGCGGGAATACTAAAGCCGGGGGGTACTATTATTGAGGGTACCAGTGGGAATACTGGAATGGGACTTGCTCTGGCGGCCATTTCGAAAGGGTACAAATGTATTTTTACCATGGCAGACAAGCAGTCAAAAGAGAAAATAGATATACTCAAAGCTGTAGGCGCTGAAGTGATTGTTTGCCCGACCAATGTTTCCCCGGAAGACCCAAGGTCTTATTATTCAGTGGCAAAAAAATTGAACCAGGATATTCCAAATTCTTTTTATCCGAACCAATACGATAACCTTTCCAATGCTTTGGCCCATTATGAAACCACTGGCCCTGAGATCTGGAATGATACTGAAGGCAAAATCACCCATTATGCCGCGGGTGTAGGTACTGGTGGGTCCATGTGCGGAACGGCTAAATTTCTGAAAGAGCAGAATCCTGATATTATCACTGTTGGTATTGATACTTATGGTTCCGTTTTCAAAAAATATAAAGAAACAGGAGTATTCGATGAAAATGAAATCTACCCCTATCTGACAGAAGGTATTGGTGAAGATATCTTACCTAAGAATGTTGACTTTTCAGTTATCGATCATTTTGTCAAAGTTACCGATAAAGATGCTGCAGTGATGACAAGGAGGCTCTCCAGAGAAGAGGGGTTATTTGTAGGATGGTCCTGTGGATCGGCTGTTCATGGTGCACTGGAATATGCCAAAGAACATTTGAAAGAAGGGGATAGGATGGTGATTATCCTTCCTGATCACGGTACCCGTTATTTGGGTAAAATTTACAATGATGACTGGATGAGAAACCATGGTTTCTTGGAGGATAAAAGTTACGGAACAGCTAGAGATATTATAGCTTCCAGAAATGGAGATTATCAATTGTTGGTTTCTCAAAAGACCGATAAAGTTAAGGATGCCATAGCTTTGATGAGTACAAGCAGCGTGTCGCAGATCCCAGTGATGGAAGATGGTCATGTGGTAGGAAGTCTTACTGATAATAAACTGCTTTCCAAGATTATTGGGCAGCCTGAGCTCAAAGATGCCACTGTAGGTGAAGTCATGGAGGATTCTATGAAATTCGTGGCATTGGATAGTACTTTGGATGTTCTGTCTTCGATGGTGGATAAAGAAAAGGCTGTATTGGTCAGAGATGATCATCATCAGATCCATATTATCACCAAGCATGATATTTTGGATGCATTGACAAAATAATTGACTGAACCTTTTGGTATAAAAAAGGATTCTCGATAAGTAGCCAAATTTGATATAAGGCAAGGTTTTAAAAGGCCTTGCCTTTCTTTTAATCCATTTAAAAAAATGAGTAGAGATAGATTAGCATTAATCAGGGAAAGGGGTTATGATTTTGATATCGCAGGGATTATTGAAAAGGCCTGGCAAATGTTTTGGGTACAGCCTTTATTGAGTATTTCTTATACCTTATTGATTTTTTCTTTGCAATTGATTTCTGTGGCATATCTTAAAGATTATGCGTTTCTCTATGCCCTCTTGTTGGCTCCACCCCTTTATGCTGGTTATTACTTGGTAGCGAATAAAATTTCAAGAAGGGAGCAGATTACTTACCCTGATTTTTTGATGGGATTTAATTATTACTGGCCAGTGTTTTCGATATGGCTGATCGGTCAACTTATTACAGGGCTTGGAATTATTGCATTTATCATTCCCGGGATTTATCTGGCTGTGGCTTATAGTTTCTCTGTGCTGATGGCCATTTTTGGAGGTTTTGATTTCTGGACAGCCTTGGAAGAGAGCAGAAAACTCATCACTGTTCGTTGGTGGAAATTTTTGGTCTTTACGCTTGTACTGCTTGTAATCAATTTATTGACAATATTGACACTTGGATTAGGCCTGCTGATTACTATTCCCTTGACTTTCTATGCCACCTATATTCTTTTTGAAGACCTTACAAAGGATGTTTTTGCTGGAGAGTAAATTAATCGAGCAGGAAATTATTGAAGAAAGTGCTTTTGAAGGCCAACCAGGCGAAGAAAAACAATAAGCCCCAGAATAGGTAGGATCTGTAAAAATCAACAGTTTCCTTGTATCTGGATTCTATGATTTCTGCTTTTTCAAAACTATTGATCTGATCAAAAATCTGTTCCAGAGCATTGTCATCAGAGGCACGGAAAAATTGGCCACTACCAATTTCGGCGATCTCCCTAAGGGTACTTTCATCCAGATAACTTTCAATCATCTGAGGTCTACCAAAAAAATCCACCCCGTAAGGCACCATTCCGTCTTTTCCCACTGCAATGGTATATATTTTTATATCCAAAGCTGCAGCCAATTGAGCAGCGAAAATAGGGTCTACGTTCCCTGCATTATTTTCACCGTCACTTAACAAAATCATCACTTTGGATTTTGATTCTGATTCTCTCATTCTATTTGTTCCTGCAGCTAAGGCACTGCCTATTGCAGTTCCTTTAGCATCCATCATGTTAAAAGAAATGTCTTTAACCAAATCAGTTAACAAAGCATAATCAGTTGTCAAAGGAGCAAGAGAATAGGCTTCTCCGGAAAAAATAACCATACCGATCCTGTCTCCAAATCTTCCATTAATGAAGTCTATAGCAGTTTCTTTGGCCGCCTCCAGTCTGTTGGGTTTGAAATCCTGAAGATCCATGGATTCAGAAATATCCATGACAATCATAATATCTATACCTTCAGTATATTGTTCCACTCTTTCATTGGTCTTTTGTGGTCTGGCAAGGGCGACCACAATCATCCACATGGCTAATAAAAAAAATAGTCCAGGGATTAACCTTAGATAAGTCCAGGGATTGCTTTTGGAAACATTTCCGGGCAATGAAAGCTCTAAAACTGGATTTTTAAGAAATTTGATAAATTTCCTAAGCATAAAAAGCAAAGGAACTAACCAAAGCAAATGCAAAGCCCATAGGTTTTCCCACTCAAAACTTTTAAAAGTTTCGGGATAAAACCAATACAAAGAGAAAAAGTCTGCAATACTATTTCCGATCATCGGTGGTACTTATTTTTTGTTGGTAAGTGTCATTGCAAATGTTCCAGAGGTTTTGACAAGCCTGAGGCAGGTCTTTTCCTGATTTTCCAGCATAAATGATCATTTCAATTTCTCTGAAATCCTTGATGATATCTTTATTCTCTAGAAAATCCGAAATTTCCAAGGTGGTCCATTCTCTGAAAGGCTTGGCTTTTAAATGCTCCATATAGGTTTTCCATAGGCCCAAAAGTTCATCTGCATGATCCATGTCAGGGCTGCCAGCGAATGCCATTTCTGCCTTTTTCCATCTTTGGACAAATCGTTTGTATTTTCTTTTTTCCATCCAGATCTCATACTGTCTGCCCAGTTTTTTGCCAAAGAAAAAGGCAATTACCAAGGCCATGACCGTAACTCCAATCAAGATGGCTATGAGTAAAGGGTAATTGAAGTCTGTATCAATAGGCTGGTAGACATTGTTGTCCCTAAAAGAGAGTTCCTGTGGCAAAGGGTCAATCATTAATTGAAGGGCCAAGGAAGATTCCAAAGGTCGGTGAACCAGACTGTCATATTTGAAAATCTCATAAATCGGGAGGGTGAAATATACAACTGGATCCAAAGAGAAATTTGAAACAAAATAGATAGCGCTGTCCAGGGTCACGCCTTCAGCGGTGGTGGACATGTAAGTTTTTTTCTCTAATAGGACGAAAGGAGTGAAATCATAAGTGGAATCTGGAAATACGATATTGTGGCCAGTACCATATTTAGCCTTTAGAATATAGGCAACCCTTTCCCCCAGTTTGGCAGAATCCTGCAGAAAGTAGCCCTCTACCTCAGGGCTTTGCGCTTGAAGTGAGGTGTTCAAAAAGAAAACAGTCATCATTGTGACCAGATATTTTACTGCCTTACCCACGTTTCATTGTTCGGTTACGTTTCTTAAATAACTCAATAAGAGGTAAAACGATGTCCTCTTTAGTGCTGATGCCCAAATAATTGATTTGGTTTTTTTTGCAGATTTCCTGCAATTGAGTCCTTTCGGTGGTGAAGGTCTCAGATATTTTTTTTGAGAAGGAACCAAAGGCAGTGTTGACCCAGGTTGTCCTCCCTTCTTCCTTGTCGTAAACTGGTATGATCCCCAAGGCCGGTAAAGCCGCTTCCCGTGGATCTGTCACCTGAATCGCGACGAGGTCATGTTTCTCTGCTAAAGCTTTGAAAGGCCTTTCATAGCCCTCATCTATAAAATCAGAAATAATAATGATGATACTCCTTTTCTTGATCAGGTTCAGGGAGAAATTGAACATTTCCCTGAGATTGGTTTTCAGGGATTTATTTTCGTGTTTAAAGATTCCCTGAATGATTTTGACGCCCTGCTTTGGTCCTTTTCCCGGCAGAATGATTTTTTCTTTTTGGTCAGAATATGAAATTAAGCCTACCTGACTTCCTTCGAATATTGCTGCCAAGGTCAAGACTCCTGCGATTTCCTTGCCAAGATCTATTTTCTTTCTGCCTTTTTCTCCAATATCCTGAGAACCTGAAATGTCTAGAAGAAAATACACGGACTGATCTTTGTCTTCCTTAAAGGTTTTGACAAAAGTCCCATGTCCTTTGGCAGATACTTTCCATTCGATGGTCCTCACGTCGTCCCCATATTGGTAGGGGCGCAGATCATCAAACTCCAATCCGGCACCTTTGAAAATAGACTGATAATCACCCTGCAGGTGATTATTGGCTACTTTTCTGATCATGATCTCGTATTTGCGGAGTTTTTTGAGGAGTTGGTTCATGGAATGTACTTTCGCGAGCCTAATTTAAGGTACTGTGATGAATAATAAAAAGCGTATTTGATAGTGGGGGAATATTCCTTCTCACATTTTGTCTTATTTAAGGAAATTTAAGATAGAGAATCTTACTGAGGCTTCAACTGTCGGGATTTTAAATTTATAAACCTTATTTTTACAGCGTGAAAAAATCATTTATTTCAATTTTGCTCATTTTATCATTTTACTCCTGCACTAGGAATAAAGTCCCGGAAGGAATCCTGGATGAAGATAAAATGGTATCCATGTTGATTGACATCCATCTTGCAGAAGGACTTGTTGCTACTTTTCCCATTCATTATGATTCATCGAGAGCGCTCTATCCCTTGTTTGAAAAAGAGGTTTTTGCTAAACATCAAATCCCGGATTCAGTTTTCATCAATAGTCTTGCCTATTATATGAGAGATGCCAAAATGATGGATAGGATATATGCCCGTACCATTGATTCACTTCATGTCGTAGAAAAATCAGGAGATCAATAACACATGATGCTGTACCCCAAAAACCTGGAAGAAAAAATCAATTTCAATAAAATCAGAGAATTACTCAAAGATGAATGTACCAGTTCCTTGGGAATGGACTTCGTCGATAAAATGAGTTATTCCAAAGATATCAAGTTGGTCAATAGACTTTTGGATCAAACCGATGAATTCAAAAGGATCATTGAGTCAGGAGAGCTGTTTCCTTCTTCCAATTTCACCAATATTTATCCCTATCTGGAAAAGGCAAAAATTGAAGGCACTTTTTTGTATGAAGATGAATTTCATGAGGTCAAACTTTCACTTTTTACCTTGAGCAAATGCATTGAGTTTTTCCTAGATCATGAAGAGGAGTACCTTCAGTTATTCCAATTGTTAGGATTGGTGAACCTCAACAATGATTTGCTCAGAGCGATCGAAAGGATCATTGATGAAAAGGGTAAAATCAGGAACAATGCATCAAAAGACCTGTCCCTCATACGCTCTCAGATTTTGTATGAGGAAAACAGGTTGAGGAAAGTGCTGGAAAGAATTTTTAGAGAAGCCCGTTCCAAAGGACTCACTCCGGATGATGCCTCGATTACCATTAGGGGAGGAAGAATGGTGATTCCTGTTTTGGCAGAAAACAAAAGAAAAATCAAGGGTTTTATCCATGATGAATCCGCTACAGGTCAGACGGTGTTTTTAGAGCCCGCTGAAGTTTTGGATATCAATAATGAATTGAAGGACTTGGAGTATATGGAGAGCCGGGAAATCCAAAAGATTTTAACCCAGTTGACCGATACTTTAAGGCCATATATCCCCGAACTGAGAAAAGCTTTTCATTTTCTTGGTATGGTAGATTTTATCAGGGCAAAGGCAAGATTTGCGATCAAAACTAATGCTAACAGGCCTCTCTTAGAAAAAAGCAGGCAATTGAATTGGACCAATGCCCGACATCCATTATTGGAATTTGCACTCAAGCAACAAGGTAAGAAAGTTGTACCCTTGACTATCCAACTTGATCATAATAAAAGGCTTTTGGTGATTTCAGGGCCCAATGCAGGAGGAAAGTCAGTTACCTTAAAAACAGTGGCAATGGTGCAATATATGTTGCAGTGTGGTCTGCTCGTACCTTTGGACGAGTCCTCCGTTTGTTCAATTTTTGATAATTTCTTCATTGATATCGGGGATGAGCAAAATATTGAAAATGACCTCAGTACCTATAGCTCACATTTAATGAGCATGAAGTATTTTACCCAGTTTGCTGATAAAAAGTCAATTCTTTTTATCGATGAATTTGGAACAGGAACAGAGCCGCAGTTTGGAGGAGCTATTGCAGAGGGTATTTTGCTTGCGCTTAATAAGACTGGGGCATATGGTGTGATCACTACGCACTATGGTAACCTCAAGCAGGTGGCCTCTAAAAATCATGGCCTCGTCAATGGTGCCATGCGCTATGATGTGGACAAGCTCGAACCACTTTATCAACTCGAAATCGGAAAGCCTGGTAGTTCTTTCGCTCTGGAAATCGCCTCAAAAATCGGTATTTCAAAAGATATTCTGGCTTATGCAAAAGAGCATATAGGAGAGGAAAGGGTGAAATATGACAGGTTACTGACCAAGCTCGAGAATGAAAAAGTGAAATATGAGCAGATCATAGCTGAAAACCAGAGAAAAGAAAGATTGCTGGATAAACGTCTTCAGGAGTACACTGAACTGAAGGAAACAGTTGACAAAAACAAAAAGCAATATATTCAGGAAGCCAAAGCTGAGGCCAAAGCGCTTTTGGATCAGGTGAATAAAAAGATTGAGGCATCCATAAGGGAGATAAAGGAAAGTAAGGCAGATAGTGCTATTGCTAAAAAGGTAAGAGCTGAAATTGACACTTTAAAAACTCAGGTAAAGCCAGATAAAAAAGAAATCCATCAACCTGAAATAAAAATTATCGGAGGAGAAATCCAGGAAGGTGATTATGTAAGGTTGAAGGATAATGGTGCCATAGCCCAGGTCTTGAGTATCAGGAAAAAAGAAGCAGAGATCAGTATAGGAGACTTGAAATCGAAAGTGAAGCTCAGTCGATTGGAAAAAATTTCGCACAACGAAATGAAAAAAGAGAAGAAGACCTTTGCGAAGAGAACAGGTTTCGATACCAATCTTAAAATGATGGATTTTTCACCCAATCTAGATATCAGGGGAAAGCGAGGAGAAGAAATCCTTTCTTTAGTGCAGAATTTTATAGATGACGGTTTTATGTTGGGCTTGAAAGACCTCAGAATCGTACATGGTAAAGGTGATGGCATCCTCAGGGATCTTACTAGAAACCTATTGCGGGGCATGAATTCGGTCGCGAAAATTGAAGACGAACACGCAGATAGGGGAGGTTCAGGTGTTACCTTGGTGACATTAAAATCCTAATAACAAAGGCCGGTTAACCGGCCTTTGTTATTGTTTCCTTTTTAGGTTAAACCTATATGAACCTGCTACAGCGTTGACTCTTGAATTAGGTACTGCAATGGTAAACTGTAAAGTCAGATCATTGCCGCTTCTGGTAAAGGAAATTTCCTGTCCTGAAGCTGGAGCGGATCCCGATAAGGTAATTTTATCAATGCTAGAGCCCACAAAATTCCAGTTTCCACTTCCGTCAAAAAGGCTGTTGTTATTAAAAGTCTGATACGTTTTGCTGCTTTCTGTTGCCACAAAATTAATTTCAAAATTTTGGTAAATGTTCGTTTCCGATCTGCCATCCCGGACAACGGAACCGCCACCTGCCACAGTCCAAACCTGTGATGAGCCAGAGGTCAAGTCCTCAATTGCCAATTCTTCAGGAGTTTTCTGTGGTTCGGGATCAGATTTTTTTTCTTTGCAAGACATTGTCCCGAAAACAGTAAGTGCTAAAATAGCGAGGTTAAAAAAGAGTTTTTGCATGAGATGCTTTTTTAATGTAAGGATGTAAAATTAATCAATCGTAGGAAAAATCAAAGTATCGGACGTGGCTTAAAATTTTCTATCGAAATATGCTTCTTACAAAATCCATATTCCCTTGGGTCATTTGAACTGATGATGATGGTTCTGTTTGCTCCAAAATCCCCGATCATCTCTAAATACCAAAATAGTCCTTTTTCATCTAGGTTGGAAGTAGGTTCATCCAATAATACCAAAGGCACATCTGAAAATAAGCAAAGCCCGATTTTAAGGCGTTGTTTCATTCCTGAACTGAATTGATTGATGGATTTATGCTGATGTTCTGCCAGATACATCCGTTCCATCATCTGTTCGAAATTCCAATTTTGGATGGGTTTTTTAAATTTGAAATGGAATTTAAGCAATTCTAGAAGCGTAAATTCCTCAGGTAATTCCAGGTAGGGGGCACTGATGACAAGATGGTGGTATATTTCTGCTTCTTTGATTTCTTCGCCATTTAGCCGGAATTCAATCTGGCCTTCCGTCAAGGGAGAGATACAGGAAATGGATTTCAGCAAGGTGGATTTTCCAGATCCATTGCTACCGGTGATGACGCAAGATTCTCCGGATTGGATGTCAAAACTAAGATTTTTGAAAATCCAGTCGTATTGAAATCTTTTTCCTGCACCTTTCAGCTTAACATCCAACATGCGTTAACTGATATAGCCCTTCATAACACCTCTCTCAGAGGACCTGATGAAGTTGATGATTTCGTCTCTTTCTTTTGTAGCAGGAAGATTCACTTCAATTTCCTCAAGTGCACGGCTGTTGTTCAGGCTATTGAGGAATAGATACCTGTATACTTCCTGTATATGGCTGATGGTTTCGCTTGAAAATCCTCTTCTCCTTAGTCCTAGACTATTGACACCTGCATAACTCAATGGCTCACGGGCAGCTTTTGTGAAGGGAGGCACATCTTTTCGCACCAAGGAACCACCAGATATCATCGCATGCATGCCGATTTTCACGAATTGGTGTATGGCGCTGCTTCCTCCAACAATTGCCCAGTCGTCAATGGATACATGTCCTGCTACCTGTACAGCATTGGCGATAATTACATTGTTGCCTACTATACAGTCATGGGCAATGTGTACATATGCCATAAGCAGGCAATTGCTTCCCACTTTGGTAGTTCTTTTGTCCAAAGTACCTCTGCTGATTGTCACGCATTCGCGTATAGTAGTGTTATCCCCAATTTCTACAGTGGAATCTTCACCCTGGAATTTGAGATCCTGAGGTACTGCTGAAATAACAGCACCTGGAAAAATCTTACAGTTTTTTCCAATCCTTGCTCCTGGATATATCGTGACATTGGATCCAATCCAAGTGCCATCACCAATTTCAACATCTTCATGTATCATGGTGAAAGGGTCTATTTGTACACCTTTTCCAAGGATTGTTTTTTCGTGTATATGAGACAAATTACTGATCATGATTCTTTTCTAACAATACTTGCTGTCATAACGGCCTCACAAACAAGTGTGTTTCCTACAAAAGCTTCGCCTTTCATTTTGGCTATACCGCGTCTGATTGGGGCAAGTAACTCACATTTGAAAACCAAGGTGTCCCCAGGTAAAACCATCTTTCTGAATTTACAACTTTCAATTCCCAAAAAGTAGGTCCAGTAATTTTCAGGATCTTCAACAGAACTTAAAACCAGAATTCCGCCGGTTTGTGCCATTGCTTCCACCTGTAGAACTCCTGGCATGACAGGGTTGTTTGGGAAATGCCCCATAAAGAAAGGTTCATTGATGGTAACATTTTTCACCCCTGCCACGACAGTATCATCCAAATATATGACTTTGTCTAAAAGTTGGAATGGATACCTATGCGGAAGGATGTTACTGATTTGGTTGATGTCCATCACCGGAGGTAATTTCGGGTCATAATGAGGGATATGGTTAGGTCCGATTTTTTCCCAAGCTCTTTTGAGCTTCTTGGCAAAGGCAACATTAGCAGCATGTCCAGGTCTTGCTGCCAAAATCTGAGCCTTCAACGGTCTGCCTACCAAAGCAAGATCTCCTACCACGTCCAATAATTTATGTCTTGCCGGTTCGTTTTTATACCTTAGGTCAACATTATTGAGGATACCTTCTTTTCTAACTTCAACTTTTTGCTTATTGAACATTTTTGCCAAATGTTCCAATTCAGAATCTTCTACAACCCTATCTACGACCACTATGGCATTGTTCAGGTCACCACCTTTGATCAGATTTTGGTTGTAAAGCATTTCCAGTTCATGAAGGAAACAGAAAGTCCTACATGATGCGATCTCTGATTTAAACTGACTGATATTGGTGATGGAGGCATGTTGACTTCCTAATACTGGAGAATTGTAGTCAACCATCACTGTTACCCGATAATCATCAAGTGGGAGGGCTGCAAGCTCTACCTCTCTGGCAGGATCCCTGTATGTGATGCTTTCAGGTACTTCAAAAAATCTTCTCAAAGCATTTTGTTCTTCCAGACCGGCATCTTCCAAAACTTCAATAAACTGTATTGATGAACCATCCATGATTGGTGGTTCTGGACCGTCAAGCTGCATGAGGACATTGTCAATTTCCAATCCTACTAATGCAGCCAGGACGTGCTCAACAGTGAAGACCCTTGCGCCACTTTGTTCCAAAGTTGTCCCTCTGGAAACATCGACTACATTGTCCACGTCTGCATCAATTATTGGATTTCCTTCCAAATCTATTCTTTGGAACTTAAAGCCGTGATTAGGTGGTGCAGGAAGGAATGTAAGGTTTGAAATTACTCCTGTATGAAGGCCTACACCTGATACAGTTACTTGTTTCTTAATGGTATGTTGCTTTACCCTCATCCGATTTTCAATCTATTCTTTGGTAATTTGGCTGTAAAGTTATTGTTTTTTTTCCAGTTCTTTGATTCTATCCTGAAGTTGTGGAAGATTTTTAAAGATGGAGTAGGATTTCAGAAAGTCTTTAATGTCAAATGCAATAAGCCCAAAGAGGGTCTTGCCAGGTGTGGTTACGTTCCTTGAAATTCCTGTTTTAGCACCAATTGTAGTACGGTCTGCTATTTTGATATGCCCCACAATACCGGCCTGTCCTGCAATGACGCAATGATTGCCAATTTCGCTTGATCCTGAGATGCCTGTTTGGGATGCGATTACGGTATGTTCGCCGACCACTACATTATGGGCGATTTGGACGAGATTGTCTATTTTTGCTCCCTTTTTGATCAAGGTGCTTCCCATGGTAGCGCAATCAATGGTTGTATTGGCACCGATGCTGACATGATCTTCAATGATCACATTGCCGATTTGAGGGATGGTTTTGTAACTCCCATCTTCCTGAGGTGCAAAACCGAACCCATCTGAGCCGATCACTGCCCCTGGATGGATCTCGCAATAACTGCCTATAATGGTGCTATTACATATTTTCACCCCTGCATGTATAATCGTATGGTCACCTATCTTTACATTATCACCAATTGAAACATGCGGATAAATTTTGACTTCTTTGCCAATTGTACAATTTTTACCCACATATGAGAATGCAGCCCTATATGCACCGTCTCCCTGAGTACTGGAAGTGTCAAAATAGGAAGGTTGTTCGATGCCGACTTTACTTGTTTTGGTTAGTTGTGCATAAGCTTCCAATAACTGTGTAAAACCTGTATAGGCATTCTTGACCCTTATCAAACTACATGAAATTGGCTTACTAGGTTTGAACTTGTCAGACACAATTACGGCAGTAGATCCGGTTTCATAAATGAATTGCTCATATTTTTCATTGGCCAAAAAGCTGATGCCTCCTGGTTGCCCATCCTGTATTTTATCCAAGCGGTTTACTATTTGGTCTCCATCTCCTTCAACTTTTCCTTGTAGAATGGCCGCTATTTGATTTAAAGTGAATTCCATTTGATAAGAAGGCTTTTTGCTACAAAATTAAGTTTTTGGCCTGGCAGAAATAATGTTTCTTGACAATTTTACTCATGGCCTTAATGTTCGGTAAATCTGCTGCCTGTGCGACATCGATGATTTTCCCCTTTTTTGTTAAAATGAGGATTCTTTCCTTAGCCAGATAGGCATGATTACTGATGCTGCCGTGGGTAAAGAAGTAATGTAAGTGATTATCTGGAACCCCTAATTTCTTTTTTGTTTTTTTACGGAGAGCCTCAAGTTCTGTTTCCGTAAATTCCTCGTTTCTGAGATTTATTTTGAACAACTTTCTCTGCAAAAACATTTCAGAAATATTCCTTAAAATATAATCTGATTCATTTTTCCACAGTTTGATTGCTCCCCATATATCGAAATCATCCAACCCAAGGAAAATTTTGAGTAATTCAGGAGAATTTTTGAAGTCGTATAACCTGAAATCATTTTCCAGAAAATGAAGAAGATCTTCAGTTGCTTTAAGCTTTCCTTTGGTTTGCTGCACTTCTTTGGCTCTGGTGATCAGGTTGATCAGCATTTTTTCAGCACTGACAGTGGTTTTATGCAAATAAACCTGCCAATACATCAATCTTCTTGCGCTAAGAAAATTCTCAAT
The DNA here is from genome assembly GCF_042432905.1 of Fontibacter flavus. Classification (NCBI taxonomy): domain Bacteria; kingdom Pseudomonadati; phylum Bacteroidota; class Cytophagia; order Cytophagales; family Cyclobacteriaceae; genus Fontibacter; species Fontibacter flavus. The sequence goes on along the minus strand of NZ_JBHLWI010000013.1, from coordinate 31,656 downwards.
GCTGTACAATCCTTTCTCTTCAACGACCAATTGATCGTTTTTGATATCCATCATTTTTATGATTCTGTCTGCTCCGATCGTGCCTTCAGACACGCCTGTGAAGTAACAGTCTCTTTGTAAGTAATCCAGCCTGTCTATATCCAACTGACTGGATACCAATTGATGGAAGAATTTTCTCTCATATTCATTTCTGAAAATTCTTAAAGCCAGATCCAGTTGTCCATTGAACTCACGGTTCAGTTCCTCTATGATGAGCAGAGATAGAGATTCGTGTGGGATGTTTTGAAGCAGACTGAATTCAAGGGCATGGGAGAAAGGGCCATGGCCAATATCATGAAGTAAAATGGCAATCAATGAAGCTTCATATTCTTCATCAGAGATTTCATTTCCTTTATTCCTCAGATTGTCCAGGGTGATGCTCATCAGGTGCATAGCCCCAAGGGCGTGGTGAAACCTGGTATGTAAAGCACCTGGATAGACAAAGTCAGTTAAACCAAGCTGCTTGATTCGACGTAACCTTTGGAAGTAAGGATGGTCAATGATCGAAAAAATGAGTTCGCTCGGAATCGAAATAAACCCATAAACAGGGTCATTGAGAATTTTGTGGCTTTTCAATGTCGCTGACATTTGATTGGTTCCAAAAGTAATTATAATTTTAAAAGAAATAAACCAAATTTTATGCAAAAATCTAAAATACTGTGGGCAGATGACGAAATAGATCTTTTGAAGCCTCATATCCTGTTCTTGGAGCAAAGAGGTTACGAGATTGTTACAGTCAATAGTGGATTGGATGCCATAGATATGGTTGAAGAGCAAAACTTTGATGTTATTTTTTTAGATGAAATGATGCCGGGAATGACAGGACTCGAGACGCTTCAGCAGATCAAAATGCTTAAGCCTCAGATACCGGTAGTTATGATTACCAAAAGTGAGGAGGAGCACATTATGGATGATGCCATTGGAGGGCAGATCGCAGATTACCTGATCAAGCCTATCAACCCCAATCAGATTTTGTTGTCGGTCAAAAAAATCCTTCAAAACAAGCAGCTAATCTCCGAAAAGACCAATTTGTCTTATCGGCAGGATTTTATGCATATCAGTATGGCCTGTGATGAAGCTTCGACTTATCAGGAATGGGTAGATATTTATAAGCGTCTTACCTATTGGGAGCTGGAGATAGACAAGACGGAAAATAAAAGCATGCAGGAGGTTTTGGAAACTCAAAAAACAGAGGCTAATTCCACTTTTGCTAAGTTTATCAAAAACAATTACCTGGATTGGCTTAATGATCCAAAAGCCAATGCGCCTATTCTATCCAATAAGCTGATGAAGGAAAAAGTCTTTCCTCATGTCAAGGAAGGTAAACCTTTGTTTTTTGTGGTCATTGATAACCTGAGATTGGATCAATGGGAGATTTTAAAACCCTTGATTTCCAATTATTTCAACGTGCAGGAAGATGGTACTTATTTCAGTATTTTACCCACAACTACCGCATATGCCAGAAATGCACTTTTTAGCGGGCTGATGCCCTCAGAAATGGCGAGGTTTCATCCCGAATTGTGGGAAGGCGAAGACACGGAAGAAGGTAAGAACAATAATGAAGAGGAATTTTTGGGTGAAAATCTTCATAAAAACAGGTTAAATATTAAATTCAGTTATCATAAAATCCTTCAAGCTTACCAGGGAAAGGCAGTTGTGGACCAATTTCATAATTTATTGAACAATGACCTGAATGTATTGGTCTACAATTTTGTGGATATGATGTCCCATGCAAGGACAGATATGAAAATGATCAAAGAGCTTGCTCCTAATGAATCTGCCTATCGTTCTCTGACCAAAAGCTGGTTTGAGCATTCCTCATTGTTTGAATTATTCAAAAAGATCAATGACGTCAAAGGAGAGGTGATTGTAACTACCGACCATGGAACAAAAAGGGTCAATAGACCTTATAAAATCATTGGTGACAAGAATGTTACGACCAATCTAAGGTACAAACAGGGAAAAAATTTAAATTACGAGAGAGGTAAAGTTTTTGAGGTGCTCAAACCTGAAGAAGCCAAGCTTCCCAAATTTAATGTTTCCACGAGTTATGTTTTTGCGATGGAAGATTATTTCTTTGCATATCCTAATAATTACAATTATTATGTAAATTTCTACAAAGATACCTTTCAGCATGGAGGCGTATCTTTGGAGGAGATGATTGTTCCGATTGTCCATCTGGTACCAAAGAATAATTAAAAGTCTTGAAAACAATTCATTGTCAATCCCTTCAACAACTTGATATTGTTGCACAAGAAATCATATCCTACTGTGGAGAGGAGAAGATTTGGGTGTTCAAGGGGCAGATGGGGGCAGGCAAGACCACACTGATCAGAGCCATAGCAAAAAAAAATGGAATAGTAGATCCTGTTTCGAGCCCAACTTTCTCCATTGTCAATGAATATAGAAATGATAAAGGGAAGATTTTTTACCACTTTGACTTTTACAGGATAGAAGAATCGGAAGAAGTACTGGAAATCGGAATTGATGAGTATTTTTACAGTGGGCACAATTGTTGGTTGGAATGGGCAGAGCGTATACCGGAGTATGTTCCTGAAAATTTTATTCTTATTAGCATCAAAGCTGAAGAGGATGAATCCAGGACAATCATTTTAGAAAGAGTCATAAATGGCGAAAAGTATGGTTGAGTTAACAGAAGGAATTGGGATTTACCCAAAGGAAGCACCTGCAAAGGTGAAATCAGCTAAAAATTCTTTGGTGATAGGATTGCCAAAGGAAATAGCCGCTCAGGAAAAAAGAGTAGTATTTACTCCGGAGGCTGTTAAACTTTTAGTCAATAATGGCCAACAGGTGATAGTCGAATCCAATGCGGGGCTCCTATCCAAGTTTTCAGACCAAGAATATTCCGACGCAGGAGCAAAAGTCGTTTATTCAGCTAAAGAGGCCTATGATGCAGAAGTGATTTTTAAAGTTGAACCGCCAACTCCAGAGGAGATTGAATATATGAGGCCTGGAGCCTGCCTTATTTCGGCTTTGCAGTTAGGAAAGCAACATGCGGATTATGTACATGCGCTGAATAAAAAACGAATTACTTCTGTAGCTTTTGAAAATCTGGAAGATAAGGTGGGTGGGATGCCAGTTGTAAGGGCTATGAGTGAGATTGCCGGTAGCACGGTGATGCTGATTGCAGCGGAATATTTGAGCAGTGTGAATGACGGCAAAGGACTGATTTTGGGTGGTATTACCGGTGTGCCACCTACAGAGGTGGTCATCATAGGTGCTGGAACTGTAGCAGAATATACCGCAAGAACAGCCCTTGGATTAGGAGCAAGTATCAAGGTTTTTGATAATCATATTTATAAGTTAAGAAGGATAAAGCAGTTATTAGGCCAGCAGGTTTATACCTCAACCATTGATAATTATACTTTGGGGCAAGCGCTCAAGGAAGCCGATGTTGTGATTGGTGCATTGAGGGCTGAAAAAGGTAAAAATAAGATTGTGGTCAGTGAGGAGATGGTGGCGGGTATGATGGAAGGAAGTATCATTATCGATGTGAGCATTGATCAGGGAGGCTGTATAGAAACCGCAGAAATGACTTCCCATGACAAACCAACTTTCACAAAGCACGGGATAATCCATTATTGCGTGCCAAATATTCCATCAAGGGTTGCCCGTACAGCATCAGTGGCGCTAAGCAATATATTTACTCCAATTGTGCTTCAAATGGCTGATCTCAGAGGTGCGGAAGAGATGATCTTTAATTATAAATGGTTTATGAAAGGTGTGTATACCTACAGGGGAAGCTTGACCAATGCCTATTTGGCCAGAAAATTCTCCATGCCTCATAAAGAGCTGCAGCTTTTACTAGCTGCTAGGTATTAGGATAGTTGATTCTGCCCTGAAATTTTATCCAGTTGATCCTTAGCTATAGCAAGCTCCCTTTTTAATTTGAGATTTTCCTGTCTCAAATTATAGACCTCATAAGCATTGTGGATGATGTTACGCAAATAATCTTCATCCCAGGGCTTTGTTAAATAATGATAGATAATCCCTTTTTGGATAGCGTCTGATACTACCTGAATGTCCGTATAAGCAGTTAAAAGAATTCTAATTGGATCATGGTAATTAGGCATTATTGAAACCAAGAAATCCAATCCGGTTTCGACAGGCATTCTTTGATCCGTAATAATGATGTCCACCTCTTGCTCTTTTAAGATTTCTCTAGCTTCCTTTGCCGATAGAGCCACAAGAATTTTGAAGTCCCTTTTAAAGGTCGATTTAAAAGCTTGCAGATTTATCTCTTCGTCATCTATATATAAAATCCTTATTGGCTTTTGAGGGGTATCAGACATGTGATTTTATTTTTTTAAGTACTTTAAATTTTTGATAAAGCATTACTTCATGAAAATTGGGCAAAGTAACTCAACGGTGTTTTATCAAATATCGAAAGAAATTTTTACAGCTTAAAAACAATTTAGTTTTTGTTTACATCCAAAGCAAACTGATTTGGTGATTCTCCTTTAATTATCAGACAGTTGCCCTTCAAAAAAAAATCTTTTACTACCATGCATTCAAACAAGAAGTTTTAAAGATTTTATAGTTTAATGACAGTGAAGGTAGAGGTTTTACCCCCCTAGTGCAAAGTTTCATGTGTTTGAACTAAACTAAAATGATAAATTGATATAGCTTTAAGCCTGCGTAGGGTTTCTAAAGTCAAAAACACAACTTCATGTTTTGTTAAAACACGATTTGAGCGTAATTTGCAGCCCGTTTTAAAACTTAAAGTTTTTCATTATGATCAATCCATGGCACGATGTGCAAATAGGAAAAGAAGCTCCAGAGTACGTGATGGGAGTAATAGAGATTCCAAAAGGAAGCAAAGGGAAATATGAGCTCGATAAGAAAACAGGTATGTTGCTTTTGGACAGGGTGTTGTTTTCCGCAGTGCATTATCCTGCAAATTATGGTTTTATCCCGCAGACATTTTGTGATGACAAAGACCCCTTGGATATTTTGATCATTTCCCAGATCGATATACCTTCCATGACCTTGGTTAAAGCAAAAGTCATTGGTGTGATGAGGATGGTTGACGGTGGAGAGGCTGATGATAAAATCATTGCTGTGGCGGCTGACGATCAGTCTGTCAACTATATCAGTGATATTGATGAACTGCCTCCGCATTTGATGAAAGAGGTTCACAGATTCTTTGAAGATTACAAAAAGCTGGAAAACAAGGAAGTAAAAGTGGAGGATTTCTTGGGTAAAGAAGAAGCCTATAAAATTGTAAAGGAAAGTATTGAGTTATACGACCGTAATTTTAGAACCCAGAGATAAAATAAAGCCCGAAATTAATTTTTCGGGCTTTTTACGTTTATAATATCGCAAATGAAAAAGGCTTTTCTAACTCTGTTTTTCAGTATGGTGATTGGGGTGATTTTTTCCCAACAAAAAGAGATTGGCGATTTTACTTTTTCCGGGTATTTGGAAACCTATTATTCTTATGATTTTAACCGCCCGGATGATCATAATAGGCCATCTTTTTTATACAATTTTTCCAGACACAATGAATTTAGTTTTAATCTTGCATTGATAAAGGCAGCGTATTCTTCAGAGCATATCAGGGCCAATATGGCTTTAATGGGGGGTACCTATGCCCAATTCAATTTGGCTAATGAGCCTACATGGGCAAGATTGTTAAATGAAGCATCTGTTGGGGTAAGGCTCCATCCCAGACTTTGGCTGGATGTGGGCATCATGCCTTCACATATTGGTTTTGAAAGTTGGTATGGCATGGATGGCTGGCATTTGAGCAGAAGCTTGCTGGCTGATAATTCCCCCTACTTTTTTACAGGAGCAAGATTTACTTATGAACTTTCTGCCAAAATGGATCTGACTTTTTGGTTGACAAACGGCTGGCAAAATGTCCAAAGACAAGAAAGGAAGCAGGGGATAGGATTTGGGCTGGGCGTCAACTATAGTCCAATAGATGGTCTTAAGGTTAATTATTCTAATTATTTCGGTAATGAGGGGCCTGACCCTGTACGCTTATTCCGTTTTTTCAACAATTTCTACATTCAGTATGAACCTGGCAAATGGGGAGTGACGATTGGTGGGGATTATGGTATACAGGAGGCCTATTTTGGTAATCCCAATCAGTGGTATGGCATCACAGCCTCTTTGCGAAGAGCTTTAGGAGATAGATTTCATCTGGCAGGTAGATTGGAGCAATATTCTGATCCAAAGGGGATCATACTGGATGAGGGTTTGAAAATCTCAGGTTTATCTGCAAATGTCGATTATAAGATTCAGGAAAATGCCGTATTCCGATTGGAGGCCAGGCAGTTTTTCAGTCCTGAGGCAGTCTTTACCTTGCCCGGCGGCAGGTTTAGCAAAGGCAATACGGCTATTACCGGTTCTTTTGCTTTGCGCTTTTAGATTTTTTTACGGCATCAATCTTTTTGGAGGCTACTTTTTTATTAAGGTAGTTGACAAACTGATCGTAATTGTCATGTTCATGGTTGCTGATCGTGAAGGAATTTTTGTCATCAAATACGATGGTCAATTGTTTGAATTCCCTTTTATTGGAAATCATTTTTTCCTCCTCCCATACCAAAACCTGGGGTAGATTATAGTGCTTGGTCATTCCTTTTAAAGGTAATCTCGTAATGATCTGTTCTTTTCCGGCTGAAATAAATTTGTAGGCTGCCATCATTTTAACTAAAAGCAGAAGGGTAACCAAGGTGATGAGCGTGGCAGAAAGTAAATAAAACCACAGTCCAAAGGTGCGCTGCGTGGCAAAGTGGTTGAGTATGTAAATCAGTCCGGAAATTAGAACTACTAATACCAAACCCAAAGCAATGTAGGTTTTGGTTTTTGGTTTACACTGGATCATGTTGACTTTAATTCTTGTAGTTTACTTCTTGAATGGCTAACGAGGTCTTCAAAGAAATCACCAAAGTGCAACCTCAAGAATTCGTGATGTTCATCAAGAAAGATGTGTGCAGTGTCGAGGTTGGATTTAAACCTGGTTTTTTTTGCCATACCGGTCATTGCTCGGCGTATACCGTCCAGTTCTCCATAGCCACCTAACCAATTGTAATACCTCATATAGGCAAAGGTCGTCAGGAACTTTTGTGGGACGATATCCCTAAAGCTATCGATGGTTTCATAGACGTTTTGAACGTAATCCTCCAAAGGTTGGTGGTGGTAGTTTTTCCAATATTTTGCCAAAAAGTAATCGAAGTACATGTCCGTGATTACGGTGGAGTATCTTCCATATTCAGGCTTTAGGATTTCCTGGGCTTCTTTTACAACGGGATGGTTATCGGTAAATTTATCGATAGCCCAATGGAGTTTGATGCCGGAAACAATTTCTTTTTCGTAAGATTTTTCGATTGAACCCCTTACAAAGTCACCAATAAAATTACCGACCAGGATTTTGGGTTCTTCAAAGGATAAATATGCGTGTGCTAGATAATTCACAGGTTATCAAAAACAGTAATAGTTGGGTGAAGTTTAACTGTTAGATTTGCGTTAAATTTAATTAAAGATGCCAAATATACACGAAGAATTAAAGATTTCTTTAAAACTTTTGAAGCAGGAGTGGGATGAGGATTTGCAGCAGTTCAAAAAAAAATTTCTATATACCTCAATTTCAGATAAGAAAAATGAGGGGATCTGTTGGTATCCTGTTCAATTGAAAAAATCGCGCGTAGGGTATGGGGAAAGATGGATTGTGGATTTGGAAAGGTTTGACAGCAAGCAAAGTCATGTTTTCCAGTCAGGCAAATCAGTTTCAATTTTTTCAAATCAGGAAATGCACAGTTCTCCTGACTTGAGGATCAATGGGGTCATCAATCAGGTCAAAAAAGATATCATGACGGTAACCCTTCAAGTTGAAGAACTGCCGGAATGGCTTCATAAAGGAAAAATCGGGATAGATCTTTTATTTGATGAAGCAAGCTACAGAGAAATGGAGTCCGCTCTAAAATCTGTCATAAAGGCAGAAAAAGGGAGGTTGGCTGAATTGAAGGAGATTCTATTGGGAGATAAGTCAGCAGTTTTTGAAGAGGAAGAAGTCCTGATAGAAAATCAACTCAATACCAGTCAGCAGGAAGCATTGAAATTAGTTGCTAATGCACAGGATGTGGCCATTATCCATGGTCCTCCGGGAACAGGCAAGACCACGACGCTATTGGAGGCAATCCAACAGTCATTGCAGCAATACAAGCAGGTTTTGGTCTGTGCACCCAGCAATGCAGCTGTTGATTTATTAGTAGAGAAGTTATATGAAAATGGTGTCCATACGCTAAGAATAGGTCACCCTGCCAGGGTAGAAGATCACATATTGTCCCAGACATTGGATGCGAAAATTTCCCTTCATGATAGTTATAAGGATCTCAAAAAGCTTAAAAAAACTGCTGAAGAGTACCGTAAACTAGGACAAAAATACAAAAGGAATTTTGGCCATGAAGAGCGGATGCAAAGGCGTAGGTTGCTTGATGATGCTACGCGTTGCAAAGTGGAAGCAGAACATTTGGAAGAATACATCACTTATGATATTGTTCAACAGACCCAGGTGTTCGCCTGTACTCTGGTCGGTGCGGCAAATTCGGCAATGAAAGGAATGAAATTTCCTGTGGTATTTATAGATGAGGCAGCTCAGGGGCTTGAAGCGGCCACTTGGATTCCAATTCAAAAGGCTCAGAAAGTGGTAATGGCAGGGGACCATTGCCAGTTGCCGCCCACAATCAAGTCCTATGAAGCGGCGAAAGCTGGTTTGCGTGAAACGCTTTTTGAGAAAGTGATCAAGAGACAGGTGTACGCCTCTAAGATGTTGGATTTGCAATACAGGATGCCGGAACTGATCATGGGTTTTTCCAGTGAGTATTTTTATCATCATGGACTGAAAGCTGCAGAAAACACCAATTTTCATTACCTAAACCCCGAAGAACCTGTACTGGAATTTATTGATACTGCAGGGAGTGGATATGTTGAGCAAACAGAAGAAGAGTCCCTGAGTACTTTTAATCTGGAGGAAGCCCGGTTTGCTTTAAAATACCTGGAGTCATTGATCAAAAGGGTAGGGGTGGCAGTGATCAAAAACAGCCAATGGAACATTGGGTTGATTGCACCTTATAGAGCGCAGGTTCGTAGATTCAATGAACTCGTATTTGATAGCTATGAATTCCCTAATCTGCGTGCTTTTTCAGAATTATTGACCATTGATTCTATTGATGGATTTCAAGGTCAGGAAAGGGATATCATAGTAATCAGTTTGGTCAGGTCCAATACCCAAGGTGAAATCGGCTTTCTTTCTGATACTAGAAGGATGAATGTGGCCTTGACCAGGGCCAAAAGGAAGTTGATAGTAATTGGAGATAGTGCGACTTTAAGCGCTCACCCTTTTTACAATGCTTTCTTGGATTATGTAGAAGCTAATGGTTGCTACAAAAGCATATATGAGCTTCTAGAGTAGGTTAATTTCTTTGCAACTTTTCATTTTCTTTCTGAAAATAGACAAAATTGAGGTAGCTTAATACATTTCCAAAACTGTCTGTAGCATCTAATATTCCTGTAGGCACTTCCCTACCTCTCAGCTTGGCCAACAACAAACCATAAATGGCATTCAGACAGATCTGGATTTCATTTGAGGGAGCGTCTTTCCCAGCATCGATTACAAGTTGTAGAATATGAGGCTTGGCTTTTTGGTAATGTTCAAAATAGGATTTATCCGTTTTAAGCAATTCCCAATGGATTTTGGCCAACTCCGCTACGTATGCTTGGGTGCTGTCAAGCCTTCCTTTTTCTTCTTTTCCTTCTTTTTTGAGGGTATCAGCGATGTTTTGAAACCATTCTAATGTTTCTGTCTTTTCCTCTTCTGAAATGGGGTAATGGGAAATGACGTATTGATTGACTTCATCCAGGTTGAACTGAAAGGCCCTTAACAGGTCCTCCATTTGGTACATGTAGATGATGTATTCTCCAATATTTTGTTCCTTTTTCTTGTCTGCTATGGCTTTCATGTTGCATCATTTCTGGTGACAAAGAAAACAAGAAAGCCTCAAAAACAGTAAAAATACCAAGTAAGAATAAGCATTTTGTTCCCAATCCTGGTATAATGGGCCAAAACATTATGTTTCTACAAATCATTTAAAAGCCTAGGAAGAGTTTTTCGAAAAAACAAGCTCGAAAATTCAAGGGATACTTAAATGTAATATCAATAATACCCACAATTTTATCTATTTTTGCGGCCAGTATGAATATGCAAAGAATTAGAAATTTCTGTATCATCGCCCATATCGATCATGGGAAGAGTACATTGGCAGACCGCTTGCTGCAGTTTACCAATACGGTAAGCGATCGCGATATGCAGGACCAGTTGTTGGACAATATGGATTTGGAGCGTGAAAGAGGGATTACCATCAAATCCCACGCCATCCAGATGAAATATAATTACAAAGGTGAGGAATATATCCTCAATCTAATTGATACCCCGGGACACGTGGATTTTTCTTATGAGGTATCCCGTTCCATTGCAGCATGTGAAGGGGCATTGCTGATTGTAGATGCTTCTCAGGGAATCGAAGCCCAAACCATATCCAATTTGTATCTTGCGATAGGACATGATCTTGAAATCATTCCTGTTCTGAATAAAATTGACCTTCCAGGAGCTGATCCGGAGGTGGTAGCAGATGAGGTGATGGAATTGATAGGATGTGATAGAGAGGACATCGTCTTGGCTTCCGGAAAAGAAGGGATCGGTATCGAAGAAATCTTAAATGCAGTGGTTGAGAAAATCCCAGCTCCAAAAGGAGATCCTGAGGCACCACTGCAAGCGATGATTTTTGACTCTGTCTACAATCCATTCAGAGGAGTGGAGGTAATTTTCAGGGTTTTCAACGGAACCATCAATAAAGGAGACAAGATTAAGTTTGTCAATACAGGCAGGGAGTATGACGCAGATGAAATCGGTATTTTGGGCATCAACCAAATTCCTCAGCAGACACTTGCCGCCGGTAATGTAGGATACTTGATTTCAGGTATCAAAGTAGCCAAAGAAGTGAAAGTAGGGGATACCATTACCCATATCAAACGTCCATGTGATGTTGCCATCAAAGGTTTCGAAAATGTTAAACCTATGGTTTTTGCGGGTATTTATCCTGTAGATACCACGGAGTTTGAAGAGTTGAGGGCATCCATGGAGAAATTGCAGTTGAATGATGCGTCTTTGGTCTGGGAACCTGAAACGTCTGCTGCGCTTGGTTTTGGATTCCGTTGCGGTTTCTTGGGTATGCTCCATATGGAGATCATTCAGGAGAGATTGGAACGTGAGTTTGATATGACAGTGATCACCACTGTGCCTTCTGTACAGTTCAGGGCTCTGATGACCAATGATGAGATCAAATTGATCAATGCGCCATCTGATATGCCGGATCCAACCAGATTCAAACATATAGAAGAACCATTTGTAAAAGCGACGATCATCACTGCTGCAGAATATGTAGGGCCAGTGATACAGCTTTGTATGGAAAAAAGGGGGCAGATCAAAAACCAAGTTTACCTAACTTCTGATAGAGTTGAGCTTTCTTTTGACATGCCGTTGGCAGAGATTGTGTTTGACTTTTTTGATAAGTTGAAGACCATTTCTAGAGGATATGCTTCTTTGGATTATGAATTGATCGGTTTCAAGCAGTCTCATATGGTGAGACTGGATGTGATGTTGAACGGGGAAGTAGTGGATGCACTTTCTGCCATTGTGCATAGGGACAAAGCTTATGAATGGGGCAAGAGATTGTGCGAGAAGCTGAAAGAACTTGTGCCTAGGCAGATGTTTGAAATAGCCATACAGGCAGCAATCGGCACCAAAATTATCGCTAGAGAGACTGTAAAGGCTATGCGTAAAAACGTGTTGGCTAAGTGTTATGGTGGTGATATTTCCCGTAAACGCAAATTACTTGAAAAACAGAAGAAGGGTAAGAAGCGAATGAGACAAGTAGGAAATGTCGAAGTGCCCCAGGAGGCATTTATGGCGGTATTGAAGTTAGATTAAGAAGAGATGCGAGAATCTAGAGTATAGACATTAGACTCAAGACAAAAGACGCAAGACTAGGGACTTGAAAACTATAATTTCGGGAAGTTATAAGAAAGTTTTATAATCTAATAGCCTTTAAAAAATTAACATTTAACAGTTAACCAATCACCAATTAACCAATATCCTAATAACGATACTCCAATCATGTCAACACTCATAGACGGAAAAAAGACCTCGGATCAAATCAAGTCAGAAATAGCTGCAAGGGTAGCGGAAATTAAAACTGAAGGTGGTAAAATCCCTCATTTGGCTGCTGTTTTGGTAGGAAATGACGGAGCAAGTCAAACCTATGTAGGTGCAAAGGTGAAAGCCTGTCAGCTGGTAGGCTTTGAGTCCACCTTGGTGAGATTGGAGGAGAATGTTTCTGAAGAGGAGTTGTTGAAAGTAGTGGAAGACATTAATCAGAACACTGCCATTGATGGATTGATCGTGCAATTGCCATTACCCAAACATATTTCTGTTGAAAAAGTAACGAACAAGATTAAGCCTGAAAAGGATGTGGATGGCTTTACACCAGCTAATGTTGGCCGTATGACCTTAGGTTGGCCGGCTTATGTGGCAGCTACTCCATATGGTATTGTTGAATTGTTGAAACGGTACAAAATTGAAACTTCAGGTAAGCATTGTGTGGTCATAGGCAGGAGTCATATTGTAGGTTCACCGATGAGTATCTTGATGGCCAGGAACGACTATCCTGGTAACTGTACAGTTACTTTAACACATAGCAGGACCAAAAACCTACAGGAAATCACCAAGACTGCAGATATTTTGATAGTGGCCATTGGCAAACCTGAATTTGTTACTGCAGACATGGTTAAAGAAGATGCTGTGGTAATAGATGTGGGAATCCATAGAATAGATGACTCGACTAAGAAGTCTGGTTTTAGATTAATTGGAGATGTGAAATTTGATGAAGTGGCTGCAAAAGCCTCTGCAATCACTCCTGTTCCTGGTGGTGTTGGTCCAATGACTATTGCTTCATTGCTTTATAACACCTTGCTTGCAGCAGAAAGAAAAGTGTTCCAATAAAAATTTATACGAAAGTTGAAGTTTTGACTTGCAACGAACAGCAAAGCTTTCTACTTTTGCAGACCTTTAACCGCGCACGTGGTGAAACTGGTAGACACGCCATCTTGAGGGGGTGGTGCCTTACGGGTGTGGAAGTTCGAATCTTCTCGTGCGCACAAAGCTCCGGAATTTCCGGGGCTTTTTTTTTCTCTGTTGTCAATTTATTAACAAAATCATTTTCAGAGCGTATTTTATAATATGATTAAGTCCCATTTTCTGAAGGGTTTAATCGTTTGATATATGGATTTCCTGTATTTGTATGTTTTTTGGCCTTTTTGTTTTATACTAACATTTGATCAGGTCGTAGGCATGCAGCTTTCCAAATCAGTTGTTATTATACCATGAAAATAAAATTACTATTGCTTATTTTCTATTGTTTTTTTGCCTCATTGGATCAGCTTTTGGCACAATTGACCTTGTGGGAAAGAGAAATGGGTATTACTGAATATGGCATCCTCACAACAGAGGAACGGGTCTTGGTTTATAAAATCAATAGAAAGGCAGGTACAGTTGAGTTTTATGTTCAAGATGAAAATCTGCAGACTATAGCTTTTAAGGAAGAAAAACTATCTCCAAATGTGCATAACGTCACGTATGAAGCAGATGACCGGTATGCATACATAATGATTTCTTGGGGGATAGAAACAGGGTATGAAAAGCTGTTATTAAAGATTGATTTCAATACAGGAGGCATTTCCAGTTATCCTATTAGTTCCAATATGGTTTTCCCTTTGGCTATAAGGCCAATAGAAGACGGTATTGTCATGATGGGCTCTATTAAGGAGGGGGACTTTTTAGAGATTTTCAATTATCAGAACAATACCCTGCATTCGATTACCGATTTTTTTGATAAAGACACTAGAATATGGGATATGCAGGTGTTGAATAATCAATTGGATGTACTTGTATACAGTTCTGGTAAAAGCCGTTTTCAACAATTGCAGATTCTATCCTACGACAAAGATGCTAACAGGACATTGCGTCTTCCTGTAAAACTACCGGCTGATAAAAAAAAGTATATTAGAAAAGCTCAGCTTTTGTATGGCCCCTATGAAGAGTATAAAATTGTCGGAACATATAGCTTCAAACCAGGAGAGTGGTTTTCAGGTTATTTTCAAATAGAAATAAATGAATTTTTGGACCAGAATTTTTCTGCCTATGCTTTCAAGGATTTTGATGGCTTCTATGATTATAAAAAAAATAGAAAAGTAATTGGGGGAAAAAATTTTAATAGAGAGATGCGTTTAATTGAGGCCACCACTGATGGCAAGTATATCACCTTGGCATCTCAACCAATTAAAACTAACAGAAAATTTGTTCATTTTTTAAGCATTGATGCAGAAGGTAAGAAAGTTTTCGATAAATCAATCAAGTTGTTTTACAATCAAACCATCTATAGTGGCTCCTATCAAATGGCTAATCAAGAGGCAAAAGTGTTTTTTCTATTTAGAGGGAATGACAACAAGCGTAATCTCCCCGGCGAAAAAGTATTCCTCATAGAAAACGGTAAGTTGTCATCCATCAATCAGGTTCAAAACATGGTAAGCAAAAATTCTAAAATTCATCAGCTTGCTGACCCCAAATATCAACATTGGTATGATAATAAGTTTTTAATTTTTGGGGTAGTTCCACCCCAAATTATGGGAGGGGAAGAGCCATATTTCGTCATTCAAAAAATTGAGGTTTGATTGTATAACGATTTTACCTACTTTTTGAAAAAATCCCAGCATGAAAAATTTATTTGTCTCTTTGGTTTTAGCCATTGGTTTTCTTCAAGTAGGATTCAGTCAGCAAGTTGGTTTAGATCCAATTGTAACTGGATATGGTAAAGTATTTGAAATTCCTGAAGCAACAGAAAGACCTGATCCCAATGGGGAATTTAAGATTATCATTGATTTGGTTTCAGGAGCAGAAGATCCAAAACAAATAAACAGGATGGTAGACAATATAGCCCGAATGCTCAATTTACACGGAGTAGGAGGGGTGTCTGTAGATAATTTACATGTCAAAGTAGCCGTACATGGTGGGGCTGTTTTCAGTATCTTAAATGATGCATTTTATGAAAAATTATATGGCGTAAAAAATCCAAACCTACCTGTATACGAGGCCTTGAAATCCGCAGGGGTCGAATTTTATGTGTGCGGACAATCCCTTATTGCAAGGGATATGAAAACCACAGATGTTTGGGAAGGGGCGGAGATTGCACTTTCTATGCTGACTGTGCTTACCAAATATGTGCCTCAGGGCTATATGCTGATGCGGTTTTAAATATCCAGCTTCATTTGCTCTGGAAGATGCCTAAATGATTTTCTATGAATAGGTGTCAATCCCAGTTTGATGATGCCTTCTCTGTGTGCTCTGGTTGGGTATCCCGCATTTTTCTCCCATCCATATCCAGGGTACTTAGCAGCCATATCTTCCATCAAATCATCCCGATAAACTTTCGCCAGAATAGATGCTGCAGCAATGCTGGCAAATTTACTGTCTCCTTTTACAATGCAGGAAAATGGAATGTCTAAGTGTGATTTGAATCGGTTACCATCTATCAGTAAATGCTCTGGTTTTTCTTTTAATCCTTCAATCGCCCGGCTCATGGCAAGAAATGAAGCGTTAAGTATATTGATGCTATCAATTTCTTCTACACTTGCCTCAGCGATGGACCATGCAAGTGCAGAAGTTTTTATCTCTTGGATGAGGTTGTTCCTGTTGGATTTGCTTAGCTTTTTAGAATCATTGATAAACTCATTGGCATAGTCAGGAGGAAGAATGACCGCAGCTGCTACTACCGGTCCGCAAAGGCAGCCCCTTCCCACTTCATCACAACCAGCTTCTATCCTGTTAGATTCTAAATATGGCCTCAGCATTGTCCTGATTTTTAATGTTGTTCTTTGAATATTTATGGATCATTTCCGCCACTAATCCTGTCCAGCCTGTTTGGTGTGAGGCGCCAAGTCCGGAGCCGTTATCCCCATGAAAATATTCATAAAAGAGCAGATAATCCTTGAAATGAGGATCTTCCTGCATTTTCTTGTTATTGCCAAACACTGGTCGTCTGCCATTTTCATCCTTTTTGAAGATCTTGATGCATCTATGGGATAATTCGCGGGCGATCAGGTCCATGGTAAGGTAATTTCCGGATCCAGTTGGATATTCGATAGAGAATTCTCCACCGTAGTAATAATCAAATTTATGAAGTGATTCTATGATCAAGTGATTGATTGGAAACCAAATAGGTCCTCTCCAGTTGGAATTACCCCCAAACATCAAAGAGTCCGATTCACCGGGGGTATATTTCACAGTATAAGTGTCCCCATTGATTTTGAGGCTGTATGGTTTCTTTTCATGGTCTTTGGAAAGTGACCTGATTCCATATTCACTGAGGAATTCCTTTGGGTCCAATAATTTGTGAAGAATACTTTTCATCCTATGTCCCCTCAATAAGGAGAAAAGTCTCCTGCTTTCATGGCCCGGTTGAATCCAACTGGAAACCTGTGACGCAAGTTTAGGCTTTTCTTTCAGGAAGAATTCCTGTCTTTTTTTGAATTCAGGTAAGCTGTCAAACATGTCCAATCTGATTGATTCTACTGCGAATAGTGGAATGATACCCACAATTGACTTTACCTTCATGACCTTTGGTTCTTTGCCTGGCAGGTGGAATACGTCGAAGAAAAAGTTTTCTTCATCATTCCAAAGACTGATGCTTTCACCTGAAATATTATTCATGGCTCCAGCGATATAAAGGAAATGTTCCAGAAATTTACCTGCAGTAAATTGATAAGATTTGTTGAATTCACATAGGTCAAGTGAAATTCTCAACATATTCAATGAAAACATCGCCATCCATGAAGTAGCATCAGCCTGTTCAAGTTTGCCACTATAATGATGGGCATGGCTACGGTCTATCACAGAAATATTGTCAAGTCCCAAGAATCCCCCTTCGAAAATGTTTTTGCCATCACTGTCTTTCTGATTGACCCACCAAGTGAAATTGATCATCAGTTTGTGGAAACACCTTTCGAGGAACTCCTGATCCCCTTTTCCACCATTCATTTTCTTATCAATCTGATAGACTCTTTGTACAGCATAAGCATGCACAGGAGGATTGACATCACTGAAATTCCATTCATAAGCCGGTATTTGTCCGTTTGGATGCATATACCAGTCATTGAGGAGTAGGATTAGCTGTGATTTGGCAAAATCAGGGTCAATTCTAGCAATAGGAATGCAGTGGAAAGCAAGATCCCAGGCCGCATACCAGGGGTATTCCCATTTGTCGGGCATAGAAATGATATCATAATTGTGAAGGTGTCGCCAATTATGGTTTCTTCCTTTTTTCCTTTCCTTTGGAGGAGAGTACCTTCCTGGGTCTCCTTCCAGCCATCTTTCAACATTGTAGTAATAAAACTGCTTACTCCACATCATTCCGGCGAAAGCCTGTCTTTGGATGTTTTTTAAATCATCTTCTACAATTCTAGATTGTATATCAGCGTAGAATTCATCTGCATCTCTTTTTCTTTCATTGATGATAGCTTCACAATCGGTAATTGCTTCATCAGCATCTTGATGCATCATCCGGAATTTTACTTCCCTGGACTCTCCTGCCGGAATAATCAACTTGTAAATAGCAGCGGCTTTTGTCCCGTAATTATCAGCATTGATATGGGTGGAATCACCATTGACTACGTAGTCATTGATAGCGTCTTTTACATATTTTCTTTCGTTCGGGATATGGTATAATTTTTCCCGGTTGGTTTCATTGTTGCAGAATTTCAGATCCGGTTCTCCCTGAAAGGAGAAAAAATAATTACCGCTTTTAGGGCTGAAGGCCTTGATTTTATTTGTGCCTTCCTTTGAAAGTTTGGGCATAAAAGGTTCATGCCCTGTAAACCATATTTTTCTGAACCAGATGGTAGGGATTACCCAAATCTCTGCGTCCTCCTCACCCCTATTATGTATAGTGGCTTTGCCTATGATGTCCTCAAAATCATTTTTGGCATATTCGATAAAGATGTCAAAATAGGCATCATTATCAAAAATTCCCGTATCTAATATTTCGTATTCCGGATCGTTTTTTGTCCTTTTCCGGTTTTCTTCCAATAAGTCTTTGTAAGGGAATTCCTGCTGAGGATACTTATATAGCATCTTCATATAACTGTGCGTAGGTGTGGAATCCAAGTAATAATACAGCTCTTTTACATCTTCTCCATGATTCCCCTGCGGCCCAGTCAATCCAAAAAATCTTTCTTTGAGCATAGGATCTTTTCCATTCCAAAATGCCCAAGCAATACAAAGCTTTTGCTTGTAATCTGAAATACCTCCGATTCCTTCTTCTCCCCATCGATAGGCTTTGCTTTTGGCTTCATCATGGGTGACATTATCCCAAGCAGCTCCATGAGGGCTATAGTCCTCCCGCACAGTGCCCCATTGCCTTTCCGTCAAGTAAGGTCCCCACTTTTTCCAATGCTTCTTCCACTCCCTGTCTTCCTGAAGCCTTTGTTTCTCTATATTCATGAATCTTTCATTCAAATAAGCAGCCTTGAATTTACTATTTTTTGAACAAGTCAGACATTTCTTTTTCTATTAGCTTGGAAAAAAAGTGAAAAAGATAATATACGAGTAGATGAGAATTTTCAAATCTGATTAACCAAGTACATTATTCTAAGAAATGCCTGAATGAATTTCAACTGTCAATCAAACCTTCAAAAAGCGGTATAAGTTTAAAAAAATGATCTTATATGTACACTTTTTCTCCATCAAAAACATGGTTTGATTTAAGATGCCAATGTCTGAACGATTTTGGTATGAATTTTCTAAAAGTGAGGCAGCAACAAGCTATGTTGATCTGTGTAAAAAATATTAGGAATTGGGAACAGAAGAGGTGATAGTTTGCTCCCTGTATGCTGAATTAAATCTTGTCCCGTAACTTTGCTCAATTTGTCTTTGGAAGATGAAGGGAAAACTGTCTATCCAGTTTTTTGCCTGATCAGTCCCAAAGTTTCTTGTTTCTAATATCTTGTCGAAGTACTTAAAGTCGAAGTGTGTATGCTGCACTCCAGCTCCTGAAATTTCTGCATCTAAAGCATTGCATAGCTGTTCATATTGACCTTGAACGGGAACAAACATGACAGGCTTACCTAAATACATGGCCTCGCAAATTGACTCAAATCCTGCTGTGCTGACCAGACCTTTGCATGTTGCCATTTTCTCTAAAAACAACCTGTCATCAACCTGATGAAAAGTAAGATTGTCCAAAGCTTTGAACTCTTTTCCAGCTTCTTTTTTGTCCCAAAAAGCTTCGATTTTGATTTCAGGATTTCTTTGTGCAAAATTCATCACTTCTTCACTGTAGCCGTGGTTGACCATGTAAGTCAGGTAGAAATCCCCATCTTGTGTTGCCAGGTTTTTCAGATCTTCCCTCAATAGAGGGGGTAAGACAACAATTTTCTTTTTTTGCTCATCTTCCAATGGCCTAAATGAAAGGGCTAGCTTTTTATCAGCGCCGAGTGCTGTGACCTGTGTATTGAGATTAAACAGGTATTTTTGAATCCGAAAACCTTTGGCAAAAACAAATGAACGGTGTTCAGAAAGATATTGATGTCCAATTACCCAGAATTGGCCTTTTGGACGGTATAAAAAATTGTAAAGCCCTCCTAAAATATCATAAAAATTCAAAATAATGTCAGGTTCATGTTCTGTGACCAAAGCATGGATTTTTTCCATGCTTGAAATGAAATCCTTTGTTTTTACCAGATTGTTTGTAATGGTTTTACCGATTTTGATACCCTTTTGTTTCTTATCGGTAATGAAATTCGGACTTTCAAATTGGTGTAAGGGTACTGTAAATGCATTTTTGACAAAATCAGGAATAGATCTTCTTTTGCTTGTGCCAATGCACACCGCACTTAATTGATGGCCCATCTTATCCAATAATTGTGCAAGTGCAATAGCTTGGGTCATATGACCTCTTCCTTCACCCTGAATGATAAACAAAAACCTCATGCTCAGAATCTAAAATTCCCAAGATTGAAATTTTCTGGAAGTTTGTCGAAAGCTACAGTTTTGAGATCTAATTGGGGACCAATTTCCCTGAGTTTCTCATCAGATTTCTTGGAGAAGTCCATTTCATTATAGTAAATCAGCTGCCAATTACCATCATGATCTTCGGCCAAAGCACTCATGGTTTCGACCCAATCCCCTGAATTGAGGTAGGTTATACCTTCTATTTTTCTGTTTTCTGCTTTGTGGATATGGCCACAGATGATACCATCACAGCCTTTTACTTTGGCTACTTTGGCCAGTTCGGACTCATACTCATCTATGTAAGATACCGCTGACTTCACTTTGCCTTTCACATATTGGGAAAGCGAGAAGTAGGGGAGACCTTTTCTTCTTCTGTGATGGTTGACCTGTCTGTTCAGCCAAAGTAAGAAAGTATATCCTATATCCCCTAAATAGGCTATCCACCTGAAATTACTCGTAATACTGTCGAAAATGTCTCCATGCGTGATGAAGAATTTTTTCCCATTGCTTTCGTAAACCATATCTTTTTGAATAGATAGGTTACCGATCTGAAGAGGAAGAATCTGGTCCAAAAAATCATCATGGTTTCCTCTTAAATAGAATACTCTTGTATTTTCCTGTTCTATCATTTTGAGGACTCGGTTAAAAAATCTGGTGTGCTTTCTTTTCCAAGTTCCGGATTTTCGGAGTTGCCAACCATCGATGATATCCCCATTAAGGATTAGATTTTCACATGAGTGTTGCTTGAGAAATCTTGCAACTTCTTTGGCTTTTGACCCTTTGGTGCCCAAATGCACATCTGAGATGACGATTGTTTTGAAAGTTGTATTCAAAGTCTATCAGTTTTGCATGCAAGTTATAGTACAGCTATAAACTGATGATGAACAGCGTGTTATTCAATTAATAAGTATTTGAATAAAATCAGCATTAATATGAAGCCGAGGTTAATGTAATGTTAAAACAGTTTTTTGACCGCTCATACAAACAGACCCAATTGGTTTTTGAAAAATTATTAGTAATTTAAAATGCATTTTGGCTTTACAATTCATGAAATTTACCCAATGAAAAATAAACTCATACTTTTAGTGGTTTTGGCCATTTTCTCAAATTCCTGTAATCAGGATGACAAAAATCCAGATTTCAATATTTTAGGATATTGGAATCTCAAGGAAATAAGGCCCTCTTGGACAATACCGGGATTTGATGGGACACAATTTGTTCATGAGGAAAAATATATTTTTAATACAGATAACAGTTTTATTAAAATTTCCAATCAATCCAAAGAAGGAAGGACATTGGATGTTCCCAATCAGGCCTTGGGGACCTATACCATAAAACCAATTGAGCATAATGGAGAGGGTTTGATTTTTGAACTGGTCCTTAAATTTGACACCAATGAAACTATGGCAGCTAATTGCGGTGAAGGTCCTATTGAGAATTTATATGTCAATAAAGATTTTCAATTGCTCAACGCTTCTGCGACAGCTTGTGATGGTCCTCTGTTCCTATATGCTAAGCGTTAAAGATTAATTTGAAGACTGTACCTTCACCTAAGGTGGAACTAACCTGAATATTTCCTTTGTGTCTTCTCATAATTTGTTTGGAAAGGCTTAGACCTATGCCTGAACCTTTTTTCTTGGTCGTAAAGAAAGGAATGAATATTTTGGAAAGAGCCTCCTCTTCAATCCCTTTGCCTGTATCTGCAACTTCAATGATGATTTTACCGGATTCATCAATAAAAGCATCAATAGTCAGAAGCTTGGTGGAAGTTTCCTCCATAGCTTGGATGGCATTATGGATAAGATTGATCATTACCTGTTCGATGAGGTTCCTGTCGCCAAATAAAATCAGATCTTCAGGTTTGACAGTACATTTGGTATGTATCTGATTGGTTTCAAATTGTCGCGTCATCAGGGTTTCCAGTTGCATGAATAGTTCTTTGATCCTGATCGCGGTAAATTTGGGATTGGGAATATGTGCAAGACTTCTGAAATCACTTACGAAATTGATCAGTCCTTCACTTCTTTTTTCAATGGTGCTGATAGCCATGAGATAATCTTCGAGATCATGAGCAGCTACTGGATTGTCTGTATCCATTTTTGATTCGATGTCAGTTTTTACGGTAGCAGCTAATGAAGAGATAGGAGCGATGCTGTTCATGATTTCATGGGTCAACACCCTGACCAGGTTCTGCCAAGCTTCCATCTCTTTTTCTTCAAGCTCACTTTGGATATTTTGCAAGGAAACAAGCTTAAATTTTGTGTCCCTCAATATCAGCTCAATCACATAAACAGAAAGTTGCATGATGCCGTCCGGATGGGCGATTTTGATCAGCTCGCTACCACCTGTTCTCAGGTGGTGAATGGCATGATGCAATTCCTTGTTGATATTTTCGATTTCTGAAATATTGATCAGATGCTGAATGTTCAGCATTCTTTTAGCAGCAGTGTTAACAATCTGTACCTTACCTACCTCATCATAGGTGATCAGTCCAATGCTTAGATGCTGGAAAACTGATCTGAAATACTGATAATTCGCCTCTTTTTCTGCTTGGTCTTCTTGTAGTTTTGCCAAAATGGCATTGAATTCAATATGAAGATCATCTGTTTCAGTACCGTCAAATTTTACGGGATAGACATTGGTATAATTATCCTGCTTGATATTGTCCAAAAACTGCCGCACTTTTTTAAAGGAGCTTTCGGCATATCCGATCAGAAAAATAATCTGGGCCAAGACCAAAATGATGAACAGAGAAATCGCAAAGACTCCTGCACCATTCAAGATGAAATAGGATAAAACGAAAATTGAAACGGCCAAAAGGAATATTCTTCCAAGCAGGCCAACCTTATAATCCATACTTTTCTAATCTTCTGTACAAAGAAGCCCTGGTCAAACCAAGTTCTTTAGCTGCTTTGGAAATATTTCCTCCATTCTTATCTATTACCCGTTGAATGGTGGTTTTTTCCACCTCATCCAGGTTAAAAGTTGCCGGAGTGGCAATTTTCTCATTCATGGGTTTGGCAGAAAGGAAAAAGAAATCTCTGCTGTCCAGTTCGTTACCGTCAGCCATGATAATGGCACGCTCTATGGCATGCTGCAGTTCACGAATGTTGCCCGGCCAATTGTACCTTTGAAGCAATTGCATAGCGGAAGGCGTGAACCCATGAAATGTCTTTCTGTATTTTTGGGCATAGATTTTCAGAAAATGTTCTGCCAAAAGAGGGATATCATCTTGTCTTTCTCTGAGAGGAGGAAGGAAAATTTCCACTGTATTGATCCTATAAAGCAAATCTTGTCTGAAAGTATTGTCCATGACCATATCATGGACATGCATATTGGTTGCGCAGATTAAGCGTATATCTACAGGTATGGCTTTGTTGGTGCCAATTCTTGTGACTTCTCTTTTTTGTAGTACTGTCAATAATTTGGATTGCAGAGGCATGCTTAAATTCCCGATTTCATCGAGGAAAAGAGTGCCTTTATCAGCGATTTCAAATCTACCTGCTCTGTCTTCTTTCGCATCGGTAAAAGCTCCTCTTTTATGCCCAAATAATTCACTCTCAAAAAGTGTCTCGGTAATCGCGCCCATATCGACTCCTACAAAAATCTCATCTTTCCTGTGCGATCGGTCATGTATAGCTCTGGCAATGAGTTCCTTGCCCGTACCGTTTTCACCTAAGATCAGGATATTGGCATCTGTTTGCGCGACTTTGTCAATGATCGAAAATATATTTTTCATAGAAGCACTGCTGCCTATGATATCTGTATAAGGCTTTTTAGCATCCGTTTGAAGCTGTTTTTGCTTTTTGGAAAGCTTGTCTACTTCATCGTAACTTTCTTTTAGACGACTAGCAGAAGTAAGCGTGGCCAATAATTTTTCATTTTGCCATGGCTTCAGGATAAAGTCTGTTGCCCCTTCTTTCAATGCTTGAACAGCCATTTCCACATCTCCGAATGCGGTAATTAAAATGACCACAGCTTTTGGATCGATTTCTTTAATCTGTTTTAACCAATGGAACCCCTCTTTGCCGGAAGTGGTGTCTTCTGTAAAGTTCATGTCCAGTAGAATGACATCATAGCTGTTGTTGTTTACCAAAAAAGGGATCCTTCTTGGGTCTTTTTCTATCGTTACTTCCTTTGCATATTTTTTCAACAGCATTTTTGCAGCAAACAATAAATCTTCATTATCGTCTATGATGAGTATCTTTCCTAATTGTTGGTTTTCCATGATCATTCCATTTTTGAAAGTATATGACAAAATGATGCCATTTCCTCAAAGTAGCCTTTAAGGCCTATTTCCACTCAATATAAGGAAAAATATGTTCAAAAACGTACGATTTTATCTCAAAAATGAACAGTGTCCGTGTCGAAAACGGACATACTTTTATAGGGGGAATAAAAGTGTTAACTTTGTGACTTTAACAAAATAAACATACAATATGTCAGTAGCAAGTAAAGGAAATTCAGTGAAAGTTCATTACACCGGTAGACTTGAGGATGGAACTGTATTTGATAGCTCGGCTAACAGAGAACCTCTTCAATTCACACTTGGTGATGGCAATATGATCAAAGGTTTTGACGCAGCTGTTCACGGCATGGCCATTGGTGAAGAGAAAAGTGTCACTATTCCAAGCGCAGAAGCTTATGGTGAGAAAAGAGAAGATATGATGTTGGATATTCCAATTGATCAAGTCCCTCCTCATATCAAGCCTGAGATTGGAATGGAGTTGTCATTGCAAAATCAAGCAGGACAGCCAGTTCCAGTAAAAGTAACGCATGTAGATGCAGAGAAAATCGTTTTGGATGCAAATCACCCATTGGCTGGACAAGATTTGATTTTTGATATCACGCTAGTAGAAATTGCTTAATTAAGTCACAATTTATAACCTGAGGACCCGATCTCATGAATGTGTGATCGGGTCTGTTTTTTTAAGTTAAAACTGATTTGATCTCCTGAAAATCCAAACCTGATTCTCATTGTAAAGGAAAATATTTTCCTGATTGATCATCACCGCTTTTGGATTGATTTCCTCTGGAAGCAAATACTTGTTTAGTTTTCCAGATTTGAAATCCAAGACAGCTATTTTTCCATCATCAAGAAAAAGGATGTTTTCTTTCCAAAAAGATAGTTTTTGAGGGTAAACAATATCAATTTTTCTTATGAGATTTCCCTGATTGTCCAAAATATATACCCCTTCACTCTCAATATTTAAAAAAACCAAGTTTTGATATTCCCGGATATCAATTACCTCTAACGAAGACCTGTCTAGAATCAAGTTTAGCGGCTGATGCTGAAGGATCCTGTTTCTTCGGTAATCAAACTGTTTGAGAGAGAGATCAGCTTCGTCAAAAATCCACATGATATTATTATTGCCCAAAGTGGCAACTTTAGCAAGGTTGATTAAATCCGTTGGGATTCTGTTTTCTGATACTGGATTGACAAACCTGTCCAATATTCTGTATTCCTGAAGATCTGTTGAAAATGTAAAAATATTAACTGTCCAAGAAGCTTCAAGTTGCGTCAGTGCTGCCTGGCGCTGGGGAGAAAAATTATTAACCTGATTACCATTTTTATTGTATTGATAGAGGTTGCCTTCAAGATCAGAGATGAATAGAAAGCCCTGATTGTCCAAAGATAGTAATCCAAGTCTGGGAAATTCAATGACTGTCTCCAGGTTCCATACGATTTCCTGACCCATTGCCTTGAAAAAAGAAAAAAGGAAAAGGAAGACAAACATTGATTTTTTCATGGTTCCAAGGTTTTGATTTCGAATGTATTCCCGTCAAATACACCATAAGTATATTGATTGACCCATTCCCCAAGATTGAAATACCTTGCAGTATGCCCTACTGGCAAATCAAGTGGCAAATGTCTATGGCCAAATATGTAATAATCGAAATGTCTGTTTTTTTCCACTTGCTTACAATAGGCCCAAAGCCATTCATCATCTCCTTTGAATTCATTTTCATTCTTTTGAAGATTGGTGATACGGCTGTTTTTGGACCATTTATGGGCAAGTCGTACTCCTAAATCAGGGTGAAGCCATTTGAAAAGCCATTGACAGAATGGATTGGTAAAAATCTTCTTTAAGAATTTGTAATGCTCATCTCCAGGTCCAAGTCCGTCACCATGTCCTACCAGGAATTTTTTATTGGCAATCACCACTTCAATAGGATGGTGAAATACAGGGATGCCCAATTCTTGGGTAAAGTAATCATTCATCCACAGGTCATGGTTGCCGGTAAAAAAGAAAATGGGAATGCCCTTCTCACGCAGGTCTGCGATTTTACCCAAAAAGCGTATAAAGCCTTTTGGGACAACTTTTTCATATTCAAACCAAAAATCAAAAATATCACCTACCAGAAAGATCGCCTCAGCTTCATTTTCTATTTCATTAAGCCATCTGATGATTTTTTTTTCTCTTTGCTTACTGCTTTGGTCATCAGGTGCGCCCAAGTGGAAATCTGATGCAAAAAAAACTTTCTTTTCTCTAAGTGTAATATTCATGGAGTACAAGTAAATCTTTCAAAGATAATCAATCCATATCAAATGCATAAAAAAAGCCTCCCAGACAGGGGAGGCTTTTACAACTTATGGTTAGGGATGATTTATCCCTTATTTTCTTCAACTTGAGTTTCTTCTTCAGAAGGATTTTCCACAGCTTTCGCTTCTGCTTCTTTCTTTTTCTTGGCCTCGGATACTGCCAATTCTTTTTCATCCACTTTTCTGGTGAAAGCTTCATAGGTAGTTTCCTTGGCAAATGGTCTTTTTCCAATTAACCTTTCAAGATCTGTTTGGAAAAGGATTTCTTTTTCAAGCAATTCTTTGGCTAAGGTTTCGAGTTCACCTCTCTTGGTTTGAAGCAAATCTTTTGTTCTTTGATATGCCTCGCTGATCAGTTTTCTGACCTCTTCATCAATGGTTTCTGCCGTAGTTTCAGAATAAGGTTTGGTCATTTTGTATTCACTTCCTTTACTGTCATAGAAGGATACATTACCAATCTTATCATTCATGCCGTATACAGAAACCATGGAATAGGCCACTTTGGTCACTCTTTCCAGGTCGCTCAATGCACCGGTTGATATTTTTCCAAAGACAATTTCTTCTGCAGCTCTTCCACCTAAGGTCATACACATCTCATCAATGAGCTGTTCAGTCTGATAGAGGAACTGTTCTTTTGGAAGATATTGGGCATATCCCAATGCGGCTACACCTCTAGGTACAATACTTACTTTCACCAATGGGTCAGCATGTTCCAAGAACCAGCCAGCCACTGCATGTCCAGCTTCATGGTAGGCTACAATCTGTTTTTCCTCAGGAGAAATAATTTTATTTTTCTTCTCCAAGCCACCTATGACCCTGTCTACAGCGTCTTGGAAATCCTGCATATCTACAGCGGTTTTATTTCTTCTTGCAGCAATCAAAGCTGCTTCATTACATACGTTTGCGATTTCAGCACCCGCGAAACCTGGTGTTTGGGCCGCTAATTTTTTAGCATCAACATCATTACTGATTTTGATGGGTTGAAGGTGCACTTTGAAGATTGCTTCTCTTCCCACAATGTCCGGCTTGTCAATACTGATCTGCCTGTCGAAACGTCCCGGTCTTAATAGTGCGGAGTCCAATACATCAGGTCTGTTGGTTGCTGCCAGAACAATAACTCCTGAATCTGTACCGAAACCATCCATTTCCACCAATAGGGAGTTAAGTGTGTTCTCTCTTTCATCGTTAGATCCTGGCATTTGGCCTTTACCTCTGGATCTACCAATGGCATCAATTTCGTCAATGAAAATGATACAAGGCGCTTTTTCTTTTGCTTGTTTGAAGAGGTCGCGTACCCTTGCCGCACCTACACCGACAAACATTTCTACGAAATCTGAACCGGATAAGGTAAAGAATGGAACACCAGCTTCGCCTGCCACTGCTTTAGCCAATAAGGTTTTACCTGTACCTGGAGGGCCAACTAGAAGAGCTCCTTTTGGGATTTTACCACCAAGCTTGGTAAATTTTCCTGGGTTTTTCAGGAATTCAACAATTTCCTGAATTTCTTCCTTGGCCTCATCCAAACCTGCTACATTATCAAAAGTGATTTTGACTTTGTTTTCTGCATCAAACAGCTGTGCCCTTGATTTTCCGACATTGAAAATCTGGCCCCCTGGACCACTAGGTCCTGCCATTCTTCTCATCATAATCCAGAAGAATAAGAACAAGAGGATCAGAAAACCGAAACTTGAGAACCAATTGGTCCAAGATTCCTGAGTTTTTGCAGTATATCCAATCCTATCCCTGTCAGGTTTGGCATTTTCAAGTTTTTGGAAATCCTCTATAAACTTGTCTACAGAAGCAATCTTTACCTGATAGTGGGGACCACTTGGAGTAAAGAAAGGACTGTTTGCCTCCAATTCATCTTTGTATTTAGAATTTTCGAGAGATTCGGGTTTTAAGCTAACCTCAACGAGATTTTGATTATAAACCACCACTACCTTAGCCACATCATTGGCCAAGTACATGTCCTCAAATTTCTTTAAAGTGATGTCGATTACTGTATTGCGCTGGTTGAACCAGGTAATACCCACCAAAACGATCACTGCCGTTAAAATCAACCAAAGTTGAAAATTAGGTTTTTGAGGCGTCTTGGGGATGAATTTTTTATTTTTGTTATTTTCGCTCATTCCTATTTCTATATATCATAAACTCACATGTAAAACGATTTTTGATCCTGAAAGTTCAAAGTTTCAAGATTGGATTCGGGTAATTTTGGCATCTCCCCAGAGCTCTTCTAAACCATAAAAGGTTCTTCTGTCCTTAAGGAAGATATGGGCAACGACATCTACATAGTCCATGAGAATCCATTGGTTGTTGTTTTTTCCTTCACTCCTATAAGGCCGGCCTTGGTTGGCTTTGATCACTTCCTCCTCCACAGATTCAGAAATTGCCTCTAATTGGGTGTCTGAATTACCAGAACAGATGACGAAAAAATCCGTAAATGCATTTTTTACACCCCTTAAATCCATCAAAATTATATCGGAAGCCTTTTTTTCTTCCATTCCTTTGATAATTACTTTACTCAGCTCTTCTGCTGTCATATTATAATGTACTAATTTTACTTCCTCTATATTGATTAAAGACAATTCAGATTTTAAATATCTTTATTGCCTTACAAATTAACTAGTAAAAGAATGTATAAAATCCTTGCCAATACGGTTTTTCTTGGAAAAGATATTCATTTCCTGACAGAGTGTCACTCTACCAATGATCTGGCACTAGGAAAGATCAGAACCAAAGAAGTGGCGGAGGGCAGTATTATCTTAACAGAATCGCAAACCAAAGGTAGAGGACAAAGGGGGAATCGATGGTGGACAGAGCCAGGTAAAAATCTGACTTTTTCCTTAGTTTTACAGCCGTATTTTTTAAATGCTACCGAGCAGTTTGACCTAAATATTGTTGTTTCACTAGCTGTAAAAGAAATTTTGGATGAATATGTTCCCGGTATTGTCATTAAATGGCCCAATGATATTTTACATATTGAGAAAGGAAAACTTGGAGGGATTTTGATTGAAAACATCATCAACCATCAGGGAATTGAATTCTCGGTAGTGGGCATTGGATTAAACATCAATCAGGAAATCAAAGAATTGCCATTTGCAACATCACTTTCTTCCCTTACAGGAAGCCAAATGGATAAATGGGAAATTTTTAAATTATTGATTGCCCGAATTGAAAAATATTATGTCTCACTAAAGAAGGGGGATAGAAAAAGGCTTAGGGAATCCTATCTGTCCAATTTATATAGGTACGGGGAATGGGCCAGGTATGATGATGGAGAGGTTTTTGATGGAAAAATAGAAGGTATTAGCCCTGAAGGTAAATTAATTCTGGAAAAAAGAGATGGATCACTTAACCTTTATGGGTTCAAGGAGGTTAAATACTTGTGAGTTCCGAATTTTATTTTGTAAGCAAAAGCGCTAAATTTGTACTTCTATTTTGAAAATCAATTCATTAATTAAATAACTTATGTCTGAAATTAAATCTGACAAATTCATCAAATATAAGGTGAAAGATATTTCCCTGGCTGAGTGGGGAAGAAAAGAAATTACGTTGGCTGAAGCTGAAATGCCAGGTTTGATGGCTTTGAGGGAAGAATATGGTCCGTCACAGCCTTTGAAAGGTGCCAGAATTGCAGGATGTCTGCACATGACTATACAAACAGCTGTTTTGATAGAAACATTAGTGGCTTTAGGTGCTGAAGTGACCTGGTCTTCTTGTAATATTTTCTCTACTCAGGATCATGCAGCAGCAGCTATTGCAGCAGCAGGTATTTCAGTATATGCCTGGAAGGGAATGACAGCAGAAGAATTTGACTGGTGCATTGAGCAGACGCTTTTCTTTGGAGAAGAAAAAGAGCCTTTGAATATGATTCTTGATGACGGAGGTGATCTTACCAATATGGTTTTGGATAATTATCCAGAATTGATTGCTGGTATCAAAGGACTTTCTGAAGAAACTACCACAGGTGTGCACAGGCTTTATGAAAGAATGAAAAACGGTACTTTGCCGATGCCAGCGATCAATGTGAATGATTCAGTTACCAAATCTAAATTTGATAACAAATACGGCTGTAAAGAATCTCTAGTGGATGCTATCCGAAGAGCTACTGATGTCATGATGGCAGGAAAAGTGGCAGTGGTAGCAGGTTATGGTGATGTGGGCAAGGGGTCTGCCGCATCTCTAAGAGGAGCTGGTGCCAGGGTGATTGTCACCGAAATCGATCCAATCTGTGCACTTCAGGCCGCTATGGATGGTTTTGCAGTCAAAAAAATGGTAGATGCCGTAAAAGAAGCCGATATCGTAGTCACTGCTACCGGAAATAAAGATATCATTACCGAAGAGCATTTCAGGGCAATGAAGGACAAAGCGATTGTCTGCAATATCGGTCACTTTGATAACGAGATTGATATGGCATGGTTAAATAAGAGTTATGGTCATACAAAGGATGTGATCAAACCTCAGGTTGACCTGTATACCATTGAAGACAAGCAGATCATTGTATTGGCGGAGGGTAGATTGGTGAATTTGGGTTGTGCTACTGGTCATCCATCTTTCGTGATGTCCAATTCCTTCACAAACCAAACTTTGGCACAGTTGGAGCTTTGGACTAATACAAGCCAATATGAGCCTGGTGTTTATGTATTGCCTAAACACTTGGATGAAAAAGTGGCTGCTTTGCATTTGGCTAAATTGGGAGTTGAATTAGATACTTTGACTTCTGATCAAGCCCAATACATTGGCGTGACAGTGGAAGGTCCATTTAAGCCTGAGTATTACAGATACTAAGATTTAATAATTGAAAAAAAAGGGGCTGTCCGAAAAGGGCAGCCTTTTTTATGCTGCAATTTTTTGATTTTGAAAATCTAAAGTCATGATTGGGGATTTTTGATTAGATTTTTTCCTTGACACGTATAATACTGGTCGA